>DASWIG010000081.1:0-28103 GCA_036397835.1 Thermoanaerobaculia bacterium
CCCGGGACGACACGCGATCCGCTCAAGGAGAAGGAAATGACGGCGAAAGCGCAGACCGAGCACCCCGGCGGCTCGCGGTGGCGGCGCCTCGTCACGGCTTTGCTGGCGCCCATGGACGCCGCCGGCCTGGCCTATTTCCGCATCGCCTTCTACGGCGTCCTGGTCTGGGAGGCATGGCGATTCCTCGATCACGGGTGGGTCGAGCGCTATTTCAGCGGCAGGGAGATGTACTTCAAGTTCTGGCCCTTCACCTTCGTCGAGCCGTTCTCGGCGGGGACGATGAAGGCGCTGATCGTGGTCATGGCGGTGGCCGCCGCCATGGCGCTCCTGGGGCTCTTCTACCGCCTGAGCGCGACGGCGCTCTTCGTGCTCATCACCTACTTCTTCCTGGTCGAGCAGGCGCGCTACCTGAACCACCTCTACCTGGTCTGCACCATCGCCTTCCTGATGATCTTCGTGCCGGCGCCCCGCTGCTGCTCCCTCGACGCCCTCCGGCGGCCCCGGCTGCGCGCCTCAGAGGTGCCCGGCTGGTCGATCTGGCTGCTGCGCTTCCAGGTCGGCGTGCCGTACTTCTTCGGCGGCGTGGCCAAGCTCAACGGCGACTGGCTGCGCGGCGAGCCGATTCGCGAGTGGCTCGCCGACCGCACCGAGTTCCCGGTGATCGGGGAGTACTTCACTGACGAGCCCGTGGTGTGGGCGGCGGCCTACGGCTCGCTGCTGCTCGACCTGACGGCGCCCTTCCTGCTCCTCAGCCGGCGCACCCGCGCCTTCGGCTTCCTCGCCGTCCTCACCTTCCACTTCATGAACTCGCGGCTCTTCGACATCGGCATCTTTCCGTGGACGATGATCGCCGGCTCGGTGATCTTCTTTCCCCCCGACTGGCCACGGCGGGTGTGGCGCGAGCTGAGGCGAGGCCATCCGCTGCGCGGCCCGGCGCTGTCGGCCGGCTGCGTGTTCGGCGGCTTCACCGGCGGCTTCCTTCCCAACGACTTCGCCTGGGTACACGTGGCGGTCGGAGCCCTCGGCGTGGGGCTCCTGGCCTTCCACCTCGACGAGCCGTTCCGCCGCGGCGACGACGAGGCCGCACAGGAGACGACGCCGGCGCACGAGCCGTCGCGCGGCGAGCGCCGAGCTCTGGCGCTGCTGGCGCTCTGGGGCGCCGTCAACGTGCTGGTGCCACTGCGCCACCTGGCGATCCCCGGCACCGTCCACTGGACGGAGGAGGGCCACAACTTCTCCTGGCACATGAAGCTGCGCGACAAGTCGGCGCGCGGCTACTTCGTGGTCACGGACCCGGCGAGCGGCAGGATGTGGAAGGTCAGCCCCAAGGACCACCTCTCGCGCTTCCAGCGCCGCAAGGTGCGCACCCGGCCGCACCTGATCGTGCAGTTCGCCCGCCACCTCGAGGAGCTCAAGCGCCGCGAGGGCTTCGCCGACGTGGAGGTGCGGGCCATCCTCGAAGCGTCGCTGAACGGCCGCAACTACCAGACCTTCGTCGACCCCGAGGTCGACCTCACCGCCGTGCCCTACCCCTGGTTCGGGCACGCCGAGTGGATCCTGCCGCTCACCGAGCCCCTGCGGCGTGACTGACGCCTGAAAGAAGATCCCGCCCGGCGGCGCCGGGCGGGATCCCCAGGAGGCCACGACAAAGACGGTCAATCAGTCGTCGTCGTCGTCGTCACCCCAGTGGTGGCCGTGGCCGTGGCCGCGGCCGCCCTCGTCGCCGCAACTGATGTCGTCGCCGAAGACGACGGAGGCGTCGCTGAGGTCGTTGGGATTGCCGACGCCGAAGATCTCGTACGTCGTGCCGGTGACCGAGAACGGGCCGTCCGCGGAGAGGTCGCTGGCGCCGTTGTCGGCGGCGCCGCCTCCCTCGGTGATGCCCGCCAGGCCGTCGACGGCCGAGATCGGGCCGTAGTCGAGGTTGACGTTGCCGTCGGCGTCGAACACCACGGAGAAGGTGTTGGCGCCGGTGGTGGTGAACTCCGGCACGTCGAGGAAAGAGATCTCGACGCAGTCGTCGCCTTCGTTGAAGACCACCAGGCCGGCGTTGTTCGGGCTCAGGTCGTCCCACAGCGGGGCGATCCGAGGCGCGTTGCCGAGCAGCTCAGGAAGGCTCTCCGAGAAGTCGGAGTCACCCGCGCCGAAGGTGACGTTGCCGTTCGAGTTGACGAAGGCGCTGGTGTAGGAGCCGCCCTGGAACGGGAAGGTGAAGCCGAAGCTCACCTCGACGGAGTTGTCGTCGCCCAGGGTCAGGAGCTGGCCGTCGATGGCCTGGACGTCGAGCACGTAGCGGCCCTGGCCGAAGACCGGGTCGTCGTTGCCGTCGCCGGTGAAGTCGAAGTCCGGGAACGTCGACACGGCCACCACGTAGTCCCCGTTGGCGGGGATCTCGTAGACGACGCGCGAGAGGAAGCCGTTGCCGCCGTCGTCGTCGACGGCCACCAGCTCGCCGGTGCTGCGGTTGAAGACGCCCAGGACGCTGTCGATCTGACCCGTCACGGTCTCGGCGATCAGCGTCTGCCCGACCTTCAGGTTGCGCACCTTGAAGTAGTCGACGTCGTCGCCGGCCGGCGAGATCTCGGTGTAGTCGCGCTTGGTGTCGATGGTGTCGAAGGGCAGCGAGACCGTCTTGGCCCAGGAAAGCGAGTCGTTGTTCTCGTACCGGTCACGGAAAGCGCGGCCGACGTCCCAGAAGCGCTTGGTGGTGCCGGCGAGGTCGTTGTCGAGGTCGAAGAGCTCGAAGACCGCGGCGTCGAAGAGGAGCGTGATCGGGATGAAGAAGGGAATCCCGGTCAGGTCGACCTCGGTCTCGAAGCCGGAGGTCACGGCGGCGCCGCCGCTGACGCCCGCCAGGCCGTCGGTGATCCCCACGTCGCCGTAGGTGATCGTCACGTCGGGGAAGAGGAACTTTGTCGAGTCCTCCGGAGCGCTCTCGGCGTGGTGGCGGTGGCTGCTCTTGACGCAGTCGCGGTGGTTGTCGCGCAGCTTGATCTCGAAGGTGTTGGCGCCGGTGTTGAACCACTCGGGCACGTCGGTGTAGCTCACCGTGAAGGTGCTCGAGGTCTGGTCGAAGGTCACGACGCCGCCGGCGCTGGCGTTGAGGTCGTCCCACAGGCCGGCGATGCGCGGCGGCCCGGCGAGGAACTCGGCCTCGCTCTCGGTGAAGTCGGCGTCGCCGGCGCCGAAGGTCAGGCTGCCGTTGGCGTTGACGAAGACCGAGTCGAAGGGCTGGCCGGTGATGCAGAAGGTGAACGGCAGGAAGAGCTGCACGAAGCCGTCGTCACCCACCGCCAGCGCGTCGCCGGGCGCCGGCTGGTTGAAGATCACGTCGACGTCGGTGAGCGGGATGCCGGCGGACGGGAACAGGCTCACCATGTCCGTCGGGTCGTCCGGCGGGTTGCTGCCGGCCTCGTTGGCGCCGTTGTGGAACTCCTCCGGCCCGGGCAGCGGCTGCAGGATCGGGTTGCTGAAGCGGCCGGCGAGCGCCGTCACCTCGTCGACGAAGAGCTTGTACTCGGCTCCCGGCGTCAGGCCGTTCAGGGTGAAGATGCCGACGTTGGGATCGGCCTGGGCGGTGTCGTCGGTGAAGGCGCCGGAGAACGTCGACACCGAGTCGACGAACGGATTCGCGACGTTGCGCGCGATGACGTTGACGCCGGAGAGGCGCGTCTCGCCGTCGGGCGCGTAGACGGTGCCCGAGATGCTGCCGGTGTTGGCGAAGAAGCCGGCCTCGGGATACAGCGCCGAGATGATGGCGACGTCGTCGGCGTGCGGCGTCAGGGTGCCGACCAGGGGCCCGAAGTAGAACGGGTACATGGTCTCGATCACCTCGGTGCCGACGAACGTCGGCACGCCGAAGGTCGTGTTGTCGGGCGACGGGCCCGAGTCGTCGCCGCCCTCGCCGAAGCTGACGAGCTGGCCGTTGAGCTCGACGTGGCCCAGGTTCGTGTAGTGGCCGAACTCGTGGGTCATCACGTCCTCGGCCGCGGTGAGATCGGTAAAGGCCGGGCCGTTCAGGAAGGAGACGCCTTCGGTGACCTCACAGGTCACCAGGTCGGCCCACTCGGGGCTGGCGAAGCCGAGGATGCCCGAGCCGGGGCCGAAGAGCAGGTCGAAGATCTGCCCGTCCTCGTCGAAGACGATGGCGCTGAAGCCGTCGGGCGCCACCGGGTTGAGCCAGGGCCCGAAGTTGGTGACGTCGACGTTGACCGGCAGCGGACCGGCGTTCAGGTAGCTCACCGACGAGGTGGTCAGGTCGGTCCAGTTGTCGAAGGACTGCTGCACCAGGGTCACGCCGGTGGTGTTGTCGATGATCGGCAGGGTGGACTTGAGGTTGCCCTGATCGGGGTTGAAGGGGATGTTGACGCCACCCGCGGGCCACAGGAAGGGCTCGCCGCTGTTGCAGATGAAGAGCGCGTCGCCGGCGAAGGCCGGCAGGGCGAGGAGCGCGGCCAGGGCCGAGACCGTGGCGAGGCGCAGGACGGGGAAGGCTCGATTCGTCGTCATGATCGTCTCCTTCTTCACTGCGCCATGGCGCTCTGGATCTCGTTGGCCAGCACGGCGTAGGTCACCGGACCGTCGAAGAGACCCTGGTTGTTGAGCTGGTTGACCGCCATCTCGGTCTTTTCCTCGGTGAAAATGCCGAAGGCACCCTGGCCGAGGCCGACCGTCGTCACCAGGCCGATGGAGCTCGGCTGGGTGGTCAGCAGGACGTAGGTCTTGCCCACCTCGAAGCGCGGCAGGTCCGGCACCGGCGAGAGGCGCTGCAGGTTGCCGACCCTGGCGGCGCCCATCTTCTCGGCTCCGAGCATCGTGACCTCGACGACGGTGACGCCGTCCTTGCCCGGCGGCATGGAGCCCTTGAAAACGTGCTCGACCTCGACCCGGTAGGTCACCGTGGGGAAGGTGACGCCGCCCGCGGCGACCGTGCCCGCGCTCTCCGCGATCACCCGGCCGCGGATGATCATGCCGGCCCGGTCGGTCATCTCGTTCAGGCTCATCTGCAGCACCGTGTAGCCGTAGAGCTGCGGCGCCAGGGTCAGCGCCAGAGCTCCGATCAACAGAATGGTTCGACGTTTGGACGGACGCATGAAAGATCTCCTACGTTGAGAGAGAGATTGGGAATCGTCGGGGCCGGATCCAAATGGGCAAAGGAATCCCATCTCGCGATCCGATCGATCCCGACGTACAAAAGCCGCCCCGCGCCACGGAGGCGGCGGAATGCCTACGCTCAAGGCGTGGCTCCGGGAATGCCCCGGCGTCTTCGGATCAGAATGACGACACGAATACCAATCCCGTCAGGTCAGTATTCCGACGGTGCCCGATAGAGGGGATGGTTCTTGACCGAACACGGAGAGAGGATTTGGCCCGATGGAGGAGAAAAAGAAAAGATCTCTCGTTCTCTCGAGACTTCCCTGCCTGCTAGAGACCTGCTAGTCGTCTTCCTCCTTGTTTTCCTTGCCACTACCGGACACGGCCGGAAACGACCCAGCCCGGACGACCCGCGCCCGGCGTCATGCCCGCCGCCCTGCGCATGCCGGGTGGGCATGTCGGGGGGCTGTAGTGGAATCTGTTCCGCGCCGTCAATATACACCCTTCGATATATGAGTGCAAGCGTATTCCCGAAAATCGCCGAACCTTCACGCCGGCGGCCGGCGGGCAGGAGCGCCGCCGAGGAAGGGCTGGACGAGGAAGGCAACCGCGAGGACCAGCGTGCAGCCGATGACGTTGTACCAGAGGTAGGCGAGGTCGAAGTAGCCGAGGACCGTGAGCAGGTGGAAGGCGAGCACCACGAGCTCGGCGGTGACGGCGCCGACGAAAACGGCCGCGCCGCCCAGCCGCCGGGCGTAGAAGGCCGCGAGGAAGATCCCCAGGATGGTGCCGTAGAACAGCGAGCCCACGATGTTGACCGCCTCGACCAGGGTCTGGTGGCCGCGGAAGAGCTCCGCGAAGCCGATCGCCACCAATCCCCACACCACCGTCGCCGCCTTCGAGGCCACGACGTAGTGCGCCTCGCTGGCGCGGCCACGGAACAGGCGGCGGTAGAGGTCGACCACGCTCGTCGAGGCCAGCGCGTTCAATTCCGACGCGGTCGACGACATCGACGCGAAGAGGATGGCGGCGATCAGCAGACCCACCACGCCCACTGGCAGGTAGCCCACGACGAAGCTCAGGAAGACGTAATTGGTGTCGCTCGCCATGCCGGGGTTGTTGGCGCGCAGCACCGCCACGGCGTCTTCGCGGATCGCGGCCATCCGCGCGTCGGCCTGGCGCAGCTCGGCCTCGGCCGCCGCCTGGCGCGCCGGATTGCCGCCGGAGCTCGCCGCGACCAGCTCCTCGACCTGCGCGAGCCGCTCTCCGAAGGCGCTCCGGTAGTCGTCCTCGAGGGCGGCGAAGCGCTCGGCGTGGGCCGAGAGCCTCACGCCGTCGACCTCGACCGGGTTGAAGAAGATCGGGGGCGCCGTGAACTGGTAGAAGACGAAGACCATGGCGCCCACGAAGAGGATGAAGAACTGCATCGGCACCTTCACGAGACCGTTCACGAGCAGGCCCATGCGGCTCTGGGTGACGCTGCGGCCGGTGAGGTAGCGGGCCACCTGCGACTGGTCGGTGCCGAAGTAGGAGAGCTGCAGGAAGCAGCCGGCGATGATCCCCGACCAGATGTTGTAGCGGTTGTCGAGGTCGAAGCGGAAGTCGATGGCGTTCATGCGCCCGAGGGTGCCGGCGACGCGGGTGGCGTCGATGAGGCCCACGCCCTCGGGCAGGCGCCAGAGGATGATCAGGAAGGCGAGGAACATGCCGCCCATGATGATCACCATCTGGTAGCCCTGGGTCCAGCTCACGGCGCGGGTGCCCCCCGCGGCGGTGTAGACGATCACCAGCACGCCCACGGCGACGTTGGTCGCCGTGAGGTCCCAGCCGAGGATCACCGAGAGCACCAGCGCCGGGGCGAAGATCGTCAGCCCCGCCGCCAGGCCGCGCTGGACCAGGAAGAGCAGCGCCGCGAGCGACCGGGTCTTCACGTCGAAACGGCCTTCGAGGTACTCGTAGGCGGTGTAGACCCGCAGCCGGTGGTAGAGCGGGACGGCGGTGATCGACAGGATCACGGCGGCGATCGGCAGCCCGAAGTAGAACTGCACGAAGCGCATGCCGTCGGCGTAGGCCTGGCCCGGCGTCGAGAGGAAGGTGATGGCGCTCGCCTGGGTGGCCATGATCGACAGCGCGATCGTCGCCCAGCCCATGTTGCGGTCGGAGAGCAGATAGCCCTTGAGGTCCTTCGAGCCGCGGCCCTTCCACACGCCGTAGACCACGATGAAGACCACCGCCACCACGAGGACGATCCAGTCGAGCCATCTCATTGGAAGGCCCGGGTGAAGAGGTAGAAGACGAGGATCCAGAAGGCGAGGTTGCCCAGCACCACGGCGTACACGCGCGGCCAGGTGCCGAGCGGCGGCGGCTCCTCGGGAGCTTCGGGCTCGACGGGGTCGTCGTGGGGCTCGGCGCTCATGGTGGCGTGATCCTATCCCGTCGTCCGCCGTGGCCGAGCATCGGGGCAATGCTGCTAGACTGGCGCCTGGTGCCTGGCGATCGGTAGCGAGATCATCCGTTGACCACTCAGGAAAGCCTGCCCCCGCCGCCCCAAGACCGCGAAGAGATCCTCGAGATCGTGGGGCCGCGGCGCGCGCGCATCTACGCCACGGTGCGCCAGGTCCTCGACGACTTCGAGCGCGTGGCCCGCTGGGAGCAGCTCTACTATCCGCCCGTCGAGGTCGAAGAGTTCCTGCGCGTGCAGACCGGCATCCTGGAGCTGATCGAGGAGATCCCCTACCGCATCTCCGAGATGTCGGTCACCGTCCTCGCCGAGGCGTTCGCCGACCTGCTGCGCACGTTTCCGGAAACCGTGGTCGACGACATGACGCGGCACATGGTCGCCGTGCTCCTCGACCCGAGCGCCGCCCGCGACGCCACGCGGTCGACGCGCCAGCTCGCCTGCGAAGCCGTCGCCCGCTTCCCGGACTCGGCGCTGCCCGAGGCCCAGAAGGCGCTCCTGCGGTGGATGATCGACCGCCACGCCCCGGAGCCCGCTCCGGAGCCCGCTCCGGAGCTCTCGGACGAGACCTACGAGGAAGCCATCCGGAGCTTCCCCGAGGAGGTCCTCGACAGCTCGATGCGGCAGATCCTCACCGACGTGCCGTTCTACTTCGAAGGCATCCACGCGATGACCACGGGCGACGTCGCCAAGCTCCGGCAGCGCATCGAGCTGTTCCGCAACGCCGAGGCCGCCGGCCTCACGGCCCAGGAGCGCGTCTTCACCTGCGAGATCAGCGCCGACCTCAAGGGCAAGTACACGAGCGCCATCATGGGCGCGGCGGCCAACCTGGTGGCCGAGGGCCACTGGAACGGCGCCGAGGTGGAGCCCGTGCTCTTCCCCGAAAAGGCCGAGGAGTTCGCCCGCAACGAGCAGCTCGTGGAGACCTTGAGGCAGGTGCTCGAGAGCATTCGCCGGCTCTCCGAGGAGGTGCCCCTGATCGAGCTGGTGGCGTGCTGGGAGACGCGGCGGCGCATCGACCGCTACGCGCTGACGCACCTCTACGGCTTTCTCGGCAACATCGGCAAGCTCATGAAGGAGTCGAGCCGCCGGGCGCTGTACTCGGGCGACTACCACCAGATCCAGCTTCGCGAGCACCGGCTCGGCACCCGCATCAACGAGCTCAACATGCTCCACAGCAAGACCTGGGAGGTGCTCGACGATACCGATCCCAACATCCAGGACGCCTACCCGCAGATGGTGGACAAGGCCGTGGAGCTGGCGGCGATCGTCGACGTCGAGCTGCTCAAGAAGATGATCGGCGAGGACAGCGTGCGGCTCCTCCTGCAGATCGTGTCGATCGAAGGCGGCAAGCGCCGCGAGCTGGACGTGCGGCTCGGCCACGAGCAGGCTTCGAGCTATCGCACGCCGCAGTCCCTCGCCCTGCGCCAGCGCCTCCCCGAGCGCCAGCACGCCCTCGTGGAGCTGCTCTACGACGAGGACCTGTACACCTTCCTCGAGCTGCTGCTGGGGTCGGTCCTGAAGCGCGCCTCGTTCACCGTTCGGCAGCGGCACCACCCCGCCGGAGGCGAATCCGGAGCGGCCGGCGGGCCGGCCGCGGACGCGACGCCGGAAGCCTACGTGCGCTTCGACGACCTGAGCGTGCTCGACGGCGAAGCGCGGCCCGCCGCGGCCGCCGCCGGCACGCCGGCCGCCGGCACGCCGGCCGCCGGCCAACGGAAAGACGACCGAGCCAAGCTCGCGGCGCTCGAGACGCTGCGCGAATCGCTCGAGGAGATCACGTCGATCGCCAATCCGCACCGCAAGTCCTTCGACCTCGTGCACCGCCTGCTGACCCAGAAAGGCATGATTCCGCCCGCGATGGTGCAGTCGATCCTGCCGTTTCTCGACAGCTTGACCGACCGCCTGGTACCGGAGCTGACGGCGGTCTCGGCGCAGGGCGACATTCCCATCACCTACCAGAGCGAGCTGATGCAGTACTGCCGCGACCTGTCGCGCCGCGACCTCACCCCGCTGGCGATGAAGACCGACGTGCTCAACTACATCGAGGGGCTGCAACGGCTGCTTGGCGACATCGAGGCCATCACCCTGGAGATGATCGACGCGCGCGGGCCCGCCCGCCGCGCCGCCGCCCCGGAGGGCGAGGTGCTGAGCGGGGTCGACGACTTCCTGAGCCCGTCCGATTCCTGAGCGGCGGGGTGCCCCCGGCAGCTTGCCTGCCCCCGCCTCTACGCTTTGGCGCCAAGGTGTGGTAGAACGGTACGGCGTTCGTAGAGCGCCCAAGGAGAACACAGTGAGCGATACGGCTTCTTCCCTCGATCCGGGCGGCGTGTTGCCCGTCCGCGAGCTGCCGGCGAGATTCTGGGGATCCGTGGGCGCCGGCGCGCTCGGCGCCGCCTGGCAGACGTTCAAGGACCTCGTCAAGCGGCCGTTCTACGAGATCTACCTGCGGCGCCTGCGGGCCCTGGCCCACACCTGGAGCCACCCGCGCCACCTCGGGATCATCATGGACGGCAACCGCCGCTTCGCGCGCCAGATCGGCTTCGCCAGCGCCCTGCTGGGACACCACCGCGGCGCCGAGAAGCTCAAGGAGGTCCTGCGCTGGTGCTCGGACTTGGGCGTGCCCGTGGTCACCGTATGGTGCTTCTCGATCGACAACTTCCAGCGCAGCACCGAGGAGGTCGAGGGCCTGCTGCGGCTCTTCGAGGACCAGGCGCGCGAGATGGCCGACAGCGACCAGGTCCACCGCCACCAGGTGCGGGTGCGCTTCATCGGCCGCCTCGAGCTGCTGCCGGAGAGCCTGCGCCAGGAGATCCGCCGCGTCGAGGACGCCACCGCCGGCTACGACAAGCTGCAGCTCAACGTCGCCATGGCCTACGGCGGCCGCGAGGAGATCGCCGACGCCTTCCGCCGCTACATGAAGGACCACCTGCGCCCCGGCGCCGACCTCGACGAGGTCCTGGGCGGCATCGACGGCGCCGCC
This sequence comes from Thermoanaerobaculia bacterium, assembly GCA_036397835.1. GTDB lineage: Bacteria > Acidobacteriota > Thermoanaerobaculia > Multivoradales > J023 > DASWIG01. Next base: position 10,536 of record DASWIG010000081.1, read on the forward strand.
CTCGACCCCTATCTCTACACCTCCGGCCAGCCCGAGCCGGACCTGATCCTGCGCACCAGCGGCGAGATCCGCCTGTCGGGCTTCCTGCTCTGGCAGAGCTGCCACTGCGAGTTCTACTTCTGCGACACCAACTGGCCGGCCTTCCGCGAGATCGACTTCCTGCGCGCTCTGCGCTCCTACGACGAGCGCCAGCGGCGCTTCGGACGCTGACCTCGACGTCGTCTGCGGCGAGCTCGGCCGCGCCAGCGTGAACCTGGAAGAGGTCGCGCGCCAGGCCAAGCTCGACGGCGACGCTCGGGTCATCGCGAATGTCTTGTCGTCCATGGTGGCGACGTCGATCCCCAAGTCCACGATCAATCCCCGGAGCGTGCCGCGCTTCAGGTCCCCCTTGTGCATCGGGATCACGACTCGCCTTCCGGTTTCTGCGTGCAAGTAGAGGGCGTGGCTCCCACGCTGACGGTCCAGTACGAACCCCAGCTTGCGCGCCACTCGAACTACGTCCTCAGGAGTGGCCGAGGGCAGCCGGCTCATCCCACTCCACCTCGGTCGAGGCGATCACGATCCCGGCGTCGACGGGTATTGGATCGCCGTGGGCGACCAGGCTCTCCACGTATAGCTCGATCGCCTCCCTGATGTTCCCGAGGCTCTCCTCGACGGTTTCTCCCTCGCTGTGGCAGCCCGGAAGGGCGGGACAGAAGACGTGGTAGCCGCCTTCGTCTTCCGGCTCGAGGATCACGGTGTACTTCTGTCTCATCGTGGGAGAAGGATAGCAGACAAGGGATCGACGCTGGGAGCGCTGGCGTCTCGCCTGCTCCGGAGCAGGCGGGACGCCTGCGCTCCCAGTGGTGACGGCTCAGATCCGCCGCACGAGGATCTTGCCGGCCAGCTCCACAGCCGCCGCACCGGCCGCCTCGAGGAAGCTGGCGATCGACGCCGGCGAGCGCGCCAGGCCGTCGGCCAGGTTCAGCGCCTCCGTCAGCTCCGGATTGCCGTGGCGCAGCCGGCCCACGGCTCGGCCGTCGCGGTAGAGGACGGGACCGCCTGGCTCGGCGTCCTCCGGGTCGACGGAGAAGCTCCGCGCGCGGTCCACCAGCGGCAGGAAGGCGGCGGCGAGCAGGGCCGTGTCGCGGTCGGTCAGGGTGCCGAAGGGCTCTCGCCCGCCTTGAGAAGACGGGCCAGGGCGCGGCTGTCGTCCTCGCGGCCGACGAAGAGGGGATTGCGGGCGAGCGGCATGCGCGAGCCCGGCGGCAGAGCTCCGGGCTCGGCACGGCGTCGAGCGGCAGGTCGGCGAGCCGCGCCGCGGCCTCCGTGAATCTGACGCAGAGCTCCTTCATCGTCCTCCCGACGTCGTCCATCGTCGCCGTCCGGCCCCAACCTATCAAAAAGTGATGGGCAACCGATCGTCCTGATCCCTTGTTTTCCCTTCGAGGCCGGCGTTCGCGCCGGCCTCTTTTCTCGAGCCCGGGCCGCGGCGAGCCCAAGTCCTCGAACCCGTTGTAGGATGGCTCCATGTCGACCCCAGGACCCGCAGCGGCCGACCGCGCTCCGGCAAACGGTGACGCGCTCGCTCCTCCGCCACGCTGGCTGCTGCTCTGCGAAGGGCGCGCCGTCTACGAGCTGGCGAGCCTGTGGGCCGTCCGGCCCTTCCTCGACCTGCCGCGGGGCGACGGCCATCCCGTGCTGGTCTTTCCCGGCTTCATCGCCAGCGGTACCTCGACGCGGCCGTTGCGCCGCTTCCTGAAGGAGCAGGGCTACGCCGCCCACTGCTGGAAGCAGGGCCGCAACCTCGGCCTCCAGGGTGACCTCGAGCACCGCATGCAGGCGCGCGTCCACGAGATGCGCCGGCGCTACGGCCGCAAGGTCAGCCTCGTCGGCTGGAGCCTCGGCGGCGTCTTCGCGCGCGAGGTGGCGCGCGCCGTGCCCGACGACGTGCGGCTGGTGATCACCCTCGGCAGCCCCTTCGGCGCCCCCAAGGCCAACCATAGCTGGCGCCTCTACAACCTGCTCGCCGACACCCGCATCGAAGACCTCGACCCGGCGCACTTCGAGCGCATGCGCGAGCCGCCGCCGGTGCCGTCGACGGCGATCTACACGGAGAGCGACGGCATCACCGCCTGGCAGAGCTGCCTGGAGCGCCCGGGTCCGCTCTCGGAGTCGATCGCCGTGACCGGCAGCCACTGCGGGCTGGGCGTCAACCCGCTGGCCTACACCGCCATCGCCGACCGCCTGGCCCAGCCCGCGGGACGCTGGCGGCCGTTCCGTCGCAGCGGCCTGCGGCGCCACCTCTTCCGCCGCCCGCGCTATCACCTCGCCGGCTTCTGAGAGAGGCCGCGATGGAGCAGCTCTCCGGGATCGACGCCACCTTCCTCTACCTCGAGACGCCGAACGCGCCGATGCACATCGGCGGCGTGTCGATCCTCGATCCGCGCACTCCGAGCGGCGGCCGTCTCGGCCTCGACGACCTGCGGCGGCTGATGGCCGCGCGCCTCCACCTCTCGCGCACCTTCCGCCAGCGCCTGGTGGCGGTGCCGCTGGGGCTCGGACGTCCCTACTGGATCGACGACGACGCCTTCGACCTCGCGGCCCACGTCGAGCGCACCCGGTTGCCGGAGCCCGGCGGCTTCCGCGAGCTGGCCAAGCTCGCGGCCTGGGAATTCGCCCAGCCGCTGGACCGCGCCCGTCCGCTGTGGCACCTGCTGCTGGTCGAAGGGCTCGAACGCGTGCCGGGAGCGCCGCCGGGGTCGGTGGCGCTGATCACCCGCATCCACCACGCCGCCATCGACGGCATCTCGGGCACCGAGATCATGAACGCCCTCTACGACGCGACGCCCGAGCCCCGCGAGGTGCCGCCGCCGGAGGGCGCGCCCGAGGAAGCGGTGCCCGGCAAGCTCGAGTTGCTGCGGCGCACCGGAGGCCACGTCGGCGCGGCGGGCAAGGCCCTGGGCCGGACGGTGGCGGACACGGTCGGAGGAGCTCTGAAGGGCGGCGCCGCCTGGGGGCTGAAGCGGATCAAGCCGCCGCCCTTCCCGTTCACCGCGCCGCGCACCCGGCTCAACGCCCGGGTCGGCAAGCGTCGGGCGTGGTGGGCGGCGCGCCTCGACATCGAGCGCGTCAAGGAGGTCAAGCGGCGGTCGGGGACGACGGTGAACGACGTCGTGCTGGCGATCTGCGCCGGGGCCCTGCGCCGCTACCTGCTCGCCAAGGACGAGCTGCCCGCCGAGCCTCTGGTGGCCATGGTGCCGATCTCGATCCGCACCGAGGAGGAGCGCGGCGCCATGGGCAACCAGGTCTCGGCCATGCTGGTGTCGCTGGCCACCGACGAGGCCGACCCGGCGGCGCGTCTCGCGCGCATCCGCGAGAGCGCGCTGGCCTCGAAGCTCTACAACCAGGCGATCGGCGCCCGCACGCTCGGCGACTACGGCGAGGTGATCCCTTTCGGCCTCGCGGGGGTGGCGGCGCGGCTCTACACCCGCATGAACCTGGCCGAGCGTCACCGGCCGATCTTCAACTTGGTGATCACCAACGTGCCGGGGCCGCAGGTACCGCTCTACTGCGGCGGCGCCCGTCTGCTGGCGCACCTGGGCGCGGCGCCGATCTTCGACGGCATGGGGCTGATCATGCCGGTCTTCAGCTACGCCGGCACGCTCAGCATCGCCGCCCTCACCTGTCCGCAGATGATGCCCGACGTCGACGTCTTCGCCGGGTATCTCGAAGAGTCGCTGGCGGAGCTCGAAAGAGCTTGAGGCTATCCGAGTCTCGAACGTTCAGCTCAGCAGCCAGCGCAAGTCCTCGGACGTCAGGGTGCGGATCAGGCCGGCGTCGGCGGCGAGGATGGCGTCGGCGAGGTCGCGCTTCTTCTCCTGCAAGCGCAGAATCTTCTCCTCGACCGTGTCGCGGCTGATCAGGCGGTAGGCGAAGACCGGACGCTCTTGCCCGAAACGGTGGGCGCGGTCGATGGCCTGGGCCTCGACCGCCGGGTTCCACCACGGGTCGAGCAGGAAGACGTAGTCGGCCGCCGTCAGGTTGAGGCCCACGCCCCCGGCCTTGAGGCTGATCAGGAAGAGCTGGCAGCCCTCGTCGCGCTGGAAGCGGTCGACGCGCTCCTGGCGGTCGCGGGTGGCGCCGTCGAGGTATTCGTAGACGGCGCCGCGCGCGTCGAGGTGGGGGCGCAGGATGGCGAGGAAGCTGGTGAACTGCGAGAAGACGAGCGCCTTGTGGCCCTCGCGCACGAGCTCGTCCAAGTGGTCGAGCGCCACGCCCAACTTGGCGCTCTTCTCGCGCGTGCGCGCCGGGTCGATCAGGCCGGGGTGGCAGGCGGCCTGGCGCAGCCGCAGCAGCGCCTCCAAGACCTCGACCTTCGAGCGGTCGAGGCCGCGCTCTTCGAGCACGTGGGCGAGCGTCACCCGGTAATGGTCGCGCAGCTCGTCATAGAGCTTCTGCTGCGTCTCGCCGAGGTCGCAGAAGAGCACCTGCTCGCTCTTCGGCGGCAGCTCGCGGAGCACCGCTTGCTTGGTGCGGCGCAGGATGAACGGCCTGAGCGCCCGCGCCAGGTGCGCCAGCGACGCGTCGTCGAGGCGGGTCTTGCCGGCGACGCGGCCGAGGGCCGGCAGGCGGCCGAGCAGCCCCGGGTTGAGGAAGGCCATGATCGACCACAGCTCGCCGAGGTGATTCTCCACCGGCGTGCCGGTCAGGGCCAGGCGGTGGCGCGCCTTGAGACGCCGGCAGGCCTTCGCGGTCTGACCGCCGACGTTCTTGATCGCCTGGGCCTCGTCGAGCACCACGTAGTCGAAGGGGACCTCGGCGAGCTCGTCGGCGTCGCGGCGCAGAGTGCCGTAGGTCGTCACCACCAGGTCGTGGCCGGCCAGCCCGGCGAGCCACACCCGGCGCCCCGGACCGCCGTAGCCCAGCACCCGCAGCGACGGGGCGAAGCGCGCGGCTTCGTGGATCCAGTTGTGGACGAGGCTGCGCGGCACCACCACGAGCGACGGCCGGCGTTCGGCGTCGGAGCTCTCGCGGCCGTCGCGGCGGCGGTGCTCGAGCAGAGCCAGCACCTGCACGGTCTTGCCGAGCCCCATGTCGTCGGCCAGGCAGCCGCCGAAGCCGAAGTCGGCGAGGAAGCGCAGCCAGGCCAGGCCCTCGCGCTGATAGGGCCGCAGCTCGGCGAGGAAGCCCGGCGGCTCGCGGCAGGGCTCGATGCGCGCGAAGGAGCGCAGGCGCTCGCGGAAGCAAGCGAAGCGGTGGTCGGCCTCGACCTCGTCCGCGGTCTCGAGCAGCGCCTCCAGGAGCACCGCCTCGCCCGGCGCGAAGCGCAGAGCGCCGTCGTCCCCTTGGGCGGCCCATTCGGCGAGCGGGGTGTAGCGCTCGATCCACTCCTCGGGCAGGATGCCGCGGCTGCCGTCGCCCAAGGCCACCAGGCGCTCCTCGCGGCGGATCGCCGCCAGCAGCTCGGGCAGCACCAGCACCACGCCCTCGAAGTCGACCTCGCCGCGCAGCTCGAACCAGTCGATGCCCGAGGAGACCGCGAAGCGCAGCCGCAGGGGACGCCGCAGGGGCCGGCCGTCGGCCTCCACCGGCCAGCCGTCGGCGATCAGACCGAGGACGAGGCGCGAGAGGCGGTCGGGAGCCACGGCGACGTGCCGGTCGGGGCGCTGGTCGTCGGGGGTCTCGGCGCCGAGCTCGAGCAGCCGGTCGAACGCCGCCTCCTCGGCCTCGTCGTCGCGCGCCAGCACGCGTGCGCCGGCGCGGTCGACGAGCCTGCGGCGGCGGTCGTGGGCCGCCACCCGCCGGCCCTCGTAGTCGAAGAAGAGCGTGCCTTCGAGACGGGTGGCGCGCGGCGAGCGCGGGGTGTGGATCCGCAGGCGCGGGCGCGGCGCCGCCGCGACCTCGGCGAGGGGCCACTCCGGGGGCATCTCGACGGCGGGAAGCCGGGGCAGGTTCCAGAGGTCGTCGAGCATGGCGTCGAGCTGCGACTCGGCGACCTCGACGTCCCCCTGCCGGCGCAGCTCCCAGATCCAGTCGAGCTGACCGCCGGCGTCGAAGGGCGCCAGGGTGCGGTCGAAGAGCACGGCGCCGTCCACCAGCAGGCGGGCGCCGGCGAGCGGACGCCGGGCCTCGCCGCGGCGCAGGCGGCCGGTGAGCGCCGCCCGGGCGTCGCCGCGGAGCTCGAGGGCGACCGCGAACGTCCACGGCGATCCGCCGTCCCAGCTCAGCCGCTCGCCGGCGTCCGGCTCGGCGGCGACCTCGCCGCCGGCCACGAAAAATCGGCCGCCGGCGCAGAGGCGGGGAAGCACGCTGGCGTGGAGCAGGGCGGGGACGAAGCTCACGGCGTCGCCGAGGCGGTCGGCGCGGTGGAGCTTGCCGGCCAGGCGCATGTGCTCGCCCAGGGTGGGGGCGGTGGCCTGGAGCAGGCCCAGGAGCGGGCCGTCCTCGGAGAAGCCTTCGGCGCCCTCCTGACGCACGGCGAAGGGCCGGATCGGCCCCCACCTGCCGTCGAGGTCCTGCTCCTGCTGGTAGACCGCGACGACGAGCTGTCCGGCGCGCCAGCTCTCGTCGAGGCGGAGGCCGAACCAGGCGCGCCGCGGACGCCGGGAGCGCGCCGCGCGCGGCCTCTCCGGGTCGAGGGCGGCCAACCGGAGCATGGCGAAGCGCCGGCGCCAGGGGGCGTCCGCACCGTCGTCTTCGACAGTGCCGTCTTCCAAGACGCCGGCCGGCTCTTCGAGCAGGGATCGCTTCGCCATATGGGGGGACAATATCGGACAAGGGCCACCGACGATGGAATAATGCCCGCGAACGGGGCAGCGAGCACGCATGGCGGCCATCGACTGGTTCATCCCATCGTACCTCCGCGAGGAGCACCACGCCCTCCGGCGGGCCCGCGTGCTGGTCGGCACGGCGTTCGGGCTGACGCTGGCTTTCGTCGCCGGCACCCTGCTGCGCCTGGCGATCGGCGCCGTACACCCGCGGGCGCTGGCCGTGGCCCTCGCCAGCGTCGTGGTGGTGGTGGCGGCGCCGTTCGCGCTCCGGGCCACCGGATCGCTGAAGCTCGCCGGCGCGATGATCCTGGTCGACTACGCGGCGTCGGTGGTGGCGATGGGGGTCTACGCCGGCGGGCTCACCAGCCCGATGATCATGGCCGCGCCCATGGCGCCGCTGCTCGCCGTCTTCCTGCTCGACTCGCGCGCCGCCATCCTCACCGCGGCGCTGCTCTCCCTGGTGATCGTGGTGCTGGCGGTCCTCCCCCTGGCGGGCGTCGAGCTGGGCCGCGAGCACGAGGGCCGCCAGGACCTCCTTGCGCGCGCCTTGGTGCTCCTGATGTCGATGCTGCTGGTCACTTTCATCGCGGCGTGGCACGACCGCCAGCGCTCGGAGGTCGAGAGCCAGCTCCGACAGAGCGAGAAGCTCTACCGCTGGATCTTCGAGCAGACCAAGGACGCCGTGGCCCTGAGCACCCCCGACGGACGCCAGGTCGACGTCAACCAGGCCGGCGTGGACCTCTACGGCTTCGACTCCAAGGAAGAGCTCCTGGCGCGCGACGCGGCTTCCTTCTACGTCGATCCCCGCGACCGCGACGCGCTGGTGGCGCGCCTGCGGGCCTGCGGCTACGTCCAGGGCATGGAGGTCCGGCACCGCAAGCGCGGCGGCGAGGTCATGACCGTCCAGTCCACCGTCTCCACCGTCCGCGACGACGCCGGCGAGGTCATCCGCCTGGTCGGCATCGTGCGCGACGTGACCGCGCAGAAGCGCGCGGAGGCGCAGCGCGAGACGGTGCTCGCGGAGCTCGCCGACAAGAACGCCGAGCTCGAGCGTTTCACCTACACGGTCTCCCACGACCTGAAAAGCCCGCTGATCAGCATCCGCAGCTTTCTCGGCCTGCTCGAGAAGGACGTCGAGGACGGCGACCGCGTCAGGATCGGGAAGGACATCGGCCACATCGCCAACGCCGCCAAGAAGATGCAGATCCTGGTCGACGACCTGCTCGAGCTGACGCGGATCCGCCGCCAGACCGAGAGCTGGTCGCAGGTGCCGCTCGGCGCGGTGGCCCGCGAGGTCGTGGAGCTGCTCGCCGGCCGCATTGCGCAGCGCCGCGCCCGGGTCGAGATCGCGCCCGACCTGCCGGCCGTGCGCGGCGACCGCACGCTGCTGCGCATGATCTTCCAGAACCTGATCGAGAACGCCCTCAAGTACTCCTCCAACCGGCGGGCGCCGCGCGTCACCGTGGGCCTGCGGCGCGGCGGGGGCGAGACCGTGTACTTCGTGGGCGACGACGGCATCGGCATCGCGCGCGAGGACCGGGACCGGGTCTTCGGCCTCTTCGAGCAGGTCGACGCGACCGAGATCGGCACCGGCATCGGCCTGACCACGGTCAAGCGGGCGGTGGAGGTGCACGGTGGGCGGGTGTGGGTGGAATCGGAAGGGAAAGGGATGGGGAGCACTTTCTGCTTCACCCTTCCCGAGGCCGACGCCGGCGCCGGAAGACGACGCCGTAGACCGCCAGGTTGACGATCACGACGAGGGCGCCCAGCACCGCCTGGTCGACCCGGGTCAAACCGATGGGGTAGATCACCGGGATCAGGTAATGCTCGATGAAGCCGCCCGGGTAGCCGGCCTGGCCGGCGCGGCGGCGCAGGGCGTTCTCGAGGTGGGTCAGCGGGCAGTGCACCCCCGCGACCTCGATGAGGAAGCCCCACACCGCGGCCGGCAGGTGGAGCCAGAGGAAGAACCGCCGCCAGAGGACCAGCAGCCCGCCCAGGACCACGAAGACGACAAAGGCGCCGTGGAGGACGACCACCGTATCGGCCAGGAAGCGAGCCAGCATCTCTCGAGACTCCGGTGCGCGGGGAGGAGTACACCCGCAGCCTGTGCGGATGATATAGTCCGCGTCCTGGCCTTCCCGTTCCATCCCTACCCCCGGAGAGTCGATGAATCGCAGGAAGTTCCTCACCCAGACTCTGACCGGCGTCGCCGGAGCCGGCGCCGTCGCCGCCTGCGGGGGTCCGCGGGAGGGGACGGGTCCCGCGGTCCACACCCGCCGGTCCGTCACCTGGCGCCTGGCGTCGAGCTTCCCGCGCGGGCTCGATACGATCTTCGGCGCCACCGAGGTGCTGGCCGAGCGGGTCGAGGCGATGACGGAGGGTCAGTTCCGGATCCGTGTCTACCCGATGGGCGAGATCGTGCCCGGCCTGGCGGTCATGGACGCCGTGCAGCAGGGCAGCGTCCAGGTGGGGCAGACCGCCAGCTACTACTACATCGGCAAGAACCCGGCGCTGGCGTTCGACGCCTGCGTGCCCTTCGGCCTGACGTCGCGGCAGCAGACCGCCTGGCTCACCCAGGGCGGCGGGCTCGATCTGATGAACGAGCTCTTCGCCGACTTCAACGTCCTGACCTTCCCGGCCGGCAACACCGGGGCCCAGATGGGCGGCTGGTTCAAGCGCGAGATCCGCGGCGTCGCCGACCTCCAGGGCCTCAAGATGCGCATCCCGGGGCTCGGCGGCGAGGTCATGAGCCGTCTCGGAGCCACCGTGCAGGTGCTGGCCGGCGGCGACATCTACCCCGCCCTCGAGCGCGGTGCCATCGACGCCACCGAATGGGTCGGGCCCTACGACGACGAGAAACTTGGTTTCCACAAGATCGCCCGGTATTACTATTATCCGGGTTGGTGGGAGCCGGGTCCCTCGCTCTCTTACCACGTCAACAGGAGCGCCTGGGACAAGCTGCCCGCGGCGTTTCAGGAGATATTCCGATCCGCAGCCAGCGAATCGGCGACGGTCATGCAGGCACGCTACGACCAGCGCAATCCGGCCGCCCTGGCGCGGCTCGCCCGCGAAGGCATCGAGATTCGTCCCTTTCCCGACGAGCTGATGCTCGCCGCGGAGAAGGCGTCGTTCGACATGCTCGAGGAGCAGGCGGCGGCCGACCCCGCCTACGCCAAGGTCTACGCGGCCTGGAAGAGAGCCCGTGCGGAGTCGTACCGTTGGTTCGGCACCGCCGAGCTCGCCTACGCGAGCTTCGCCTTCGCCCGCGCCTGACCCGCCCTGACCGATCCCCCGCGACCGCAGACCACACGACGAGGAGAATCCTCGGGAGACCACACCATGACCTACAAGAAGTCCAACGCCCGCGTCGGCGTCTACGCGGACGTCGCCAACATGTACCGCAACGGCGGCCAGCGCATGCAGTACGACGCCCTGCGGGAGTTCGCCTGCCGCGACCTGGCGGAGCCGGTCAGGCTCAATGCCTATGTGACTTACGACATCGACCGCGCGAGCCGCGACCACACCTACCGCGAAGGCGCCTCGAGCTTCCACTCGAAGCTGCGCGACTACGGCTACAAGGTGATCGTGAAGGAGGTGAAGTGGTACCGCGACGACTCGGGCAACCGCTACGGCAAGGCCGACGCCGACCTCGACCTGGCGGTCGACGCGCTGCTGCAGTCGGAAAAGCTCGACCGGGTGCTGCTAGCCAGCGGCGACGGCGACTTCGTGAACGTGGTGCGGGCGCTCCAGAATCGCGGCTGCCGGGTCGAGTTGGTGGGGCTCGACAATACCTCGCTCGAGCTGCGCGAGGAGGTCGACCTCTTCATCTCCGGCTTCCTGGTCCCCGGTCTCATCCCGCTGCTCAAGGGCGGCCCCAACGCCCCGGTGTGGGGCGAGGTCGGCTCGCGGGTGCGCGGTTGGTGCTATTGGAACGAGATCGACCGCGGCTTCGGCTACGTGCGCTTCCTGAAGGGCATCGGCCCGGGCCTCTGGTTCACCGACGCCCGCCATCCCGACTCGCCCTACGAGACCGCCTACTTCCGCAATTCCACGTTGCCCGACGAGGCCAAGCCACACTTCCTGCCGAACCGCAACTTCGTCTTCGAGTTCGAGCTCGCCGAGTCCGAGCGCGGCGAAGGGTTCCAGGCGGTCGACATCGAGCTGGTCAGCCGCCTGTCGGGCCGCGAGCCGCCGGCGCCCGCCTCCAAGTGACGCGGGCTAATTGCCGCGGGCCAGCAGGCGGACGAAATCCGACTCGGTGAGGATGCCGACCAGGCGCCCTTCGCCGTCGACCACGGGCAGGCAGCCGTACTGGTGCTCGAGCATGAGCTGCGCGGCTTCGCGGATGTCGAGGTCGGGCCGTACCCCGACCACCCCGCTGGTCATGACGTCGCGCACCTGCAGCCGCTCGAGGACGGCCTGCTCCACCGCCGCGGGCACGTTGACCTGATCGACCAGGGAATTGCGCAGCAGGTCGCGCTGCGAGACCAGCCCCACGAGCTGACCGTCGCCGTCGATGATCGGCATGTGGCGGATCCCCCGTTCGTAGAGCAGGTCGCGCAGCTTCGCGAGGTTGTCCTCGGGCCCGAGGGCGATCACGTCTTCGGTCATCAGGTCGCGGACCATGAGTTTTCCCATCGGCGTCCTCCACCCTATTCCCTACCACTCCCCGGCCGGATCCGCAACTGCGCGTGAGACGGTCGGGTCCCGCCCCGACGGATGGGGACGCACGCCGGCCCGAGGGGTCTTGGTGCGGCCGCCGGCGTCGCCTAACATGAAGGGACCCAGAACCTGCCAGGCCATGACCTCAGCCACGACACCTGCCGCCGCCCAGCTCAAGCGCGACCTGCTCACGCCGGGCGTCGAGCTGATCGAGACCCACATCTCGTGGGTCTTCCTCCACGGCGACGACGTCTGGAAGGTCAAGAAGCCGGTGGACCTGGGCTTCCTCGACTTCTCCACCTCCGAGCAGCGTTACTCCGCGTGCAAGGCCGAGGTCCACCTCAACCGCCGGCTGGCGCCTCACGTCTACCAGGGCTGCGTGCCGATCGTCCGCGACGCCGACGGGCGCTACCGCATCGACGAGCCCGGGGAGCCGGTGGACTGGGCCGTGCACATGGTGCGCCTGCCGGAGGACCGGCGGGCCGACGCGTTGCTGGCGGCCGGACGCCTCGAGGCGGCGCACGTCGACCGCATCGCCGAGCGCGTGGCCGCCTTCCATGCCGAGGCGCGGGCGGACGAGGAGACGGCGCGCTACGGCACGGCCGAGGCCATCGCCGTCAACGTGCGCGAGAACTTCCGGCAGACCCGCGACCGGATCCACGAGCTCGTGACCGCGGAGCAGGCGGCGGAGATCGAGGACTGGCAGCGGCGCTTCCTCGAGGACCACGGCGACCTCTTCGCGGCCCGCGTCGAGGCCGGCCGGGTGCGCGACGGTCACGGCGACCTGCGCCTCGAGCACGTCTATCTCGACGCCGACCGCGTGACCATCGTGGACTGCATCGAGTTCAACCAGCGCTTCCGCTTCGCCGACGTGTGCGCCGACGTCGCCTTCCTGGCCATGGACCTGACCTGGAACGGCCGGGTGGACCTGGCGGAGCGCTTCCTCGCCACCTACGCCCGCGCCGCCAACGACTTCGAGCTCTATCGCCTGATCGACTTCTACGAGAGCTACCGCGCCTTCGTACGGGGCAAGGTGTCGACGATGCTGGCGCTGGACGCCGGCGCCGACCACGCGGTGCGCGAGCGCGCGGCCCGCGAGGCGCGGCGGTATTTCCTGCTGGCCCTGGCCTCGGAGCGGCGCTCGCTGTGGCCGCCGGCGGTCATCGCCGTGGGCGGCTGGATCGCGGCGGGCAAGAGCACCCTGGCCGCAGGCCTCGCCGGCGAGCTGGCGGCGCCCGTGGTCGACTCCGACCGCACCCGAAAATCGCTGCTCGGCGTGGCGCCCGAGGCGCGGCTCGACGAAAGCCCCTGGCAGGGCGCCTACTCCCGGCAGTCGACCGAGCGCGTCTACGCCGAGATGCTGCGCCGCGCCGGCGCGGTGGTGAGCTCGGGCCGCACGGTGGTGCTCGACGCCTCGTTCCGCGGCCGCGAGCAGCGCGCCGCGGCCCGGCGCCTGGCCCGCGAGCACGGCGTGCCGTTCTATTTCGTGGAATGCCGCGCCGATCCCGACGTCTGCCGCGAGCGGCTCGCCCGCCGCGACCGCGAGCGTCGGGTGACCGACGGCCGGATCGAGATCTTCGACGAGTTCCGCGAACGCTGGGAGAGCGTCGACGAGCTGCCGGCCCGCGCCCACCTCGAGTGCGACACCGCGCGTCCGGATTGCGTCGAGAAGGTCCTCGCCTGGATCCCCGAGGCCGCGAGCCGCCAGGTCCCGGCCGTGTGAAGAAGGCGTCGGACGTGTCGGACAAGTCGGACGGGTCCGACATGTCCGACGAGCCCTGAGCGCGGTCACGCCGCCGCGAGGAGCTCGCGGGCGGCGCGCAAGTCCGCGGTCTCGAAGCCCTCCGTGAAGGTGCCGTAGACGCTCGCGAGGGCGCGGGCGTCCTTCGCGCCGCCGTGCTTCCCGCCCACGCGGCGCGCCAGGCGCAGCAGGCTCGTGGCCGCCCGCAGCTCCCAGGAGCGGGCGCCCTGCCCGCGGGCCACGGTGAGCGCCTGGCGCAGGCAAAGCTCCGCTTGGGCCGCGGCGTCGGCGCCGCCGCCCTGGACGAGCAGCTCGCCCTTGAGGCGCAGGATCTCCGCCAGGCACCAGCGCTCGCCGTTGCCGGCCACCAGCTCCAGCGCCTCGTCGGCCGCGGCCAGGCCGGTCTCGGGGCGGCGGGCGCGGCAAGCGGCGTCGGCCAGGAAGAGCAGGTTGAGCGAGCGCCATTGAACGGCGCCGGCGGTCGACCAGACGTCGATGCCGCGGCGCAGGACGTCGAAACCGGCCATGTCGCCCAGGGCGACCATCAGGGCGCCGCGGCGCACGTCGGCGGCGGCGAGGAAGAGCGGGTAACCCTGGGTGCGCGACACGCGGTCCGTGGCCTCGAGACACTCGCGCGCCGCCTTCCAATCGCCGCGCAGGAGGGCGACGGTGCCGGCCAGGCCGCTGGCGAAGGCCTGGCTGAAGGGGTGCTCGAGCTCGCTTGCCAGCTCCCAGGCGGCGCGACACGCCTCGCGGGCGCAATCGGGAAAGCCCTGGAGCCACAGCACGTGGGAGCGGAAGCCGCCGCAGAAGACCGCCGAGTCGGACGCGTAGCGCAACATCAGCCCTCCGTCGCGCTGCGGGTCGTAGAGCTCGAGGCTCGTCTCGAGGTGGCGGCGGGCGCGCGGCAGCTCGCCGACGTTGAAGAGCGACCCGCCGAGCATGCGGTGAGCCAGGGTCTTGAGCGCGGCCTGGTCCCGCGCCTCCGCCATCTCGAGGCAGGCGCGGCCGATCTCGTAGGCCTTCTGGTGCTCCGCCCGCATCCAGTGGTACATCCAGCGCCCCCACATCACCGGAAAGACCTCGGGCGTCTCGCCGACCGTGGTGCACAGGCGGTGGGCGCGCGAGTAGTTCGCGAGCACCTCGGGGGCGGTGAAGCCGCGGGTGGTCATCAGTGCCGGGCCGAGGGCCGTGCGCAGGCCGAGCTCGCGATGGTCGCGCTGGCGCGAGGGCGGCAGCGCCGCCAGCAGCTCGAGGCCGTGCTGGGCGTGACCGATCGCCTCGCGGTAGGCGCTGCGCCGGATCGCCGTCTGCGCCGCCTGCTCGCGGTACTTCACTGCCCGCGCGCCGTCGCGGCCAAGCTCGAAGTGCATGGCCAGCTCGCCGGCGATCTCGCCGGTCCGCTCGCCGAAGCCCTCCTCGAGCCGCGCGCCGATCCGGCGGTGGACGCGCACCCGCGCCGCCTCGCCGAGCCGCAGGTAGAGCACGCTGCGGTAAAGCGAGTGGACGAACTCGTAGCGGTCGACCACGGTGCCGTCGGGCCAGGTGGCCGTGCCCGCCGAGCGCAGGAACTGGCCGCGGCGCGCCAGCTCCGTGGCGACGCGCTCCGCCGCCACCGCGTCGACGCCGAGACCGGCGCCGGCGGTGGCGGAGCTGAACTGCACGCCGGCGGCGCTCGCCGCTTCGAGCAGCCGCTGCTCCTCCGGGCGCCGGCGCTCGATGAGGCCGTCGACGAGCTGCCGCAGGTCCTCGGGCACGGCCAGCTCGCCGCCTTCGACGAGCGCCGCCAGCGCCGCACGGCCGCCGCTCGCCAGCCGCTCGGCCACGAAGTCGGCAAGGTGGACGACGAAGAGCGGGTGGCCGTCGGTGCGCCGGTGGACGAGGGCCGCGAGCGCCGCGAGGCGGTCGACGTCCGGAAGACGGCGGCGCAGGATCTCCGCGACCTCCTCCTCACCGAGGCAGTTCAGCGCCAGCTCGCGGCACAGCCCGTGGAGCCGCAGGTCGTGCCAGAGGCTGGCCAGGGGATGGCGCTCGGCGTCGAGCTCGGTCGTGCGGAAGGTGCCCAGGATCAGCAGGCGGCACGGCTCGGGACGCCGGATCAGCGCCGAGAGCAGGTCGAGCGTCGAGCCGTCGCTCCAGTGCAGGTCTTCCAGCACCAGCACCAGGAGCCGGCGCTGCGACAGGGTCTCCAGCAGCTCCACCATCTCGCGCAGCATGCGCGCCGGGGAGAGCCCGAGGGTGCGGCGCCCGAGCCCTTCGTGCTCCGCCTCGCCGACGTGCCAGGGAAGCTGCACGAGCCAGCTCGGGGCCTGGCGCCGCAGCAGGCCCACCACCTCGGCGCCGTCGCGCCCGCGGCAGAGCCGGTCCAGCATCTCGAGCACCGGCATGTAGGCCTCGCCGGAGCCGTAGAACTCGAGGCATTGCCCCGTGGCCGCGTCCACGTCCGGGTCGCGGGCGAGGCGGTCGAGGAAGGCGCAGACCAGCGTCGTCTTGCCGATGCCGGGCGCCCCGGTGATGAACGCGAGCTGCCGGCGCCCGTTGCGCGCCGCGGCGAGGCAGCCCTCCAGCTCGCGCAGGTCCTCGCCGCGCCCCACCACCGGCACGCCGGGGCCGCCCGCGAGCTCCTCGGCGGCGCCGGCCGGCGACGCCGCGAGCGGCGCCACGAAGCGGTAGCCGCGCCGCGCCACGGTCTCGACATAGCGGGGCGAGCGCGGATCGTCGCCGAGGGCCTGGCGGACCTCGCGGACGCACACCTTGACCACCGTGTCGGAGACGTACGTCCCCTTCCAGACGGCGCCGAGCAGCTCCCCCTTGCGCACCAGCTCGCCGGGGCGCCGCGCCAGGTAGCCGAGCAGGGCCATGGCCTTGGGCCGCAAGGCCACCGCCTCTCCGTCGCGCTCCAGACGCTCGTTGGCGAGGTCCAGACGGAAGGGTGGAAAGCGGATTTCTCCGCGGTCGGCTACCTGCTCCTCCGTCATGATCCGACGACTTGAACCGATCCTGAACCGGAACTTTACCACACCCGCCGCGCCGGTGTTCTAGGCTGTCCTCGGCGTACAGCACTGCACAGAACGTGCCTCTGGCTGACTGGGTGGAAGGGTAGTTTCGATCTCGTGGCGGGCATGTCAGGGTCTTCCGAGTGTGCTGCTCCCCGGGGAGGGAAACGTCGCGGGAGGGAATCGCATGAAAGCGACGCAAGAGCACCTGTCCCATCCCTCGTGATTCTGCCGCTCGGAAGACCCTGACGCCCCTCTCGCCCTGACCGCCCGGTGATGCCGGTCCTTTCCGCAGCAGGGTGGGCGCAGCCCACCTTGGCGAGCAGAGCTCGCCCGCCCTACAAGACCGCCTAGCCGCCCAGGCGCGTCTTCAGGCCGTGCAGCAGGTTGAGCGCCGCGAGCGGCGTCATCGCCTCGACGTCGAGCTCGCGCAGGACCTGGGCCACCACCTCCTCGGGCGGCGTGAAGAGCGAGAGCTGGGCGTCGCGCCCGGCCTGCGACGGCGCCCGCTCGCCCTGGGCCAGGCGCGGCTGGCCGGTGGGGTCGTATTCCTTGGCCTCGAGGTTGGCGAGCACCTCCTGGGCACGCGCCAGCAGCGGCTCGGGCAATCCCGCCAGCCGCGCCACGTGCAGCCCGTAGGACTTGTCGGCGCTGCCCGGCACCACGCGCTTGAGGAACAGGATCTGGTCCTCCCATTCCTTCACCGCCAGGGTGCGGTTGACCACCCCGTCGAGGGTGGCGGCTAGCTCGGTGAGCTCGTGGTAGTGGGTGGCGAAGAGGGTCTTCGGGCAGGCGTGCTCGTGCAGGTGCTCGACGATCGCCCAGGCCAGCGACAGGCCGTCGAAGGTCGCGGTGCCGCGGCCCACCTCGTCGAGGATCACCAGGCTCTCGGCGGTGGCGTGGTGGAGGATGTTGGCGGTCTCGATCATCTCGACCATGAACGTCGACTCGCCGCGCGCCAGGTCGTCCGAGGCGCCGACGCGGGTGAAGATGCGGTCCACGGCGCCGATCTCGGCCGAGGCCGCGGGGACGAAGCTCCCGGCCTGGGCCATCAGCACGATCAGCGCCACCTGGCGCAGATAGGTCGACTTGCCGCCCATGTTCGGGCCGGTGAGGAGCACGATGCGGGCGCGCGCGCCGTCCAGCTCGGCGTCGTTGGGGACGAAGCCGTCGCGGCCGAGGCCGCCGGCGCTCTCGACCACCGGGTGCCGGCCGTCGCGGATGACGATCGCGCCCCCCGGCTCCCCCATCGCCGGCTCGCAGTAGCGCTGGCGCGCGGCCACCTCGGCGAAGGAGAGCAGCGCGTCGAGCGCCCCGACCGCGGCGGCGAGCGCGGTCAGCCCCCCGCCGTGGCCGGCGACCTCGCGCTGGAGGCGGGCGAAGTGCTCCTCCTCGAGCGCGATCTGGCGCTCCTCGG
>DASWIG010000082.1:0-12117 GCA_036397835.1 Thermoanaerobaculia bacterium
GACGATGAAGCTCGCCGATCTGCTGCCGGACGTGGAAGGGATCGACGAACGGGAAGACGCCGTCTACGCCGGCGGGCCGGTGCTGCCGGGCGCCATGCTGATGCTGGTGCGCTCCGACAGAGCGCCCTCCGAGTCCCCGCAAGTGCTCGAGGGGGTCTACTACAGCGGCAACCAGGAGCTCCTCGCCGAGCTGGTGCGGCGCGGCGGAGACGGCGAGCCTTTCCGCGTCTACGCGGGGCATGCAGGCTGGGCGCCGGGACAGCTCGAGTGGGAGGTGAGGCGAAGGAGTTGGCACGTCGTGCCCGGCGACGGCGCGGTGGTGTTCGACGAGGAGCCGCTCGAGCTGTGGGACAAGATGATTCGCCGCAGCATGACCCTGCTGGCAGCTCTCCGCATCCGAAAGGTCGCTCAGCAGATTCTCGGCAGCGGGTCGCCGACGAGCATGTCGATCACACGGCTGCCGCCGTAGCCGGCGGCCGCTCGCGCCGCCTGGGACGGGACAAGGCCACGCTGCGCACGGGCGACGGGCGCACGCTGCTCGAGTCGACGGTCGAGCGCCTGCGCCGGGCCTGGCCGGGGATCGCGAGACACATGATGGGCTCCTTTCCGCCTGTCTATTCTGGAGAATCGGCCAGCGCGGCAGAACACACGGAAAGGTGGTTCGCGGCCACCCTTTCGAGGGGGGCCGCCGGCGCCTCGGGCCTCCGCTTCGGAAAAGGCGACTTCCTGGTCGCCACCCGCGACCTCCGGGACCCGAGATTTTCGCGAACCGTCGTCCTGTTGCTCGAGCACGGCCCCGAAGGCACCCTGGGGCTGATCGTCAACCGGCCCAGGGTCGCGATCTCTGGCATCGGCTCCCGTACCCGGGCACAGGTCCGGAGAGGCCATCAGCGGTCCTTGAGCCCCTGGCTTGATCTTTCTCTGAGTCCTTGAATTGACGCCCCAGGTCTGCTATTCTAACTTCGAGACTACCGATGAGCGCAGCCGTTGCCCGCGGCGGAGGCCTGATCAGCAAAGCGCACCGGAAGAGGGAGAAGATGCCTATCACCCAAGAGGAGCTCGGACGCCGGATCCGCGCCGCGCGCGAAGCCTGCCGGCTGACCCAAGATCAGGTCGCGGAGCGCCTGGGCGTCTCGCGCCCCACGGTCGTCCAGATCGAGGCTGGCAAGCGCTCGGTCTCGAGCCTCGAGCTCGACAAGGTCGCCCACCTTTTCGGCCGTGACATCCGCGAGCTCATCGCGGAGGAGTCGTTTGAAGAGGAGGACGCGCTCGCGGCCCTCTTTCGCGCTCAGTCCGACGTGTTGGCGCAGCCTGCCGTGGCGGACGCCCTCCGCGATTGCGTGGCGCTCGGCCGCGAGATCACCAACCTGGAGCGGCTGCTCGGCGTCAACCGTGGCGCCACCGCGACCGCGGCCTATCCGTTACCGGCGCCGTCCACGCGCTGGGAGGCCATCCAACAGGGAGAGCGCCTCGCCGTCGAGGATCGGCGGCGACTCGGCCTCGGCGACGCGGCCCTCCCCGACGTCGCCGAGCTGCTGGAGACGCAGGGCATCCGTACTGGGGTGGTCGGCCTGCCCGAGGACGTCTCCGGCCTGACGTTGAACGACCGCCGGGTGGGTCTGTTCGTGGTCGCCAACCGCGCTCACCACGTCCTGCGCCGCCGCTTCTCGTTCGCCCACGAGTACGCGCACGTCCTCGCCGACCGCGACCGCTTCGGGCTGGTGAGCCGGTCCTCGGAGCGGGACAACCTCATCGAGGTGCGGGCCAATACGTTCGGGGCGAGCTTCCTGATGCCCGAGGAGGGCGTCCGACAGTTCGTCGCGGGTCTGGGCAAGGGGATGCCGAGCCGCGTCTTCACCGATGTCTTCGACGGGGTCGAGAGCCTGGACGTCGAGGGACGCACCCCACCCGGCAGCCAGGCTGTGCAGCTCTACGACGTGGTTCTGCTCGCACACCACTTCGGCGTCAGCCGCATCGCCGCGCTCTACCGTCTGCGCAACCTCCGGCTCATCAACAAGGCCGACTTCGACCGCTTGAAGGAGCTGGACGACGCGGGTCGCGGCAAGCAGATCGCCCGCCATCTGGGGCTACCCGAGCCCGACCATGCAGAGGCCCGTGACTGGTTCCAACATCGAATCCTGGGGTTGGCTCTTGAAGCCTACCGTCGAGAGGAGATCTCTCGCGGCAAGCTCACAGAGTTGACGTTGATGCTCGGGCTCGACAGGGATGGCATAGAGAGCCTCATCGAGGACGCTGGCCTGGACGAGGACGAGCCCCATTCTGCGGGGCGTGCATTGTGAAAAAACCGCCACTCCGGATCATCGTGACGGACGCCAATGTCCTCATCAACCTCATTCACGTGGCGCGACTGGACCTTTTTGCCGATCTGCCGGACCTGGAGATCGTGGTTCCGGATCATGTCCGCGACGAGATTAGGGCCCCCCATCAGCGAACGATGCTCGACAGCGCCTTAAATCGTGGTCTGTTCCGGATTGCGTTGATCACGGATCCGAAGGACGTCGACCTGTTCGTCGACTTCACCACATATCTCGGTCGTGGCGAAGCAGCCTGCCTCGTCCTCGCCGTTCGCCACGGCTGGACTGTGGCATCCGACGAGAAGAGACGATTCCGGCGAGAGGCCGCCCGCCGGATCGGCGACGAGCGAATCATCGGTACCGCCGACCTCTTCATCCATGCGATCAGGGCCGGCCTGGTCACCCTCGAAGAGGCAGACGCGGACAAGGCGTTGCTCGAGGAGAGAAGGTTCAAGATGCCGTTTGGATCTTTTCGCGAAGTGGTTTTCACAATCGATAGAAAGGGCGACTGATGGCCGCGAGAGGAACAAGAGCCCGTACACGGAAGCAACTTTACAAACCGTCCGGGAGAGACGTGCCGGCCAAGACGCGGCTCTTCCTGTTCGTTCGCGCGGGTGGCCGGTGTGAATTCGATGGCTGCAATCGCTATTTGCTAGAGCATCACCTCACGAAGACCGATGGAATCTTTGCTCAGATGGCCCATATTTGGGCGTTCAGTGATCAAGGGCCGCGGGCCAGTCGAGCGGCGACAGGCGACAAGCACGCTCACTCGAACCTGATGCTCCTCTGCCCCGAATGCCACAAGCTTGTAGACGACGATCCACAACGCTACACTGCGTTGGTCCTGCGGGAGCACAAGAGAGCTCACGAGGATCGCGTGTTCCTGGTTACAGACACGAAACCGGACCGGCACACGGTTGTCTTCGTTCTGCGTGCCAAAGTGGGAGGGCAGGCTGTCTCAGTATCGCGGGCGGAGATGGAGTCCGCTGTAGCGCCGCGCTATATTGGGCGAGACTTCGTGGAGTGCGATCTTACGACGCTGCCTGACCATGCGGAAAAGCACTACTGGTGTGCTGCCAGGCAGGCGATCGAAGAAAAAACGAGGGATCTCTACGAAAGGCGGTTCGAGGGAAGTCCCGCCCAGCATGTTTCCGTCTTCGCCCTAGCATCCATACCGCTGTTGGTCTTTCTTGGGACACAACTTAGCAACAAGGTCCCGACCTCCCTCTACCAGCGTCATCGCGACAGCGAGGACTGGAAGTGGAAGGAGGATGGGGAGCCTGTTCAGTACAAAACGGAGACGCTTCGACGGGGAACACACCAGGGCAAAGTCGCTCTCTTGCTCTCATTAAGCGGGCGAATTAGCGAGTCGAACCTACCGCTGACGATCGATCAGCGCTACACCGTCGTAGAGATTGGACTCGACGGCATGGAGGCAACTCCGCGCTTCCTGGAGCTGGAAGAATCGCTCCACGCTTTCCGCGATGAGTTCCTTCGTGTGGTTCGTCGAATCGTTGCACAACACGAAGAGCTGCGGCAGATCGATCTGTTCCCGGCGGTGCCAGCGCCTGTTGCAGTCGCCGTCGGACGGGATATTTTGCCGAAGAGAGATCCGACTCTCCTCGTCTACGACTATGACAAGCGTGTCGGCGGGTTTGTGCCAACACTAGAGGTGAACGAAGCAGCCCAGAAGTAACCACGAAGGGCGGCCTACAACGGTAAGGAGATAGAGATGGCGAGAATCCAGAAGCAGTTCGAAGAATTCCACGACGCAATCAAGCTCCGACGCTTTGGTCAGAATGCGACTCTGCGCGAGAAGCGAGATATAATACATCTGAAGCTGCGCGAGCGGCTGCCGGAGGTCTTCGAGAATAACGACGAGGAGTGCCCGGCCTACTCGTTCCGCGACCAAGGCAGCTACGAAATGGGGACAGGAACGATTCCTCTGGATGGCGACTTCGACATCGACCAGGGTATGTACTTCAAGGTGTCGACATCCGATTACACGGACCCCGTCGTCCTCAAGAAACGAGTTTATGAAGCTCTGGAAGGTCACACCTCTAGCATCCGAATTCGGCGCTCCTGCGTAACCGTCCAGTACCAGTGCAAGGGCGAGCCGATTTACCACGTCGATCTGGCGATCTACTCTGACTCGAACTGTAACGTGGACGGCAAGGACCGACTTGCCGTGGGGAGGACAAATTCCAGCGAGGAAGACAGACATTGGGAGGTCTCCGACCCTCAGCACTTGAGCGATACCATTCTTGGCCGCTTTTCCGATGAAGACCGGAAGCAGTTCCGTCGAGTCGTCCGGTATCTCAAGCGCTGGCGCGATGAAAATTTTTCGACCACCGGTAATGCTGCACCAATCGGGATCGGGATCACTGTAGCCACCTATGACAATCTTCAGCCCACATACGAGGATGTACTTGCCGGGAAGCCGGACGACCTCAGCGGGCTCCGGCACTTGGCTGCTACACTCCTGGACCGGTTCCGCACTGTATGGGACGACGAAGAACAGCAGTCGACGCGGCGCCTCACGGTGAACTTGCCCGTGGAGCCGTGGAACGATCTCTTTGAAAGGATGACCAATCGACAGATGGAAGGCCTGGAGTTCAAGCTGAATAGACTGCGGGAAGCGCTCAATTACGCTGCAAGCGTCGCCGATCCTGTAGATGCCTGCAAGGAACTTCAGAAGGTCTTCGGTGATGACTTCCCGATTCCAGAAAAAAAGGAGACCGCGAAAGCCCATGCCCCTGCCATCGTTTCGTCAAGTTCCAGCGCTTAAGCACTTCTCGCAAGGCTATCCTGGCGATCTTGACTCATTGACCCAAGAGATGGTTGCTCGGGCTGTTGTCCTCGTCGCGAAGCCCGTGAGGTGTCAAGAGTCTCCCGAAGTGTCAGCCTTCGACGCCGAAGTCGAGATCGAAGGTCGCTGCGTCACTATTCGTGTTTCCGTTGGTTCACTCCTCGAGCTGCCGCAGATCCACCTGCAGCCCTGGTACGCGCTTGGCCGGATTCCGCACGTTGTAGAAGACTCAGGCTTCGTCTGCTACCTCGATCCCGAAGGACTCCTGCTTGACCGTCGACGGCCCTTCGATCTGATCGAACAGGCAATCAGAAAAACAGTTGCTGTCCTATCCGATGGCGTCGCAGGACGAAATCGGATGGACTTCGTCGAGGAGTTCGACAACTACTGGAGCCGTCTATCAGGAGTCGAAACCGCACACTCTGTTATGAACCTAGGGGGGGGAGGTTCTTAGAGTTATACACGCGTCCTGGGACAAGAGTGAATATTTCGCGAGCTGTCAACGCGATATAACGGAGTTCTTCAATGGGACGAAACCGTCTCGTTTGACGATCCGCAACGCCCTCTACTTACCACTCGAGTCCGGAACTTTGATAATCCCCCCAAGTCCAGGAGCAGCAATGTGGACCGTGGATGAAGCAAGGCGCCTTCTCATTGCTGGAGTCTCCCAAGCCAATTCATTGAGATTAGGAAAATGGATAAAGAAGAGGGCACGGAGAAGCGAGTATGTCGTCATTCGACTTCCTCGGCCATCCGGTGGCGACAATCTTTTCGGTATTCGATTCGAAGGCGTTGGGGATAAGCATCCACTCCTGCCGGGAGGTTCGGCGGAGCAGATGGTACCTATCGCCATGAAGAGACGGGACAGGAAATTTCTTCTTCCTCGAAGTGGCGCCGATTTAGATCTTGCGGGAAAACGGGTGCTGGTTGCTGGTTGTGGCTCGATCGGCGGCCATCTCGCCTTTATGATGGCTCGAGCGGGTATACTTAATCAGACTCTTGTTGACCACGACAAGCTCAGTTCCGAAAACACCTTTCGACATGTCTTGGGGAGGCGCTACTGGGATCACTTTAAAGTGGAAGCGCTCAAGGAGGAGATCGAGGGTCAGTTTCCGTTCGCGAGAATCGCTGCCCTGCCTAGCAAACTTGAAGATGTGTTCGCTGTGGGAGACTTGTCATGGGGAGACTTTGACCTTGTCTTGTTGGCGCTTGGCAATCCTACCATAGAGCTGGCAATCAACGAATATCTCGAGGGAATGAGGACCAGGCCGGCAGCGGTGTTTGCCTGGCTTGAGCCACTCGGTCTCGGCGGACATGCTCTTCTGACCGGATTGATTCCAGGGAGCGGCTGCTACGAGTGTTTATATACATCTCCGACAGAATCCGACAATTCGCTTGTGAACCGAGCATCGTTTGCGGCACCAGGTCAGAGTTTTTCGCGTGCCTTATCGGGCTGCGGGAGTTCCCACATTCCTTATGGCGCTTCCGCTGCAGTTCAAACGGCCACTATCGCATTGCGGCTAGCGGTCGATACCTTGGTGGGTCGCGAGACTGTCAATGCGCTCATTTCCTGGAAAGGAGATGAGCGAATGTTCGTGGATAGTGGTTTCCGAACAGCGGCTCGCTATGGGATGTCACAGGATAGCTTACTCTCTCAGCAGTACTCATTTAAGAGTCATCGATGCCGGATTTGCGGATCTGCGAGATGAGAATGGACTTCACGTCACCACTTATATTTACCCGTGCATACGGCGGCCGTTTGCAGATAGCCTCGGAGGTCGCTACCGCCATGAGGCGCTTCGTTCAGGACCAAAGTGAAAAGAGCGAGGCGGGCGGGGTCCTTCTCGGACGACACCTGGCAGAGACTAGCGATATTGTAGTGGACGAAGTTACCATACCAATGCGCGGTGATAGGCGGAGGCGATGTCGGTTCTTTCGAGCCCGACGGCAGCACCAGAACGCCATCGACGAGGCGTGGGAACGGAGTGGCGGAACTTGCACCTACCTTGGCGAGTGGCACACCCACCCCGAACATTCGCCGACACCATCGATCGTCGATTGGGCAAGCTGGCAAAAGAAGTTACTTTTCGACCGCCATAGCGGGGTCCTGTTCTTCGTGATTCTTGGGACGGATGAGATTCGCGCGTGGGAAGGCCACACCGGCTTTCGCCCACCGATACGTCTCAGACCCGTCGAGATCGAGCGTCAAACCGACATATCTGGGGAGATCTCACTGCCGCCGGCTTCACGCATCGCCCGGTGCGATCGAAGCGGATCAGCCAGATCTCCCCGCGGTCCGTGCGCCGGTCGGTCCTCGACGGACGTGTCAAAGTGATCCTCCCAGCTCAGTGATTCAAAGCCCGTGAGAGCACCGCCTTCCTCGTACTCGTCGGCGATGGCTTCGGCCGCCCGTGCCAACAGGCGATTTCGCTCCTCCGACGGCAGCCGCAGCAGAGATCGTGCGCTCATGGCAACAACGGGCTCGGTCTCGAGCTCATCCTCCGCCCGCGTCACGCCCGGGCAGATCCTCTCGGCTCGATCGACGCTCAGCAGGCCCTCGGCGAGAGCGCGGACCGTGAGTTGTTGGAGCTTCCTCGGACGTTCCTCGCCCTTGAAGTCCACCGGCTCCTTGCGGCGCCAGCCGCGGGCGCTCATCTTCGCGAAGAGGCTCCGCGCATGAGCCTGCTCGATGATCCCGAGGTTTGCGGCCCGAAAAAGCCACGCCTGCATGCTCAGGCCGTGCTTCTGCTTCAGCATGGCGAGCTCACGGAAGTCCAGATGCCGACGGCGGGTGCCGAATTCGCGACGCGCCGTCGCGGCGGTTACCAGAAAGGCGGCGGCAGAACGGTGTGCCAGTTTCTCAGCCATTCGCGCACGACTTCGTCGTCGATCTCCATGAAGAGATGACCCAGCTCGTGCGCGAGGCTGAACCGCCTGCGGTCATCGGAGACGGCGGAGCTGACCACCACCACCGGCACGGTCTCGTCGGCCCAGCCCGACAAACCATCGAAGAGATCATCCTCGCCGCCGTCCTCGACGACCACGCCTCCGCCATCCTCAATGGCGGCCGTGACGCTCTCGATCGGCTGATCGCCGAGTCGCCAGCTTCGGCGTGCTGCCGCCGCGCTCGCTCGTACTTCGACAGCCCGCCTTTCGTGAGCGAGACCCCATGCATAGCCAGCGCCGCGACGACTTCGTCCTGGGTCATCCCGGCGGCGATCCGCGCTTGCCTGATTCGGTGCCCGATCATGACGTCGGCGTTGATCCCTTTTGGCAGTTCGTTGACAAAAGTCAACGTTGACAGCATAGGGCGGTTCCTCCAAGAAGTCAACCGCCTCGCAATCGGGTCACGGTACTACCTTTCGAGTGCAATCTGCCTATCAGAGATGGGCGTTTTGCACATGAAACCTGACAAGGGCGCCGCGGTATGCTGTGTTTATGCACGCCGCGGAGATCGTCGGGGTGGCCCTCGCCGGCGGCCGCTCGCGCCGCCTGGGACGGGACAAGGCCACGCTGCGCACGGGCGACGGGCGCACGCTGCTCGAGTCGACCCTCGAGCGCCTGCGCCGGGCCGCGGCCGAGGTCGTGGCCGCCGACCGCGGACGTCGTGTGCTCGACGCCGTGCCCGCGGTCGACGACGGCCCCGGCGCCGGACCGGCGGCGGGCATCCTGGGCGCCGCCGCGGCGCGGCCGGGGCGCGCCCTCCTGGTGCTCGCCTGCGACCTGCCGCGGGTGCCGGCGGCGCTGCTCGCGGCGCTGGCGGCGGCGGCGGGCGACTGGGTGGTGCCGGAGTGGACCGGCGACGACGGGCGGCCCCGTCTCGAGCCGCTGTGCGCGCTCTACCGTCCGGCCGCCCTCGCCGCCCTCGCCGCCCAGGTGGCGGCCGGGGACTACGCCCTCCACCGCCTGGCCGCGCGGCCGGAGCTCGCCGTCCACCGCTTCGGCGGCGCGGCCCTGGCGGCGTTCGGCCCCCCGGCGGCGCTCTTCGCCAACGTCAACACGCCGGCCGACTTGGCGATCTTGCGCCGTTAGAAGTGGCCGGATAGACTTGCGCCGCCAATGGCGATAACGTCAAACGTTTTTCATCCGCACAGGACGCCGGTCCGAGACGACGCGCCGCCGCGCCGGCGATTGAGGAAAGGACCTCCATGGGTACGGCCAAGCTGATCCTGGACGGGAAGGAGTACGAGCTGCCGATCGTGTCGGGCTCGGAGGGCGAGGTCGGCGTCGACGTCTCGACGCTGCGCGCCCACTCGCGGGCGATCACCCTCGACCAGGGCTACGGCAACACCGGGAGCTGCCAGAGCGCCATCACCTACATCGACGGCGACCAGGGCATCCTGCGCTACCGGGGCTACCCGATCGAGCAGATCGCCGGCAAGGCGAGCTTCTCCGAGGTGGCCTACCTGCTGATCTACGGCGACCTGCCCACCAGGGCCCAGCTCGACAAGTTCCGCTACCAGCTCCGGATGCACACCATGATCCACGAGGACATGAAGAAGTTCTTCGAGGGCTTCTCGTCGAGCGCCCACCCGATGGCGATCCTGAGCGCCATGGTGGCGTCGCTGTCGACCTACTATCCGCACTCGAACCGCGAGGAGAACGTGGAGCTCAACATCGTCCGCCTGCTCGCCAAGGCGACCACGATCGCCGCCTTCTCCTACAAGAAGTCGGTCGGCCAGCCCTTCATCTACCCGCGCAACGACCTCTCCTACACCGCCAACTTCCTGCACATGATGTTCGCGGTGCCGGCCGAGCCCTACGAGGTCAGGCCGGTGCTCGACCGCGCGCTGACCCTGCTGCTGATCCTGCACGCCGACCACGAGCAGAACTGCTCGACGTCGACCGTGCGCATGGTGGGCTCGAGCGACGCCAACCTCTACGCCTCGATCGCCGCCGGCATCTGCGCGCTCTGGGGGCCGCTCCACGGCGGCGCCAACCAGAAGGTCATCGAGATGCTCGAGCGCATCCACCAGGACGGCTCGAACTACCGCAAGTACGTCGACATGGCCAAAGACAAGGCGTCGGACTTCCGCCTGATGGGCTTCGGCCACCGGGTCTACAAGAACTTCGACCCGCGCGCCCGCATCCTCAAGCAGTCGGCCGACGAGGTGCTCGAGGCGCTCGGCGTCGACGATCCGCTGCTCGACATCGCCAGGAACCTCGAAAAAGTCGCCTTGCAGGACGAGTTCTTCATCGTGCGCAAGCTCTATCCCAACGTCGACTTCTACAGCGGCATCATCTACCGCGCCCTCGGCATTCCGACCAACATGTTCACGGTGATGTTCGCCCTCGGCCGGATGCCGGGCTGGATCGCCCACTGGAAGGAAGGGCGCGACAACCCCAAGACCCGCATCAATCGGCCGCGCCAGATCTACGTCGGGCGGACCGAGCGAGCGTTCGTGCCCGTCGAAGAGCGCTGAGGCGGCCCGATGGCGGTCCGCGTGCCCTTCTTCCGGCCCGACCTCGGCGACGCCGAGATCGACGAGGTGGTGGCCACCCTGCGCTCCGGGTGGCTGACCACCGGACCGCGGGTGGCGCGTTTCGAGCAGGCCTTTGCCGCGGCCGTGGGCGCGCGCCACGCGGTGGCGCTGAATTCCTGCACCGCCGCCCTCCACCTGGCCATGGCGGCGCTCGGCCTGCGCGCCGGCCAGGCCGTGCTGGTGCCGGCGATGACCTTCGCCGCCACCGCCGAGGTCGTCTTCTACCGCGGCGCCGTGCCGGTGCTCGTCGACTGCGACCCGCACGCCCTCCACCTCGACCTCGACGACGCCGAGCGCAAGCTCGCGGCGCTGCGTTCCGGCGAGCTGCCGGTGGACGCGGAGCTCGCGCCGGCGGGCATCGTGCCGGTCCACGTCGGCGGCCTGATGCTCGACGTGGCCGCGGTGCGCGACTTCGCCCGCCGTCACCGCCTGTGGGTCGTCGAGGACGCCGCGCACTCGTTCCCCGCGGCCTGGCGGCCGGACCCGGCGTCGCCCTGGCAGCGCTGCGGCGAGGAAACGGCCGAGGTGAGCTGCTTCTCGTTCTACGCCAACAAGACGATCACCACCGGCGAAGGCGGCATGGCCACCACCGGCGACGCCGACCTCGCCGCCGAAATGCGCTCGCTCTCGCTCCACGGCCTGTCGAACGACGCCTGGGGAAGGTACACGGCAAAAGGGAGTTGGGACTATCGGATCCTCGCGCCGGGCTACAAGTACAACCTGACCGACGTCGCCGCGGCCCTCGGCCTCCACCAGCTCGCTCGGGCGGAGGACCTTCGCCGCCGGCGCGCGGCGGTGGCCGCGGCCTACGGCGAGCGCCTCGGCGCCCTCGCGGACGTCCTCGAGCTGCCGGCGGAGCGTGACGACCGCGTCCACGCCTGGCACCTCTACCAGGTCAAGCTGCGCCCGGGGCGGCTGGCGATCGACCGCGACGCCTTCCTGGACTCCTTGCGCGAGCGCGGCATCGGCACCTCCGTCCACTGGCGGCCGTTGCACCTGCACCCGTTCTACGAAGAGCTCGGCTGGCGCGGCGAGCACCTCCCGGTGGCCACCGAGGTGTGGCGGCGCACGATCACCCTGCCGCTCTTCCCGACCCAGACGGAGGAGGAGGTCGACGCGGTCACGTCGGCGGTGGCGGAGATCTGCCGCCGGCACCTGAAATGACGCCGTCCCGGGGATTGCCGCGCGCGTTCGAGGCCGTCGTCGCCGGCGTCGCGCTGGTCGTCCTCTCGCCCCTGCTGGCGGCAATCGCGCTCGCCGTCGCGCTCGGCTCGCGCGGCGGCGCGCTTTTCCGTCAGACCCGGATCGGCCGCGGGGGCGAGCCGTTCATGCTCTACAAGTTCCGCACCATGCGCGCGGGGGACGGCCCGCGCTTCACCGCGGGCGGCGATCCCCGGGTGACGCCGCTCGGCCGGCGGCTGCGCCGCTCCAAGCTCGACGAGCTCCCGGAGCTCTGGAACGTCCTCGCCGGCGACATGTCGCTCGTCGGCCTGAGGCCGGAGGTCCCGGA
>DASWIG010000083.1:0-14566 GCA_036397835.1 Thermoanaerobaculia bacterium
GGGTAGCTCGAAGGACGTAGGTCACGACGACGAGCGGCCGCGGCACCGGGTGATGATCATGCGATCCTACTGGCCGTTGCCGGCGAGGTGACGGGTCTCCTTCCACAACCCCATTCCTTCGCTGGACCGGACAGCGCCTACAGCCCGAGGACGTCCACGCACCACTGTCCCGGCGCCTGTCACCACCGTCCCGGCGGTCGCCACTGTCCGGCGAGATCGAGCGTCTTTCCCCTTTTCGGATACAATCTCGCCGTCGCCCAGGAGATCTGCTACACTTGCGTGGATGGAGCCCACGATCCACCCTCAACCGACTCGATTCCCCGGTCTGTCGCCCCGGCGGCGCACGAGCGTCCGGGCCGATCCTGATGAGATCGTCCTGCGCACCTCGCGCGACGCCGACGGCCAACTGGTGATCGAGGAGATCCCGCTGACGCTCGAGATCCTCCTCAACCCCTCGGAAGACGACCACGTGCCCCAAGGCAACCCGCACGACCGCGTCCTCAGTCCCCTGAAGCAGCGCTTGCGGCACCATCTCGAGCGGCGCGGAGGCTGGGGGGTGTTCAGCGACCTCATGGTCCACTGGGGGCGCAAGGACCTGCGCTCGGTGGCTCCCGACGTGACGGTGGCAGAGGGCATCGCCGATCCGGAAGCGGTGGACGAGAACCTCGACGTGGCGGCCACGGGGTGCCGGGTGCGGACGGTCTTCGAGGTGGTCACCACGCGGTCGAAGATAAAGCGGGACAAGGACGAGGTCCACAACAAGCCGCTCTTCGCCGCGGCGGGGGTGGACGACTACGTGTTGGTGTATCCGGTGAAATACCGCAAACGCGGCGACCGCGCCGTACGCTGCTTCAGGCTCGAGGCGGGGTCCTATCGGGAACAGAAAGCGGACGCCGAGGGCCGCTTTCTGTTGGGCTCGCTGGGTCTGTGGCTCTCGGTGGACGAATCCGAGGGGCTGGTGCTGGTGGACGTGGCCACGGGTGAACGGCTGCTGACCGGGAAGGAAGAAGAGGAGAGGCGGCTGCGAGCGGAACGCCTTGCCGCGGAAGAGGCGGCGGCGCGCCAGGCCGCAGAGCACCGGGCCGCGCAGGAGGCGGCGGCGCGCCAGGCCGCGGACAAGGCGCGCCAGGCCGCGGAGCACCGGGCGGAGGAGGAGGCGGCCGCGCGCCAGGCCGCGGAACGCCGGGTCGCGGAGGAGGAGGCGGCGCGCCAAGCCGCAAATCGGCAAGCCGCGCAACTGCTCCTCGCCGTCCTCGAAAGTCGCGGTCTTACCCTCGACGCCGAGGCGCGCCGGCGGATCCTCGACTGTGAAGAGCCTCGGCAGCTCGAGCGCTGGTCCGCGCAGGCCTTCACTGTCGCCACGGTCGAGGATCTCTGGGAGAATCCGTAAGGCTGTCCTCGGCGTAGGGGCCGGCTCCCAGCGGCGGCTTGAGATCCTGCGCGTCCGAACAAGCTTCAGCTCGCCCAGGCCGAGGCCAGGGCATCGCCACCATACTGCGGACGATGCGCGATGAGGGCTGCCCGCCGCCGCCGTTCGAGATCGGCCCGCAGAGCGTGCTCTGCACCCTTCACGCCAATCCGCGGCACGTTCATCTTGCTCAATAGCCTCGTTGTTTTCTCCGCGGGCAAAGGGTGGATGGGTAGCTCGAGGGACGTAGGTCACGACGACGAGCGGCCGCGGCACCGGGTGATGATCATGCGATCTGTTGGCGACGACGCGGGCGCGCGGACGCGTCGATTCAAGGCGGGTCGAGACGACGCGGACGCGCGTCGCCCGCCAGCGTCCTTCGAGCAACGATTCTACCCTTCCGTCTACAGCCCGAGGACGTCCAAGCCCTGCTCGAAGACCACGTCGACCGGGATGCCCGCCGACGCCACGCGCTCGAGGTCCGCGCGCAGCTCGGCGCCCTCGCTGCCGTACTGCGCCACGAAAGCGGCCACGGCGTCGTAGTCGCCGTCGCCCTGGAGACGCAGGATCTTCTCCGACAGCGCGTCCATGGCCTCGCGCAGCTTCTCGGAGTCCACGCGGTAGGTGCCGCTTGCGGCGTCGCGCGTGAAGGCGCCCAGGTCCTGGAAGAAGTTGAAGCGGATCAGGTTGGCCACGCCGTGGGCGCTCGCCGAGCCGAATCGGATCGAACGGAAGATCGAGGCCATGAAGGTCGTGGTGTAGTCGTCGAGGTCGGCCTCGCCGAGCTCGCCGTCGGCGTGGAGACGGGTGACCATGTAGAGGCCGAGCACGTCGGCCTTGCCCTCCTCGAGGGCCGAGGCGTGCTCACGCAGGGCCTGACGCACCGTGCCGGCGCCGCCGAGCGTGTTCTTGATGCCGAGGCCGTGGGCCACCTCGTGGAACATGGTGTCGGCGAAGAAGGCGTCGAAGGTCACGTGCGAGCGCTGGTCCGCGGCGACGAGCACGCCGGCGATCGGCACCAGGATCTCGTCGAACTTGGCGCGCATGGCGTTCTTGAGCTGCAGGCGGCGCGTGCCCTTGGCGAGCTGCACCTGCTCGTCGTTGGGCAGATTGATGGCGATCGTCTTGGAGCCGGCGTTGCACTCGCCGGCGTAATAGATCACGTCGTAGGCGTTGAGGTCCGAGTCGGTGCCCGGCTCCTCCTGCTTGTAGGCGTCGGGCACCGGCAGGCCGCGCTGGAGGTCGGGGAGCATGGCCGCGTATTTCGCCAGCCGCTCGCTCCACGCCTTGTCCTTCACCAGCACGTAGGCCTCGTGCCCCGCCTTGGCGCCGAAGAGCTGGTCTTCGTAGGTCTCGATCGGACCGATCACCACGTCGATCGTGTTGGTCTTCATGTCCATCCAGGCGAGGTCGCTGGCCTGGTACTCGTCGGTGGCCAGGGCCTCGGCGCGCAGCTCGAGGTACTTCTTCAGGCCCGGGTCGGCGGCGAGCGCGGCGGCGGCGCGCAGCTTCTCGGCGGCGGCCTGGTGCTCGGCGGCGAAGGCTTCGCGGTAGGGCACCGCCACGAGGCCGCCGGCATCGTCGCGGCGAACGAGGGTGTACAGGCCGAGGACGTCGGGGTCCGCCGCGGCGGCGGCCTCGACCTCCTCCCGGGTGGCGTCGACGGGATAGAAGTTGGCGCCGGCGGGCTTCGGCCCCACCCCCGCGACGAAAGGTGCGTTGCCGTCAAGACGGTCCCAGGGGCCGTAGTTGATCTCGGCGAAGCGCCGCACGTCGGGATCGGCGATGCCGGCGAGCAGCGCCTCGCTCTCGCCGTAGGCCTGGCGCCAGAAGACCGCGTCCATGGCGCGGGCGGCGTCGATGAGCAGCGGGATCATCCGCCGCTCGTCGTCGGTGAGGCCCGAAAGGTCGGCCTCGAGACGAAACGTCGTGTACTTGTCGAGAAGGTTTCGGATTTCTGACTCCTCCGTGGCGGCCGTCGGCTGCTCGGGGGCCTGCGGCTGGCAGGCGAGAAACGGCATGACGAGCGGCAACGTGACGAGCAACGGGATGAAAGCGCGCGAACGGGTCGGGGTGATGAGCATGTTCGGTGTCTCCGGGCGGGGCTACGCGACGTCCTCTGAGATCGCCGCGCCCTCTTTTTTCTTGACCATCTCGGCGAAGCGCGCCTTGTCCTGGGCCTTCATGTAGGCGGCGCGGGCGGTGACCGTGCCCTTGTCCACCAGGGCGGCGAGCGTATCGTCCATCGTACACATGCCCCGCGATTTGCCCGCCTGGATGATCGAGAGCAGCATCGGCGTGTTGCCCTCGCGGATGATGTTGGGCAGGCCCGGGGTCTTGAGCAGCACCTCGTGGGCCGCCACCCGGCCTTGCCCGTCGGCGGTCTGCAGCAGGAGCTGCGAGACGATGGCGGTGATCGATTCGGCCAGGGTCACGCGGATCTGGGCCTGTTGCTCGGCGGGGAAGGCGTCGACCAGGCGGTCGATGGTCTTGGCGGCGCTGTTGGTGTGCAGGGTGGCGAAGACCAGGGCTCCCATCTCGGCGGCGGTGACCGCCAGCGCGATCGTCTCGAGGTCGCGCATCTCGCCCACCAGGATCACGTCGGCGTCCTGGCGCACGGCCACGCGCAGGGCCTGGCCGAAGCTGACGGTGTCGGCTCCGACCTCGCGGTGGGAGAAGACCGAGAGCTTGTTCTGGTGCACGAACTCCACCGGGTCCTCGATGGTGACGACGTGCTTGACGTAAGTCTCGTTGATCCGGTTGATGATCGCCGCCAGCGTGGTGGACTTGCCCGAGCCCGTGGGCCCGGTGATCAGCACCAGCCCCTGGCGCAGGTCGGCGAGGTCGGCGACCGCCCGCGGCAGGCCGAGCTCCTCGCAGGTGAGGATCTTCTCCGGGATGATGCGGAACACGGCGCCGGCGCCGGTCTCCTGGCGCAGGAAGTTGACGCGGAAGCGGGCCACCCCCGGCAGGCTGTAGGCGAAGTCGAGGTCGCCGCAGCCGGCGTAGTCGTCCCACTGCTCGTCGGTGACGATCTCGCGCAGCAGCTCCATGAGCTCCTCGTGGGCGAGCTCTCCCCGGCCGTCGACGTCGACCAGCTCGCCGTGGACGCGGATGCGCGGCGGCAGGCCGGCCCGCAGGTGGAGGTCCGATCCCTTGTGGTACTTCAGGTAGCGGAAGAGGTCGTCGATGCGGGCCACGGGAATCCTCCCAGCCTAGGCGAAGCGCTTGGGGTCGATGGCCTCGCGCCGCGCCACGTCCTTGGCGATGATCCCGTCCTTGACCAGGTTGGCGAGCGAGGCGTCGAGCTGGCACATGCCCAGGGTGCCGCCGGTCTGGAGCACGGAGTTGATCTGGAAGGTGCGGTTGTCGCGGATCAGGTTGCCGACCGCCTTGGTGTTCATCAGGATCTCGAGCGCCGCCACCCGGCCGGCGCCGTCGCGGCGCGGCACCAGGCGCTGCGAGACGATGGCGCGCAGGGACTCGCTGACCATGGTGCGGATCTGCGCCTGCTGGTCCGGCGGGAAGACGCCGACCAGGCGGTTGATCGTCGGCACCGTGCTGGCGGTGTGCAGGGTGCCGAGGACCAGGTGGCCGGTCTCGGCGGCGGTCAACGCGAGCTGGACGGTCTCGAGGTCGCGCAGCTCGCCGATGACGATGACGTCGGGATCCTCGCGCAACGCCGCCCGCAGCGCCCGGGCGAAGGAGCCGGTGTGGGGACCGACCTGGCGCTGGTTGACCACGCAGCGCCGCGGCAAGTGGACGTACTCGATGGGGTCCTCGATCGTCAGGACGTGCTCGCGGCGGCTCTCGTTGATCAGGCGCACCATGGCCGCCATGGTCGACGACTTGCCGCAGCCCGCCGGGCCGGTGAAGAGCACCATCCCCTGGTGGTACTCCGAGAGCGGCTGCAGGCTCTCCGGCAGGCCCAGCGACGCCAGCGTGGGCGGCTCAAAGGGGATGATGCGGAAGACGCCGTCGAGCCCGCGGTGCTGGAAGTAGCTGTTGGCCCGGAAGCGGCCGGTGCCCGGGATGGCGAAGGCGAAGTCGAGCTGAAGCTGCTCCTCGAGGACCTGGCGCTGCGCCGCCGTCAGGATGCCGTAGACGAGCTCGCGGGCGGCATCGCTCTCGATCGGCGGCGACGCGTCGCGCAGCTCGCCGTGGACGCGGACCTTGAGCGGCGCGCCGCTGTGGACGTGAAGGTCGCTCGCTCCCAGCTCGCTGGCGCGCCGCAGCAACTCCTCGAGCCCGAGCCCGGGGCCGTAATCGAGCAGGCCCGCCGGCTCGGCGACGGCGTCGATCCCGGCGACCTCGCCGAGGGTGACCTCGTCGCCGGCGAGGGCGTCCATCAGATCCAGCTCAGGCTCCATGGGGATCGCCTCGGCCGAGATCTCCTCCATCGGGATCGCCTCGGCCGAGATCTCCTCCATCGGGATCGCCCCGGCCGTGAGCTCCTCCGTCGGAAACAGCCCGGCCTCTTCGCCGCGGATCACCAGGGACCCCTCGTCGGCCGACGGCGGCGTCAGGGGACCCTCGTCGACCGCTAGGCGCAGCGAGTCGACTTGGATCGCCACGGTCGGCTGCCCGGCGGTGCCCGAGGACGAGACGGCCACCCGCGCCGCCGCCAGCATGTCCGGCGTCAGCCGCACCGTGGTGGCGCCGATGGGATGGTGGCCCCGGGGCGCCGCCGCCGGCTCGGCCTCCACGAGCTCCTGAACGGCCTTCGCTTCCTGGCGCCGCAGGTACTCGGAGCGGGCGCGCACGAGCTTCTCCATAGTCGCGGCGGGAACGTAGCTCTCGGCCACCAGGAACTCGGCGAGCTCGGTGTCGGACTGGGTGGCGCGCCACAGACGGAGGGCCTGGTGGGCCTGCTCCTTGGAGAGGACCTTGTAGTGGACGGCCAGACGTCCCAAAAGAAGATCTTGATCCAACTCAGCCATAGTCCCGGCTCACCCGTCGACGTGAGCGTACTGAATCGCCCGCGGGGGGTCAACCGCGGCGCCTCGCTACCCGTCCAGGTAGCCGAGCGCCTCGAGTCCCTCCCGCGTCTCCGGATCGAGCTCTTCGGAGGCCGCCGCGGCGACCGGCTCGAGGCCCTCGCGCCAGCTCTCGAGCGCGGCGCGCAGGCGCTGGAGCTCGCGGCGCCGCTCGCGCGTCAGGTCCAGCGTCTCGCCGGGATCGGCGGCGAGGTCGAAGAGCTCGAAGGCGCTGCCGTCGCGCCGCGCGATGAGCTTGAACGTGTCGCTGCGCACCACGACCTGGTCGGGCGTTTCCGCCACCACGTAGGCCGCCGGCGGCGCCGACGGCGGCCGGCCGGCGATCCACGACACCAGGCTGGGCGCGCCGCCGCCCGCTGGCGGCGCGCCCGCGGCCTCGAGCACCGTCGGGGTCACGCTGCGCAGCTCGACCAGCACGTCCACGGCGCGGCCCTTCTCGTAGGGCCAGCGCGCCGGCGGCTTGAAGACCAGCGGCACGTCGATCAATTCGGCGTACAGCGACTGGCCGTGCCCGATCGACCCGTGCTCGTAGAACTCCTCGCCGTGGTCGGAGGTGAGCACGATCAGAGTGTCGTCCCACAGGCCGCGCTCCCTGAGGGTCGCGAAGAGCTCGCCGAGGCGCGCGTCGAGGGCGAGGAGCTCCTCGTCGTAGCGCGCGGCGAGGGCCTGGCGGTCGCCGTCGTCGAGCTCGATCCTGCCCTCCAGGATGTCGGAGCGAAGCCGCCGCCAGTCGTGGCACCAGCGGACGTCGCTGCCGCCCGCGTCGAAGGTGCCGCGGGTCGACGGCGGCGGGCAGTAGGGCCAGTGGATCTCGAGGTAGTGGAGGTAGGCGAAGAACCGCGAGCCAGGCGCCGTGTCGTCCCCCGTCTCGCCGTCGAGCCAGCGGAAGAAGTTGCGGTGGATGTTGGCGGCGTCCGACGCCCGGTGCTTGTAGAAGTCGAAGCCCTGGTTGAGCCCGAAGCGCGGCGAGAGCTGGAACTGCTCGCCGATCAGCGCCGTGCGGTAGCCCGCGCCCTTCAAGGCCTCGGCCAGCGTGGTGACCTCCTCGCCCAGGCGGACGCTCCTGACCTCGTCCTCGCTCTCGTCGAAGTTGTGCAGGCCGTGCTCCGACGGGTAGAGGCCGGTCAGGATCGTCGGCAGGGAAGGGCGCGTCCAGCTCGCCTGGGAGATGGCGCGGGTGAAGCGCACGCCCTCGGCGGCCAGGGCGTCGACGTGGGGCGTCGTCGCACGCTCGTAGCCGTTGACGCTCAGGCGGTCGGCGCGCAGGCAGTCGACGACCAGGAGGAGCACGTTCGGCGGCGGCCCGAGGTCGGGGGGAGGCGCCTGGCAGGCGGCGAGCAGCAGCGTCGCGAGGGCGACCTTCAGCAGCCGCGCGGTCAAGGGATTCACGATCTGGCCTCTTCTTCGAGCTGCAGGATCTTCCTGACCTTCACCAGCAATTCTGGGACGTTGTGCTGAATCGCGTCCCATAGGATTTCCCGATCGAGAGCGAAGTACTCGTGAGCGACGAAATCGCGCATGCCGGCGATCTCGCGCCACGGGACGTCCGTATGCCGCTGCCGCAGCTCGCCTGGAAGCCGCTTGGCCGCCTCGCCGACGACCTGGAAGTTGTGAAGGACGGCATCGAACCTCATTTCGTCCGCAAGGACCGCGTCACGACCAAGACCTTCTGTGAACCGAACGATCTTGATGCAACTGTTTTCGATGTCTTCCAGGAGAAGGAGGGGATCACGCGACAAGAATAGCGTCCTCTTCGACGTACGACCGCACGCGTTCGCGAAGCCCCGTTTCAGTGACCAGGTCCACTTTCGTACCGAGGAGATCCTCCAAGAAGACGCGGAGCTTCATGTACCGGGAGAACGTCGGCGAGTCCTCGAAACCCACGAGAAGATCGACGTCGCTGCCCTCTCCGGCCTCGTCCCGGGCTACGGATCCGAAGAGTCGTAGAGACCTCACCCCGAATCGCTCGAGATCTCCCTGATGTGCCTTCAGGGTCGCCAGAGCTTCGGTGCGCCGCATCTTCTTGATCCTCGTTCAATCGCCGCGCGCGCGACGAGACAGCAGTCTAGCACGCTCACCGCCGCCCGAACCGACGCTCCAGCTCGACGTCGGTCATCTGCAGCACCACCGGACGCCCGTGCGGGCAGGCGTAGGGCTGCTCGGCGGCGAAGAGCTCGCTGACCAGCCGCTCCATCTCCGGCACCGTCAGCGGGTTGTGGATCTTGACCGCGGCGCGGCAGGCGAGGCCGGCGGCGAGGGCGTCGAGGAGACGCCGGCGCACGTCCGCGGCCTCGCCTTCCTCCTCCCCTTCGGAGGTCGCGAGCTGCTCCAGCACCGCCGCGGCTTCGGCGGACTTGAGCATCACCGGGACCGCCGTCACCGTCACCGTGTGGCCCGACATCGCCGCCAGCGAGAAACCGCAAGGCTCGAGGGCCTCGGCAAGCTCGCCGAGACGCATGGCCTCGGCCGGCGCCAGCTCGAGGACGAGCGGCGTCAGCAGCGTCTGGCTCGGCGTCCGCTCGCCTTCGAGCGAACGGCGCACGCGCTCGTAGAGCAGGCGCTCGTGCGCCACGTGCTGGTCGATCAGGTAGAGGCCGTCGGGACCCTCGAGCAGGATCAGGCTGCCCTTGTACTGCCCCAGCAGCCGAAACGGGCGCACCTCGCCCGAGCGCCCCGAGAGCGGCACCGGACGCGGCGCCATGGGCGCGAACGCCGGCTGCGCGATGCGTCTGCTCTCCGGCCCGCCGCCCTCGATGCCGCGGGGCGACGGCGCGGCGAGCTCGTCCTCGAAGGTCGGCCGCCAGGCGCCTTCCTCGTCGGCGCCGGCGCGCTTGCGCGCCCCCAGCCCCTCCCACACCGGCGGCACCGCGGGCAGGCCGCGCGGCGAAACGAGCGGCGCCGGCTCCTCGCCGCGCAGCTCGGCCAGGGTGCGCCGCAGGGCCTCCTCGACCCGGTCGGGGAAGGCGCCGTCGCGGAAGCGCACCTCGGTCTTCTGCGGATGGACGTTGACGTCGACCTCGGCCGCCGGCAGGTCGAGGAAGAGGAAGAGCGACGGGTAGTCCTCGCCCTTCCATTCCTCGCGCACCGCGCGGTAGAAGCGGGCGTGGACCGTGCGGTCGCGCACCAGGCGCGAGTTGACGTAGACGAAGAGGCGCCGCGAGCGCGCCGTCTCGCGGCTGCCCACGAAGCCGCGGATCGCTTCGGCCTCGCAGGTGTAGGCGTCGGGGATGGCCGTCAGCTCCGCGGTCAGGTCGCGGCCGAAGACCTGGGCGATGCGCTCGCGCAGCGCCTCGCTCCCCTCCCCCACCGGCAGCGTTTCGAGCAGCGGACGGCCCTCGTGGACGACGGTGAAACGCACGTCGGGGTTGGCGAGCGCGTAGCCCTGCACGACCTCGACCGCGCGCCGCAGCTCGGTGGGCGGACGCTTCAGGAACTTGCGCCGCGCCGGCACGTTGAAGAACAGCGACGCCACCTCGACGCGGGTGCCGCGCGGGTGGGCCACCGGCTCGGCCGCGCGGATGCGTCCGCCCTCGATCTTGACGCGGTGCCCCTCGCCCGGGCTCTCGGCGGTGCGCAGCTCGACGCGGGCCACCGCGGCGATGGCGGCGAGGGCCTCGCCGCGGAAGCCGAGGGTCTCGACGTGCTCGAGGTCGTCGAAGGAGGCGATCTTGGAGGTGGCATGACGGTCGAAGGCGAGCAGCGCGTCGTCGGCGTCCATGCCGACGCCGTCGTCGGAGACGACGATCCGCCGCTTGCCCCCGGCCTCGAGCTCCACCTTGACCTCGGCGGCGCCGGCGTCGAGAGCGTTCTCGACCAGCTCCTTGACCACGGAAGCGGGACGCTCGACCACCTCGCCGGCGGCGATCTTGCTGACGAGCTGGTCGTCGAGGAGCTGGATACGGCTCACGTGCGGGGTCCTTCCGGCGACGTTCTCGATCAGCAGGTCGACGTCGGGTGAAAGGAGACTCTTTCGGTCGGTTTGGAAGCGATCGTGCCTTCCGGCCGGATCTCCAAGCTCAGCCGTACGAAGCGGCCGTCGAGATTGTTCACGAGCCGCGGCTCGGTGCCGTTGGCCTCCCGCATTTCCCGGCGGATGATCGGCAGACCCCGGCCCCGAAGCTCCATCCAACCCATCACCGTCATGAAGTGTGCGAGCAGCTCGTTGCGCGAGCGGGGATGGCCCCCGGACATCGCCGACGCCACCGTCATGTGGTTCGGCAGCTCGCCCGGCGAGGTGATGTCGACGCGATCGGCGAAGACCTCCAGCAGCACCTTCGAGCCGAGGATGGCGTAATCTCGGTGGACGAGGGCGTTGACCAACCCCTCGCGCAGCGCCCGCAGCGGCACCGGGGGACGATCGATCCGGCGCTGCTCGTCGGTGTAGGTCTCCTGCACGCCGAGGACCTTGAACCAGCCCATGGCCCGCTCGACCTGCTCGTCGATCCGGCCTCGGGCCTCCCCGTGGAGGAGCACGTCCGACGCCCGGTCTGATCCACTATAGGCAACCATGTCGACCCAGGCGTTGAGGGTGGGGCGGAACTTCTGAGGCTCGCGGCCGAAGCACAGGAGCCCGTAGAGGGTCAGACGCGGCTCGCCGCCTTCGAGCGTCACCACCCCACGGTTCTTCAGGTCGTTCAACAACTCGGGCTGGGGCTCTTCGATCAGGTCGAGCCGCTGGCGCTCGAGGAATTCGCGGAATACCCGCAGGTCCAGGTCGTCCGGACCGCTGTCGGGGATGATCTGCTCCTCGGTAAGGACGGCTGCCATGAGCCCATTCTACTCGCAGCAACCGCCAGGAGCGCGGACGCGCCCCTCAGCGACGGCTGGCGCGGTACCTTTCCGTGCGCCGGTGGTCACGCGCCCGAATCCTGTTGCCGCAGCGCCGCGTACACCACTTGTTGTTGCCGCCACGCGAGGAGTCGTAGTAGGCGCCGCGGCACTCGCCGTCGGCGCAGGCCTTGAACCGCGGCCACAGGCCCTCGAGCCGGGCCGCGGGCCGAGAATCACGGGCAGACGCGGTAAGCCGTTACGAGGAAATCGCTGAATCACGACTAGACTCGGGAAAGCCGTGACGATCGTCTGAGCTTGGCGAGGATCTCCAAGTCCTACTGTCATGGCATCCGAGGTCTGGCCAGGGGAGTCCTGCCTCCGTCGCCTGACGGCGTCACCTCCATGGGCCTGCTGCCGGCCTGACGGCGGCGAGGATCGCCGCTGGCTGCCGCGGTCGCGAGCCTCCGGCGGCCTGCTCTACGGCGTCCCCCCCACGATCCCCCTGCTTGGTACGAGCCTGGGGATCAGGTAGGATAGCGGAGAGGAGGCGTGGAAGACCTTGATCACGACCTGGGAGAAGACCCTGCAGCTTCTTGAAGATCAGGACGATCGAGCCCTGCTCCGGACATGGTTGGAGCAACGCGCCGCCGGCAAGGTCGACATGATGCCTTTGGAAGAGCTGGAGCGGGATCTCGAGGCCGATGGCTTCCTATGAAGTCGAAGTCGACCGCGCACTCCGGAAAGAGATCTGGAGTCTGCCCGGCCAGGTCGCGGCGGGCTTGGCGGGGGCCGCCGCAGTGGCGGAGCGGACTGCGTGGCCTGCTCTACGGCGTCGCCCCCCACGATCCGCCGACGCTGGCCGCGGTCGTCGTGCTGGTGGCGTCGGCGTCGCTGGCGGCGGCCTGGGTTCCGGCCCGCCGGGCGGCGCGCGTCGAGCCGTGGGAGCTGCTGCGCGACGAG
Organism: Thermoanaerobaculia bacterium; assembly: GCA_036397835.1. Taxonomy (GTDB): domain Bacteria; phylum Acidobacteriota; class Thermoanaerobaculia; order Multivoradales; family J023; genus DASWIG01. The sequence goes on from DASWIG010000083.1 coordinate 12,136, forward strand.
TAAGGCAGAGGGACAGGCCGACACCATAGCCCTCACTCAAAGGCCACGAAAAAGCAAGGCGCTCTTGTCGTGGCGCCGGTTCATAGCCGTTCCTCCTCGTTTCTGATCCTCAGCTTCTTCAGCGGGTACCAGACGATGCTGTCCGGGAGCGAACCACAGGCGTCCTCGATCATGTAGAGATGGACGAAGCTGTAGATCCGGTCTTCCTCGGGGAAGTCCCCGCGATTGTATCCCAGCGGGACGTCCGCGGGCACGATGCCCAGAAAGTCCTCCCCGGTCAGCATGCGCAGCATCTCCTGCCGCTGCTCCAGCACGAAGGGCACCGCGCGCTCGGACAGGGCGATGGCCATCCTGGCGGTCTCGACCGCCCGGCTGGTGCTGAAACCGGCGAGGCGGAGCTGCCAGCCAACGTCGCGGGGCGTCACGTGAAGCGAGATGTGGGTGCGGTTGCCCCCGCGGCAGATTTCCCAGGGATGACCGCCGAGATGGCGCTCGCGGTACCAGCGGGCGAAGGCGGCGGGGTCGTCAGGCAGGATCTCGAGGAGCCCCGCGTCCCGGTTGTCGGCCATGGCACGATACATCTCCCGCGGGGTCATGCCCGGCTCGAGGTGCCGATAGGCGTTGGCCTGGTAGCAGATCGCGCAGACGCTCAGATAGCTCGCCAGGGTCATTTCCTTGACGGCGGCCGCGTCGTCCATTTCCCTTACGATGCGCCCTAAGAGCTCGAGGTCCTCCGCACCGAGCTCTTCGTCGAGGCGGTCGACTTGTGTGGACACCTCCCACAGGTCCCGGCGACGGATCCGGCCGAAGCGCCTGGAGAGCGGCAGACGGCGCTCGAGCTCGCGGTTGTAGGCTTGCGGATCGCTCAGCAAACACCGCACCTCGCCGTCGATCGCATCCAGCAGCCAGAGGACGAGCCTGCGGCAATCGTCCTGCGCGACGTCGATCGCTGAGAACTTGCCGGACTCGAGATCGACATCGAATTCGAGCTTGCCACCAAGGCGAAAGAACAGGCGTCCTTCATAGCGGACGATCCCCAGCCGCCACCACTGGACCTCGTCGGGGTACTCGTACCGCCACAGCTCCTCGAACTCTTCGCGCGATTCCACCTCTCCTGCCTCCCGATAATCCTCGTAGTCGCCGAAGTCCTCCAGCCGGCCTCGCTCGGTCGTAATCCGGAGAGACCAGATGGAGTCGGGCCCGGCCTGGACCGGCTCGATCCTCTCGAGCAGAGCGTGGCAGGCGCGCACGCGCCCCAGGACCTCCGGAGACGCGCTTTCGGCACCGCGGTAGCGACGGGCGTTCTCGATCAGCAGGTCGACGTCGGGTGAAAAGTAACTCATTCGGCCGGTATGGTAGCCTACGGCCGGCTCGACGCGCACGGCGAGCCCGCCAGGTCAGGAGGTCACAGCGCCATGATCGAGCTCCCCTACGGCATCGCTGATTTCCGCAGCATCCGCCAGGAGGGCTTGGTCTACGTCGACCGGACGGCTCACGTCCGCGACCTCGAGCGGTTGGGCCGCGTCCTCGTCTTCCTGCGACCGCGGCGGTTCGGCAAGTCGCTGTGGCTCCAGACGCTGGCCAACTACTACGACCTGCGGCGCCAGGACGAGTTCGACGAGCTCTTCGGCGGTCTCGCCATCGGCGAGGATCCGACCCCGCTCCGGAACCGTTACTTCATCCTCCAGTGGAACTTCGCCACCGTGAGTGCCAGCGGCAGCGTCGAGCAGATCGCCGAGAGCCTGCGCGAGCACGTCAGCACCCGGGCCAAGACCTTCGCCGCGCAGTACGCCGAGCACCTCCCCGGCTCGGTCGAGGTCGACGGCAGCTCGGCGGCGGTGCTCGCGAGCCTGTTGCGCGTCGTCGAGCAGACGCCCTACAAGCTCTACCTCCTGATCGACGAGTACGACAATTTCGTCAACGAGCTGATGACGACTGACCTCCTGACTTACCGCGCCCTTTTCGACGCGGGCGGACCCTTCAAAGAGCTCATGAAGTCGGTCAAGGAAGCGACCGAGGGTCGGGGGCTCGAGCGCGTCTTCGTCACCGGCGTGTCGCCCCTGGCGTTGAACGACCTGACGAGCGGCTTCAACAACGCCGAGGACGTCTCCCTGAAAGCGCCCCTCGCGGGGCTCTGCGGTTTCAATGAAGAAGAGCTGCGCGGCCTCCTCCGGCAGATCGCCGAAGAGCGGAAGCTGAGCCACGCAGAGGTCGACGCCTTGATCGACACGATGCGGGTCTGGTACAACGGCTACCGCTTCAGCGAGGACGCGGACGACGTCGTCTACAACCCGACCAACGCGCTCTACTTCCTGAAGAGCCTGTACCTCGACGGGAGGGCCCCGCAGACGCTCCAGGACGAGAACCTGCGCACGGACCGCGGCAAACTCGCCTTCCTCGCCCGGACGGCCGCGGGAACCGGCGTCCTCGA
>DASWIG010000084.1:0-1609 GCA_036397835.1 Thermoanaerobaculia bacterium
TCGAGCCTCGCCGCAGCCTGGGCGGCGTCCCGCCGGCCATCGTCGAGGGCGTGCAGCCAGTCTATCCGCGCAAGGCCCGCCGGCAGGGACGTGAGGCGCGGGTCGTGGTCGCCGTCTACCCCACGACTCTCCGAGGTCAAGGTTCGCCGTCCCAGAAGGCCTCATGGCCCACGCCGCCGGTCTCGCGGATCTGCTCCCGTGAACGGCGAAGCACCTCTCGGAACCTGGGTGAATAGGCCAGGACGAGACGCTCCAGGTCGTCCTCGTCCTCGCCCACCGCGATCATGACGGCCGCGGGGCGGCCGTTCCGGGTCACGACGACGGGGCCATTCTCGGTCTCCTTCAGGTACTCGCTGAAGTGTGCTTTGACCTCGGCGACAGGCGCGATCTTCATCCTTGGACCTCACTTCCGCCGATCAGCAATCGGCTACCATCTTTGACTCCGATCGCCAGGACCGAGACCGATCGCTCGGCGTCGTCGATCTCGTAGAACACCCGGAACCGGTTCCCTGGCCCGAACCGGAGCTCCCACTCCCCCTCCGGGGTCGGACCAGGTCTCAAGGGCTTGCGATTCCTGGTCTCGACGCCGGGCTCGTGGAGCAACTGCTCCTCGATAGTCTGGCGGATGAGGGAGTAGTACCTGCGATCGATCGCTCGCAGATGGCCCTTCACCTGCGGAGCGTAGATCAGCTCGAACCGTTCTCCCGCCATCCTGACCAGAATTATAGTCAACCGCCAGGGTCTTGGCAAGTAGAAGACGAGGCCGCCAGACGGACGCCGTCCTCGTCTCCGGTCCGCGGCGCAAGGTGGTGCTGGCGACCAACGTCGCCGAGACCTCGATCACCACGGCACCAGCTCAAGGCGCGTAGGCGCCGCGCGGCGACTCGGCTCCGGGTGTAGGCTTCGGACGTTGCGCCCGCTACCGATCGACGACGTCCTCCCCGAGGTCCTCGGCGCGCTCGCGGCCAGCGCCGCCCTGGTGCTGCGCGCCCCCACCGGCGCCGGCAAGACGACGCGGGTGCCGCCCGCCGTCCTCGACGCCGGCCTCGCCGGCGACCGCCGCGTCGTGATGCTCGAGCCGCGGCGCGTCGCCGCCCGCGCCGCGGCCCGACGCATGGCCGAGGAGCGCGGCACGCCGCTCGGCGAGGACGTGGGCTATCAGATCCGCTTCGAGCGCCGCTACGGCAAGGCCACCCGCGTCCTCGTGGTGACCGAGGGCGTCCTCGTCCAGCTCCTGCAGCGCGACCCCTTCCTGGAGGACGCCGGCGTCGTCATCTTCGACGAGTTCCACGAACGCAACCTGGCGAGCGACCTGTCCCTCGCCATGGCGCGGCGGGTGCAACGCGAGGCGCGTCCGGACTTGAAGCTCGTCGTCATGTCGGCGACGCTCGACCCGGCGCCGGTGGCCGCCTACCTCGGCGGCTGCCCGGTGGTCGAGAGCGCCGGACGCCTCCATCCCGTGACCGTCCGCTATCTCGAGCGTCCCGACCCGCGACGCCCCGAGCAGGCCGCGGCGGCGGCCGTGCGCCTCCTCCTCGACGAGACGCCGGGCGACGTCCTCGTCTTCCTCCCCGGCGTCGGCGAGATCCGGCGGACGGCGAAGGCCCTC
>DASWIG010000085.1:0-4114 GCA_036397835.1 Thermoanaerobaculia bacterium
CGCGCCAGGAACGACGCCACCTCCGGACGCCCCAAATCGAGCGCGCGCCCGAGGTCGTCCGCCGCCGCCGCGGCGAGGGCCTGAGCCGCCGCCTCGGGCGTCGGCACGATCTCGCGCTCGTCGAGCACCAGGTCCAGGTAACGCGTCCGACGGCGGCCGACGACGCGCTCGCCGCCGAATTCGACCTCGTCCGTCGTCCTCAGGGACTCGGGCGGCAGCCACTCCCGCTCCACGCCCGACGCCTGGCGCACCAGGGCCTCGCGGCGAGCGTCGAGGTCGACGCACAAGAAGAGGTCGTGACGGCGGACGGCGCTGGCGTCCGCCAGACGCACGCCCCGTCCGCCCACCATCACGGCGCGCGGGCTGCCGGGCTCGCGGCGACGCGCCAGGCGGTCGGGATAGGCGGCGAGAAGGGCGCGTAGGAGTCCTTCGTCGTCCTCCGTCTCGTCCTGTCTTCCCAGGGCGCGCTCGGCGAGACGCGCCAGGTCGCGGCCTGTCCGCAGCACCTGGCGGGCGCGTCCGCGGTGGATCGGTCCCAGGGCGGTCTCACCGTAGCCGGTGCGCACGAAGTCGTCGAGCGCGTGCAGGCGGTCGAGGAGGTCGGACGGCGAGACGTGGGCCGCCTCCGGACGACCGTCGACGGATCGCGTCACCAGGTCGCGCTCGGAGACGAGGGCCGCCAGCATCGCCGCGCGCTCGCGTACGCCCGCCTCGTGTCCGGCCAGCACCAGACGCGCCAGCCGCGGGTGGACGGGGAGGCTCGCCATGCGGCGTCCGGTGGCGGTGAGGCCGCGGTCGTCGGCGGCGCCGAGGACGCGGAGCAGCGCCAGCGCCCGCTCGACGGCGGCGGGCTCGGGCGCCTCGAACCACTCGAAGGCGGCGACGTCGCGCTCGCCCCAGGCCAGCAGCTCGAGCAGCGGACCCGCGAGGTCGACGCGGCGGATCTCGGGCACGTCGCGCTCGGGCAAGCCGCGGTCGTCGTGCTGCGTCCACAGGCGCAGGCACACGCCCGGCTGCTGGCGTCCGGCGCGGCCCGCGCGCTGCTCGGCCGAGACGCGGCTGGCGCGCGTCAGCTCGAGGCGGTCGAGGCCCGAGGCGGGGTCGAAACGCAGCACGCGGACGAGCCCCGAGTCGACGACGCCGGTGACGCCGTCGATGGTGATCGAGGTCTCGGCGACGTTGGTCGCCAACACCACCTTGCGCCGCGGACCGGGGACGAGGACGGCGTCCTGCTCCTCGGAGGGCAGGTCGCCGTAGAGCGGCATCACCGCGAGGCCGCGCTCGGCGGCCAACGGCTCGAGGGCCTTCGCCGTCCGCCGGATCTCGCCGACGCCGGGGAGGAAGACGAGGACGTCGCCCGGCGTCTCGCCGAGGAGACGGCGCACGGCCGCCGCCGTGGCCTGCTCGGGGCGTCGCGGGTCGGGACGCTCGAGGTAGCGGACGGTCACCGGATGGAGGCGTCCGGCGCTCTCGACCACCGGGCAGCCGCCGAGGTAGGCGGCCACCGGCGCCGGGTCGAGCGTCGCCGACATGACGACGAGCTTCAAGTCCGGACGCGCCTCGCGTTGCACCCGTCGCGCCATGGCGAGGGACAGGTCGCTCGCCAGGTTGCGTTCGTGGAATTCGTCGAAGATGACGACGCCGGCGTCCTCCAGGAACGGGTCGTGCTGCAGGAGCTGGACGAGGACGCCCTCGGTCACCACGAGGACGCGGGTCGACTTGCCGAAGCGGCGCTCGAAGCGGATCTGATAGCCCACGTCCTCGCCGAGCGGCGTGCCGCGTTCCTCGGCCATGCGTCGGGCCGCGGCGCGGGCGGCCACGCGCCGCGGCTCGAGCATCACGACGCGGCGACCGCCGGCGAGGCCGGCGTCGAGGATGGCGGGCGGCACCCGCGTCGTCTTGCCGGCGCCGGTGGGGGCGCGCAGCACCAGGGCGTCGCTGTCCGCGAGCGCGCCGAGGATCTCGGGGAGGACATCGTCGATCGGAAGCGGGCGCAACGCCCGAAGCCTACACCCGGATGATCCCGAGGGGGCAAATCGCCGCGAGCAAGCTGCACGAGGAGGTGCTGCGCGGCGGGCTCGAGGAGCTGTGCCGCGAGCTGGCGGACCGGGAGCAGACGCGGCGAGCGTCGCTGAAGGGGGGGTTCGTGGTGGTGGGGCCGTCTCCGTGGGGCAGGCAAATTGCATTTCGAATGCAAGATCGCAACCTCGGAAGACGGGACGCGACTCAGGGCACGACGTCGAGGCGCGTCCACCAGAGCTGGCCGGAGATCGGATCGAAGAGCGACACGACGAGCACGTGCTTTCTGTTGCGCAGATGGACCGCGGTTTCGTAGACGGCGTGGCGGCCGGCAGGCGGACGTTGCGGAAAGGCCAGGACGACGGGGACCACGGAGATTTCGTTGCGATGTCCCTGCCCGTCCTCCGCCGCCACCCTCAGCTCGAGCTCCGTCTGCCAGCTTCCGCTGCTGGGAAGGAAGGTCAGAGGGTCGAGAGGGATCTCGATCTCGAAGGGGACGAGCGCCCTCCGCAAGCTCCTCTCGGCGGTCTCGCTGACGCGGACCACGAGCGATCCCGGCGCCGGTGCGGCGTCGAAAATCAAGGCGCTCTCGACCATCATCGTGACTTCGGTCTGGCGTGAGAGGTCGGAGAAGCTGCGCCGAGCCCGCGCCCGCAGGCCCACACGACGAACGCTCACCGCGACCGTATGACGGCGGTCGTCGCCCTTCCAGGCCGGCGTAAAGCCGAGCGAATAGTAGGAGCGGGTGTCGGCGACCATGGCGCTGAAGGCGTCGCCGCCCTTCTGGTTGAGAAAGGCCAGGCCGCCGGTTTCGCCGGCGAGGCGCAGGAGGATGGTGTTCTCCGCCTCGTCGCGCAGGAAGGACCTCTCGAACGCCGCCCGCGCCTCGCCGGACGTCCGGTGCTCGGCGCTGACTCCGGCGCTGAAGTTGAAGATCTTCATGTCCATCGTGTAGAGCGTGAAGCCGAGCCGGTTGGCGGTGTCGGAGAGCGGTCGATACAGGTCCCGGTAGCCGAGCGAATCCGGAAGGGACGCGAGCGTCGGGCTGACCGCGAAGGTGTCCGTGTATCCGACGGGCCAGCCCCCGGACAACACGAGCATGACTTTGCGTCCGGGAGGATTGGCGAAGCTCCGCAGCGTGGCGGTGGCCGCCAACGTGACGCGTTCGATGCGCTCGCGGCGCGCGTGGGCCGCGGCGCGCCAGGGCATTCCCGCTCTGGCTGCGGCGAGGGCCATCTCCTCGAGACCGTGGGCCATACGCTCCTTGGCGTCTTCGAGGACGCGTCTCAACGCGTCGGACGAGCGCGTCCAGTTGGCGAGCATCTCGAGCTTCTTGCCGTCGAACGCGACCACGGCCATCTGGTCGCCGGGGCCGAGGGCCGGCAGTCCTTCGATCACGTGATCGAGCGCGCGGTCACGATCTCTGCCCAGAGGAAAGACCTCGTCGACGAAGACGAGATAGCTCGTCCCTTCGATCCGAGCCGGCGACGGCGCCCCGACGTTCCCCGAATCGTACGTCCGGGCCTCGCCGGTACGGATCTCACTGAAGTACTCGATGGGAACCGCCTGGCCGTCGACGGTCACCACGAAGTCCTCGGGCGCGAGTCCGGTGACGCGCTCGTCGTCCTTGCCGGTGACCACGACCTCGAGGTTGACCACGCGGACGTCGATCACGTCCTGGAAGACGTCCTGCCCCGCTTGGCCGGCGACCGGCGCGGCGAGGGCGGTGAGGGCGGTGAGGATTCCCGGGATTCTCTCCTTGAACAGTATCATGAGACTTCCTCCCAAGTCCGGATGAAAAGCGGCGAATCGGTGCCCCCTGCTGAAGCCATCGGGACCGTTGAGCGGGATCATACCACCACAGGCGCAGGCAGACGCCCGGCTGCTGGCGTCCGAGCGATCGGTCTCGGTCCTGGCGATCGGAGGGGCCATGAGGCCTTCTGGGACGGCGAAGCTTGACCTCGGAGAGTCGTGGGGTAGACGGCGACCACGACCCGCGCCTCACGTCCCTGCCGGCGGGCCTTGCGCGGATAGACTGGCTGCACGCCCTCGACGATGGCCGGCGGGACGCCGCCCAGGCTGCGGCGAGGCTCGA
>DASWIG010000086.1:0-6984 GCA_036397835.1 Thermoanaerobaculia bacterium
GCGCGCCCGACGTCTTAGGGTGAACGCTGCCGAATTTCCGGGTGACGGTTTCCGAAAGGCGCTGTTTTACCGGCTTTGTGCCTGGCATCGGGTTTGCTCCTCCTCTATCGAAAGATAGAGGCACGAGGTCGCAGTCCAACTTCCTGCTCGCCTCGAGCCGGGGGACGCGAACCACGCCAATATCCTGGCCACCCAAGAGTGGCGAGGAGGTCACAAAGATGAAACGCACCACCTACCTGTTCTTGACCGTCGCTCTCCTGACCCTGGGCCTGGTGGCCTGTCAGGAAGCACCGACCGGCCAACTCACCCAGGCCGAACAGTCGCTCGCCGCGGCCCAGCAGGCCGACGCGGCCACCTACGCCGGCGACGAGCTGACCGCGGCCGACGACGCTCTCGCTGCCGCCAAGGCGGAGGTCACGGCGCAGAACGAGAAGTTCGCGCTCTTCCGCAACTACGAAGAGGCCAACCGGCTGATCGCCGAGGCGCAGAGCAAGGCGGACGCGGCCGAGACGGCCGCGGCCGCCGGCAAGGACGAGGCCCGTCAGGAGGCCGAGGTCAGCCTGGCCGCCGCCGAAGCCGCGGTCGACGAGGCGGAAGCGTTGCTCGCCGAGCTCAACGGCTGCACGCCGCGCCCCAAGGGCTTCGCCGCCGACTTGGCGGTAATGCAGGGCCGCGTCGACAGCCTCGCGACGGAGACGCAGTCGATCCAGAACGCCATCCAGGCCGAGCAGTACTCCAACGCCAAGGCGCAGGCCGAGGCGTTCCGCAGCCAGGTCCAGCCCTTGATCGACGACATGAGCTCGGTCAAGTCGAAGCTGCGTTGCCGTATGATCAGCTAGCTGCCGAGCCGGCCGCGGCCGATCAAGGCCAGGCCGGCCGGCCCTCTTCCTCCAGCAACTCTCTTGCGAGGGGATCGTGATGAAAGGTCCCGTGCTCGCGTTCGTCGCCGCCGCCGGCGCGCTCGTCGCCGCCGGGGCGGCCGTCAGCCTGATCGCCGCCCAGGGCGGCTGGTACGAGCCGCTGCCGGCGGTGGCCGCCGCCGGCGAGGAGGCCGACGCCGGGCCCCTCGCGGCGCGGCTTGCCGCCCTGGGGCCGCGCGGCGCCTACGTCGTGGCCGACACCCACCGCAACCGCCTGCGCGTCTACCGCGACGGCGAGCTGCTGCGCGACGCCGTGTGCTCGACCGGCAGCGGCGCCCTGCTGCGCGACCCGGAGACCGGGCGCCAGTGGATCTTCGACACCCCGCTGGGCGAGCACCGGGTGCGGCGCAAGGCGCGCGACCCGGTGTGGTTCAAGCCCGACTGGGCGTTCATCGAGGAAGGCTTCCAGCCCCCGGCGAGCTTCCGGGACCGCGTCGACGACGTGTCGCTCGGCGACTACGGCCTCTACCTGGGCGACGGCTACATCATCCACGGCACCCTCTTCCAGACCCTGCTCGGGCAGCCCATCACCCACGGCTGCATCCGGCTGGGCGACGACGATCTCGAATATGTCTACAAGAACGTGCCTCTGGGCGCTCGCGTTTACCTTTACTGAGGCGCTCGCCGCCGCCCAGGGCGCCGCCGGTCCCGGACCGGCGGCGGCGTTGGCGCTGGAGGTCGAGCTCGCCCGCACCGGCGCCGTCTACCTGCTGATCGACCCGGTGTCCGACCTGCTCGAGATCAAGTCCCGCGGCGTCGTGCTCGACGCCGTGCCGCTCGCCGGCTTCGCGCTGCTCGGCTACCGCCCGGCGCGCGGCGCCGCGCCGCCCGCGGCCGTCGAGCTGCCGGCGGTGTGGACGGTGACGGACGACGCGGCCGCCGCCTACCGGCAGGTGATCGCCCCCGGCGAGCTGCGGCCCTTCGAGCCCGAGGCGGCGGAGGAGGAGCCGCCGTCGACCGCGGTCGCCGAGGCGCTCCCGCCGCCGCCCGCCTCCTATCGGGTGGGCCTCGACGGCGTCTGGGCCCTGAACGTCGGGCCGCGGCTGCCCTCCGGCGGCTGGCCGAGCCGCCTGCGCCACGCCGTCGGCGACGGCTGGGCGCGGTGGCGCGGGCGTCCGGTCGACGAGCGCAACCTGCTCGCCGTGGCCCTCGCCGCCGAGGACGCCCAACGCCTCCACCATCTCTTCCGTCCCGAGACGAAGGTCCTCGTCGTCGCGCCGCCGCCTGCAAGGTGACCGCGGTCCCGGCGGCGCCCCGGCAGGTCGAAGCTTGCCCGAGGACTTACGATAGCCGCGACCTCGGAGCTGCTGACGCGGACGTTCGGAGAGCCACGTCCGAGATGGCTCGACCTCCAGGTCGACTACGACCTCGAAGAGGCACGGAATCGGCTTGCCGATCGTCTCGAGACGGAGGTCCTCCCTCGTACGGCGGCTTGAGTCCGGGCGGCACGTTCATTGGCAGGCGCAGCCTGCCCTACTGGAGAGGCGCGCCGCCGCCGGCCGGAAGGGAGGAACGTCTCCTTGTGCGCGTCAGATCGTTGCGCCACCACGCCAGCAGGATGATAGACTACTCCCGAGCTGAGCTTGGACCAAGGCGGAGAGGCCGATCATGATCGTCACCCTTGAGCTGAAACCAGACCTCGACAGCCGCCTCCGGGAGCTGGCGATGGCGAGCGGGATCTCGCTCCAGGCGTATCTCGTCAAGCTGATCGAGGGCGCTCTCTCCAGTCGCCGGAACGAGGCTGCCGTCGAGCTGCTCGCCAAGTGGGCCGAAGAGGACGCCACAAGGAGCCCCGAAGAGCTCGACAAGCGCCGGGGCGAGTGGGAGAGCCTGAAGAAAGCCATGAATGAAGGACACTCGTCCGATCGGGTCCTCTTCCCGTGATCCGGGTCGTCGTGCTCGACTCCGGGCCGCTGGGCATGGTGACCCACCGTGGCGGCAACGACGACCGAGGCCATGCGGAACGCGGCAACACTGTGGGCTAGCGTCCGGCAGGAGGGCCAACCGACCGCTGATCCGCAAGCTCTTGATGGCGACGTCATTCTGTCAGCTCAGGCCCTGTCGATGGGCTATTCTCCCAACGAATTGGTCGTGGCGACAACGAATGGAGGACACTTGTCACGTCTCGTGACGGGGGCACTGTGGCAGGATATCCGCCCTTCCGGAATAGATCCACAGAGCGGAGCCGCGGCGCATGTCGTTATCCACCGTGGCTCCCATTAGCTCACTGAAGCGATGGCCAGACCATGCTAAGATAGGGTCATGGATCCACCCCGCCAAGCTCCGCCCTTCGCTCCTCAGGGGAGCTCCTCGTCGCTAAGCGGGTCTCCCGCCACGGACCGGAGCGCGGACGATCTGCCGCCGATTTGGGAGCACTTGGCGCGGCCCGAGACCCAGGAAGAGTACTTCGATGGGGAGCTCAGGCTGAAAAAGCCGGCCACGCCGCCGCACGCGCGTCAACACTTCCAGCTCGGCGCGGTGCTGGGGCCTCACCTGGCCAAGGGTTACCTGGGAGCGCTCGAGATGCTCACGCGCACCAGCCGCGGGAGCGACTTCGCGCCTTCCGCCAGCGTCTACCCGGCGGCTCCGGATCCCGTGAGCGGCGAGCGCCAGCTCGAAGAGCTGGCCTTCGAGGTTTGCAGCGAGCCCAGCCTTGAGGTGCCGACGTTCAAGGCCCGTGAGCTGGTGAACCACGGGGTGCGCCGGGTCTTCTGCATCGTGGTGGGCGGCGTCGAACAGCCGCCGAGCAAGGAGTTCGCTGAGAACTACCTGCTGGAATGGTCGCACGGGACCGGCGACTGGTCGCGGGTACCGGACGACGCGGTGATCGAGGATCGCTGTCTCGAGCCAGGAATGCCGGTGCGTGGGCTTTTCGATGCCAAGGCGGGCAAGAAAGCGGTGATGCGGGCGCTCATTGCGAAGAAGAACAGGGTCATCGTGGAGGCACTCGCCAAGGACTTCGCGGAAGGGAGGGAGGGCGAGTCCGAGGCCTAAGCCAGGCAGGCCGAGCGCGAGCCGCCTGAGAGACCATGAAGAGCCCAGAGGACGTTAAAAGCCAGCTCTCGGACGGCCTGTTCGAGTTCAGCCGGCACGCATTCAAACGAGCGGTCGAGCGGGATATTGGCGAGCTGGAGATCAAGCAGGCGGGGCGGGTGGCCAGTGTCATAGAGGACTATCCGGATGACGAGTATTCGCCCAGTTGCCTGCTGCTCGGCTTCACGGATAAGGGTAGGCCACTGCACCTGCAAGTGTCTCTGGCCGACTCCGAAACGGTGAAGATCATTACGCTCTATGAGCCTGACGAAAGGGAGTGGATCGACTACTCAGAACGGAGACGACCATGATGCAGTGTCACGTATGCGGCTCTACACAGTGGAAGGACGGCTTGGTCAGCGAAGTCTTTGAAGTCGATGGCGAGCGGGTTCTGGTCGAGGACATCCCCGCCCGCGTCTGCGTCCGTTGCGGCGAGGAATCGTTCAGCCGCGAGACGACTGAACGGATTCGCCGAATGGTGCATGGCGAAGCGCGGGCAGTACGGACCGTGGCCATGCCCGTCTTCAGTTACGCATAGAGATGAATTGAGTGCCCCCTTAAGGCGATTATCGCTTTCGCGATAGGAAAAGGAGGGCTGATGATATGCAACGTCTGGCTCTATCTATCGGCAGGCCAAACCGAAGTTTATAGCGCGCTGAGGAAGGATGCAACGTGCGCTCTAGTCCACCAAAAGTCTTCATCAGCTACAGCCGTGCCGACGAAGCCTGGAAGAATCGCCTGGTGAGGCAACTCCAAGTTCTTGCGCTGGAGAATGTGCTTGAGGCCCGGGATGACTGCCGGATCGCTGCCGGCGAAGACTGGCACTCGGCGATCAAGGCCGCGATGGAACAAGCGCAGGTCGCCGTGTTCCTTGTATCTGCGAACTTTCTGACCTCAGAGTTCACTCGTGACCAAGAAGTACCGCGGATCCTCAAGAAAAGAGGTGCTGGCCTTCGAGTAGTTCCAATAATCGTCGATACCTGTCCTTGGCAGCGAGTGCGTTGGCTGGCGTCGATCCAGGGGAGGCCACGGGACGGCCAAGCCTTAGCGCTGATGAAACGTGCAAGAGCGGAAGTCGCCCTCTCCAATATCGCCCAGGAGATCGCCGACCTTCTTACCGACGAGGAATCGAAGGCTGAACGGATAGTCGTAGACGCGCCGTCGATGTCCCTCGGCAAAGTCTCAAACGATCATGTACCTATTCTTGTCGTAACCGCCCTTCCTGTGGAGTTCAAGGAGGTATGTGCCCATCTCCACGATCGGCGGGAACTGACTCACCCAAATGGAACCGTCTACGAATTAGGAACCTATGAGGGTCGGCTGGTCGCAGTTGTTGAAGTTGGTATGGGAAACGCAGAGGCCGCCGCTGAGACCGAACGAGCGATCAGTTACTTCAACCCAGAAGTGGCGCTGTTTGTGGGCGTAGCAGGTGGGTTGAAGGATGTCAGTATCGGCGATGTAGTAGCGTCGACCAAAGTCTATGGCTACGAGTCTGTTAGGGACGGCGACATGTACCGACCGCGGCCTAGCATTGAATTATCGTCGTACACCCTCGAGCAGCGTGCTCGCGCCGAAGCTCGGAAGGAAGAGTGGATCAGTAGCCTCGGCGATCCGGTGCCCGATCCTGCACCACGTGCCCTGGTAGGACCGATCGCTGCCGGCGAAAAGCTGGTCGCTGCTCGAGAATCAGAAACGGCACAGTTCCTACGTAATCAATACGGTGATGCGCTCGCAGTAGAGATGGAAGGTCGAGGTTTCCTTGCTGCAGCCCGCAGAACCCACAATGTGAAAGCGATAGTAATTCGCGGAATCTCCGACCTCCTCGATGGAAAGAGCACAGCCGACGCGTCCGGCTCGCAGCTCCGGGCGGCGCGCCACGCCAGTGCTTTCGCGTTCGCGATAGTCCGCCGGTTGCTCCATGATGGTGACGAAAAGCACGGTGACGAACTGGAATATGGTGGTGGTAAGTCAGTGACCGCCAAGGCTCGCCATGCCTGCTTTTACGGCCTCCCTCCCGCTGTCCACTTCCCCTTTCTCGGTCGTAACGCCGATATTGAGCAGCTCCACTCTGCCCTCAAGGCGCAACATAACGAAGCATCGCCACTACATGTCGCCATATTCAGTAGCGGAGGTGTAGGCAAGACTCGCATGGCTCTTGAGTATGCCTATTTATTCTCAGAATATTACACGGGAGGTATCTTTTGGGCTGTCGTTCGTGACCGAGAACCGCTTGCTATTTGGGCTGAGTTCGGGCGCCAACTTGCATTTGAAGAAATTCAGCTAGATACACAGGCTGCGCTGATGCTCTTTCAGTATATGACGGAGAATGCGGAGCCAACCCTTGTAGTGCTGGACGATGTCGCCGGCGACGATCCTCGACGTTTTGCGCAAAGCCTGAACATCTCCGGGGCTTCGTATCCGTGTCTTCCAACTTCTGCTCATGTTCGCGTATTGATCACAACCCGCTTCTCGCAAGTAGCCGGCGCTCGATCGAGGCAAGTGTCCCGGTTGGGAACGGATGCAGCGGTGGAGTTACTACGACTTCGAGCCGGTCGTAGGGCTAAGGAACTGGATGCGGAGGTCGGTCTGGCGGATATTGACCTGGATGGACATCCACTTGCGTTGTCACTCGCTGGATCATATCTTCGCAGGGTAACAAGTCTGAGTATCGCAGCCTATCGAGAAAGGCTGCGTGAAAAAGGACTTACAACGGAGTTGGAGATCGCAGGGACGCATGTTCGCAACGAGATACCAGATCACAACTCTTCGATCAGGGCGACCTATCGATTGAGTCACGAGTTGTTAGATCCAGATGATCATATCGATGCGATTGCAATTAAACTGTTGGATCTAGTGGCGTTCCTTGCCCCTGGCGTGGAGCTGGATGCAGAGCTAGATTCCTAGGATCTGCGAATTGAAGGTAGATGAGTCAAATTCCTTGAATGTTTTAACAGAGCAAACTCCCCTCTACGCCGGTCAATTCTTTCTGGGCCGGCTTGGCGCAGCAAGTACGATCGCTCTTCGGCGATAG
>DASWIG010000087.1:0-7814 GCA_036397835.1 Thermoanaerobaculia bacterium
GCTATCGCCGAAGAGCGATCGTACTTGCTGCGCCAAGCCGGCCCAGAAAGAATTGACCGGCGTAGAGGGGAGTTTGCTCTGTTAAAACATTCAAGGAATTTGACTCATCTACCTTCAATTCGCAGATCCTAGGAATCTAGCGTACTCCCGACGAGCCGGCGACGCTGAAGCAGACGGCGGCCCGGCGGAAGCCAGGATCGTCCTTGAACACTCCGGCGAACCGCAACATCGGATGCGTCTGCTGCTCGGCGCCGACGCCGCCGGCCTGTCGGCAGGTAGAGCACCAGCAGGTCGACGCTGACTTTCACGGCCATGAGCGTCACCCCGACGAGCACGTAGGTGCGGCGGTCGACGGGCCGGGTCAGGCCGAAGAGGAGCTGGAAGAGGCCGCGCATCGGCGGCCCAGTATACGCGGGCCGGCCTCATCCGCCCGTCACCAAGTCGAAGCAAATCAGCCGAAGCTGCTCACGCTCGAGCCGGGCCTTCCCGCCGGATTCTTGAGCCGGTGGCGGCGGATTCTCCGCCCCTCGCCGTTCCTCGACGGCCCGCACGGCATCGAGCAGTCTCGAATGGTCTCGGTGGCGCTGCCAGGCACGAAACGCCGCCCGCAATTCCTTGACTTCGATGCCGACCATGGGCCGGGTGAGGAATCGGATCGCCTGGACGACTCGCTGACGGGAAATGCCCGGCCGGCTCAAGGCCGTCTGCAGAGTGGTCGCTACGGTCTGCTGCAGCGGATCGATGACTCGCGGCGCTTCCTCGAGGGAAACCTGTTCTCGTACGGAGCGAAGGACGTCGGTGATCACCTCTTCCTGGAGATCGAAGATCCGGCCCCAAAGCACCGGATCCACGACCCGGGGGGTGGCGGGCTCGCACGCGATCAGCGACGCGATGACGTGCCGGTTGTCGAGGATCTCGTCGCCCCGGAGATCCGCGTAGCGCCAGAAGTGCTGAAGCCCCTCGGCGGTCTCGGCCTGGAAGTAAAAGAAGACCCCGCGCGCACCCTGCCGAACGAGGCCGGAGTGAATCCCGTCGGGAAGCCTTTCGACTGCTTGGCGCCCGTGAACGTCGAGAAACTGCCGCAAGTGCTGAGCCAGAACGTCGCCGGCGGCCAGCTCACTCCATTCCTCTTCCTCCTCGATGACCGAATCGTCTTCGTCGAGGATGCGCTTCAAGGTGTTGAAGTTCCGCGGGTGTACCGCTTCCCCCAGGATGCTCGCGTCGTGGAATCCCAAACGGTCGATGCTCGTGATCTTGAAGCTCAGGCTCTCGACCAGCCGCAGCAGACGCTCGAGACCTTCGTCGGGGAACATGTTGTAGAGCCAAAGAGTGTCGAATTCGCTGCCGATACGGTCGACGCGACCCGCGCGCTGCACGAGCCGCGTAGGGTTCCAGTGCAGGTCGTAGTTGACGAGATAGCCGCAGTCCTGGAGATTCTGGCCCTCGGAGAGGACGTCGGTCGAAAGCAAGACGTCGATTTCCTTGTCGGTTCCGCGCCATTCGGGCCGCGCGTTGGCCGTGGGCGCGAAGGCCTGCACCAGGCGCAGGCGGTCCCTGGTCTTGGTGCCGCTGTCCATGCGGCGAATCTCGATGCCGCCGAGCTCCGCGCAAAAGCGCCGCGCGGATTCCGATTCGCGGTGGCCCAACTGGTCGAAGAGGTATCGCGCCGTGTCACGGTAGTAGGTGAATACCAGGACTTTCTTGCCCCGCAGCTCGCCGCGGAGCAATTCCTTGAGCCGCTCCAACTTCGCGTCCTGGCCGGGACCGATGTCCCGGACCCGGTGCCAGATGCCCGTCAGCACCTCGACGTCGTGCCCAACCGCGCCGTGCAAGCGGCGCAGGTCGTAGAGACTGGTGTCCACTTCGGCCATGCTGTCGAGAATACGGCGGGCCTCGTCCTTCTCGTCGAGGTCGTCGGCGAGAGACCGCGGCGTCACGTCGTCTTCCTCACTCTCCCGATCGAGGTAGCGCAAGGCCCGGCGGAAATCGACGCTCTTCAGGATACGGCCGTCCAGGATGTAGGACTCGAACGTCTTCAGGAATTCCAGGGCGCGCCGCACGCTGATGCGGAAAGCCTCGATGCTCGACTCGAAGCGCTTCAGGTAACGGCTCTTGAAGATGCCGACCAGGGCCTGCTCACGGCCCAGCTCGAAGTCGTCCTGCTGAGCCTCCTTCCTCTTGTACTGCTCGAGATTGTAAGGGGCCATCTCGAGGCTCTCGATCCCCGCGACGACCTGGTCGTAGATGCCCGCGTACGTGGCTTCCAGATCGTAGCGGATCGTGTGCAGCTTGCGCTTCGGAAAGTGGATGCGGCGTCCCTGAATAGTCGCCTCGGGATAGACCTTGCGAATGTGCGGCCGGGTGCGCCGGATCACGATTTCTTCGAGCAAGTTGAAGAGCGCCACGGTGCCGCCGTGCCGGGCGCTGCGCCGGGCGCCCTGGAAGTATCGCTGAAGGTCGCCGATGCCGCAGCTCAGGAAATGGCTCTTGTCGCCGATCGTGATCAGCGAGATCTGGTGGTAGAGGTCAAACAGGTCGTTGTTGATCGGCGTGGCCGTGAGCAGGATCACTTTCTTGCGCAGGCCTGACGCTCCACGCCCGCCGTTTTTTCCCAACAGCCGCTCGAGAGCTCCGTAGCGCTGCGCCGTCGGGTTTCTGAAGTTGTGGGACTCGTCGATCAACACGATGTCGGCGTCGCCCCAGGAATGAGCGTCGAAGCCGTCGCGACCGAGCTCTTCCTGGGAAAGCACGGTGGCGGCGATCGCGGCGCTCGCCAGCTCGCGCTTCCAGTTGTCCCGCAAGCTGGCAGGGCAGATCACTACCGCCCGGCGTCGCAAGTGGTAGGCGTAGTCCTCGAGCAGCTTCTTGCCGATCCACGTCTTGCCCAGGCCCACGGAGTCCGCCACCATCACCCCGTGGTGCCGCTGCAAGATCTTGCGCGCCTTTCTCACGGCGTCTTCCTGGAACTCGGCCAGCTCCACGGCGGACCCCGTGGTCTCGGGCAGCGCCCCGTCGTCGAGGTCGTGGTGGAGGTAGGCGAACAGGGCTTTGACGTAGATCTGGTAGGGGGTGTACTCCTTTTCACCGAACTTGGAGGCGTCGAGAAGCTCGATGAGCTCTTCCTTGAAGTCGCGCGCCTCGGCCCACTGCCGGCCATACCAGGCCTCGAGGTCGAGGATGGCGCGGGCGCCGATCTCGCTCTTCAAGAGCTGGCGGGTCTTCGAGCCCGGAGTCTCTTCCATGCCCCGCTTCTCGCCGCTGAGCCAGGCCACGGATTCAGCGGCGGCGACGTCGTCGGCCTCCCCGGGCTCGAGCAGCACCTTGTGGGTCAGATTGAGCTCGCGGTTGTGGGTGAGCCCGGCGCGGGTGAAGTTGCTGGAACCGACGATGGCGAGGATGGGTTGGAAGCGGTCGAAGAGGATCTGCTGCCGCGGCGCGTCGGCGTAGAGGAGCCAGCACTTGGCGTGCAGGAAGCCCTTGTCGAAGTGCCTCACCTCCACGTCGTCGCGGCGCAGCCAGGCGATCATGTCTTCGATGAGGCGCAGGGTCTTCTCGCTGAATTGAAGCCCGTCGAGGTCCTCGCTGATAAGACCCTCCACAGCGGCTTCCCGTGGCTTCAGACCGATCTGTTGGCCGCCCGTGGGCTCGGCGCCGAGCAGGAGGCGGAAGGAGCCCAAGGACGGGATCTGTTCGCGGAGGAGCTCGAAGCCCGTCAGCGTGAAGTAAGCGGTCGCGACGTCGAGCGACTTGCCGGGATGGGCTTCCAGGATGCGGCGCAGGACGGAGACGAGCTTGTGCGTCTCGTTGTCGATGACGTAGGGGATCTGCACCGGCACCGCGTCCTTCGTCAGTCGTCGCTCAGGAGACGCAGGTCTTCTTCGGCGAGGGTGAGGGGATCGCGGGGTGGAGCGGTCTTGCGTAGTACGAGGACGTCATCAGAGGTGAGCTCGTAGAGGTCGAAGACTTGCGACTGGATTTTGACCTCGAAAAGGCAGATCTCCTGCCTCAACCGGCGAAGAACGTTGCGAGTCTCGATGAGCCGTTCGCTTTCCGCATGTCTTCTGAAGCGTTCCTTGAATATCTCGGCGGGCAGTTTCCAGGCCTGAGATTTCTTCGATCGCTTGTTCCCAATCCCAGCCAGGCTCTCGTAGATCCCTTCGGTCTGCCGGAATGACGCCGAAAGCTCCGCGATTTCCTGAGCGCCCCTTTCGACCACTTCTCGAAGCGGCTGCTCAACAACGGGCACGGGAAAATCCGCCATATATATACTGTGGAGTCGAAATGCACCGTCCTTGGCCTTCTGCATGAGACTATCAAAGACGTACCAGGCAACCGATGAGTTGAGAGCAGCGAGAACTATGTAGTCGCCAGTAGGAGTGAAATAGCACGTGTTGTTACAGTAGAGGCTGGATTCGTCCAAAGCAAAGCCACTGTGAAACGCTATGTCTTGGTACATGATCTTGGGCTCGGAAAACTTATCGTAGTAGTCGCAGGAGCGAAGCTCCCACCAAAAACGCCCTTGGTCCTTACGGTTCTGAAGTCGGTCCTTGTACCCCGCTAGCCAGCCATAAATGCTCGGGAGCTCGACTCTGAATATGTCTCCTGCCTCAGCGACGCTGCCGGCCGAGCTCCACGGCCATTCATAGTTTTGACTACTCTTGAGAAGGATCATCCATTCTCCTCCCCATGGCGAATGCCACCTCCTTGTGCTCTCTCCACGTAAAAACGGCCTAATCAGGTTCTCGCACGCCGGATCCTCTTCCACGAGTCGATCTCGCGTCGTCTGGCTAATGAGAAAAGCTTCATTGAGCCCAGTCTTGAGTCCATACAGTGGCGGTGACTCAACGAGGTCTCGGAGCCGTACTCCAGCTCCTCGAATCTTCTGTATCAAGTTCCCAACGGATGTCTCAGCGAGCTCCCACCCGGTCCTGCGCAATCGACTCCTGGGCACAGCCATTCGAGTCTGAGCACCATACTGCGTAAGGTCAATCCCGGGCAGATCCTCTCGGTTCACCTTGATGAAGTCAACCTCCCTATACTCTGATGCATCTTCAACCGGCTTCAAGACCAGAAGCGTGCAAGGGAATGTGTCCGCGTCAGTAAAGAGAGGTGCATGTCCGAAATCCACCACCTCCAACGGCTGCATCTTATCACGTAAATACTCACGAAATCTTGCTGCATACTCGGTCTTGAACCACTTATTCTGCAGGATCATCCCGAAGCGGCCGCCATAGGCGAGAACCTCCAGCGCCCGAGCTACCAGAAACACGTAGATATCGGCCTCGGCAGCGAATGTCTCCTGAAAGCTCTCTCTCAAAGCCGGTTTCAGATCCTTCAAACTCTCCTGGCGCACCCAGGGTGGATTTCCCATCACCGCGTCGAACTCCTCGCCGTGCGCCCGCTCCATCTGGCGCTCCGTGCCCGGCCGCTGACGATAAAAGACTTCGGGGAACTCGATTTCCCAGTGAAAGTAGGACCGCTCCCTGGCAAGCTCGGCGACCGCGGCCAGATACTCTCGATCCACGTCCTCGAGCCGGGCCAGCGCCGTGGCTGCCTCGCTCTCGGTGCCTGCGTCGAGATAGGGCTCGACCGACTCAGCTTTGAGATACTCGACCACGCGATCCTTGACCGGTTTCTTCTTCTTCTCCACCGCCACCGGCCCGTTGGGTTTGACGACGGAGGGTGGCTCCAAGAACCAGCGGCTGCACCAGACGTCGAGCATGCGGTGATAGGGCGCCAGCGCGTTGGTCGCGTCACGGTACGCTTCCCGCGAGGAATTGACTTGCTCGCTCGTGACGTCGGGCATGGCGCCCACCGCGGCCATTGCTGCCGTCGCCAGCTTGAGCGCCGCAAAGCGGGTCGTAAAGAGGGTCAGTTGAGAACGATCCTCACCGCCGGTACCTTCGATCTCCTCCCTGACCTCGTCGATCGTCACTCCGAGGAGGGAGTTGCCGCAGCGCAGGTGATGATCGAGAAACGACAGCGGTGCGCCGAGAGTGAAGCAGTCGAGCCACAGCGACACCTTCGCCAGCTCGACGGCCATGGGATTGAGGTCGACGCCGTAGATGCAGCGTTTCAGGACGTGACGCTTCAACAGGTTCACGTCGGTGAGGCGCTCCTCGGGAATCATGATCTCGAGCTTCTCCATCTCCGCGACGATCTCTCTGCGAGCGCTCTCCAGGTACGCGAAGATCGGATTCCACGGAAACGCCGCCAGGAACTCGAGCATCTTGTCGGTGATGAAGTCCACCGCTTCCACCAGGAAGTGTCCGGATCCCATGGCGGGATCGAGCACCTTGACGTCGAAGAAATCCGCCACCAGGTGGCGCCACTCCCCGTCGACGGCGGGGCCTGCCAGGTACTTCTGAGCCGGCTCTCCTTTTTGCTCGGCCATTCGCGCCATCCGGCGCTGCCACTGCTGAGCCTGGCGGACCCGCGGACGCAGCGCGTCGAGCTTCTCCTCCAGGATCGGCGACAGCGTCCTTGCAACCAGGTATTCGACGACGAAGTCGGGCGTGTACTAGGAGCCGGTCAACCGGCGCTCGCCCTTGTCATTCTCAAGGTACACGTCGCCGGGGGCGAGCAGTCTCTCGGCCGCGTCCTTACCCCGCCCGGTCAGCAGGACCTTCAGCTTCCTTGACGTTCGCGCCACGCGCAGCGGCACGACTCTTTCGCTCGTTCTTCCGCTGCCCTTCTTCTCGGCGACGACCGCCATCTGCTCGCGAGCCACTCGCAGCCGGAATTCCAGCAGACCCTCATAGATCGAGCCGAGCTGACGCACCCCCAGGGACCGGTAGTCGATGAACACGAGCTCGGCGCGTTTCACCTCCTCGGAGCGGGCCAGCCGATCGAGGGCGCGGGCCAGAGTCAGGTCGTCCACCCGGGCGCAGCTCAGAAACCGGGCCGCTTCGGCCTCGGCGCCGGAGTCGGAGTCGTCCGGGTCGGAGAGGAAGAGCCCGCCGTTATAGGTCGGCACGTTGACGGCGGGATCCCCCAGGTCGATGACGCGAAAGAGCCTTTGCAGGCGGTCGTAGAGCGCGAAGCTGTCCTTTCGATACCGTTTCGCCAGCCGCTGATCACGGCTGGTGAGAGCCGCTCCACCGGCGTCTTTGATCTCTTCTCGGATTCGTTTCAGGCTGATCTCGAGGTAATCGTGGACCTCGTGAATCGGCAGCAGGTTGCGGGCCTCGGCGTAGAGCACGAAGAGGGTGCGATAGAGAAAGGCGAGGGTTGCGCGAAAGGCGGCGTCGAGCTCTGATTGGGAGTAGAGCTCCTCGCCTCTTGCGAGAGATTCCAGGAAGCCGCGGGAGAGCTCGGGGAAGACCTCGTCGAAGACCACGTCCTTGAGTCGTTCTCCGAGGTCTTTGGCGTATTCCTGGCTTTCCTGCAACACCTGGTCGACCAGGGCTTCGCGCACCTCTCGTCCTTCGCGCCGGCTCGGCCGGCGTTCGAAGGCCGCGCACCGGAAGAGCAGCCAGAAGTAGCGAAACGCGGTGAGGGCCTGGTCGGGGTCGCCCGGGGTGAGGAGCTCGGGCAGGTCGATTTCGTAGTAATTCGTGGCCCGCGAATGGGCGCGTCGTGCGTAGAGGCGCCAGAGTCGGCCGTTGGTGAGAACGACCCAGTCGACCGTCTCTTCGCCGCGGGGGCCTTCGAGTGCTCGAACGACTCGGATTCCCGGATTGTCGTCCGGCCGCTCGGCGTCCTGGTCGTCCTTGCCGTCCAGGTAGCGTTCCCAGGGACAATCCAAGAACGTCGCGACCGGGGTCCCGTCCGGAGCGTAGAGACGAAGTCCGTCGTCGTCCGGCTTGGTGGGA
>DASWIG010000088.1:0-1639 GCA_036397835.1 Thermoanaerobaculia bacterium
CCGGCGTCGGGATGGTTGAGGATGGTGGCGATGCCGAGCTCGCGGGCCACGGCGCAGGCGTGCTGCGGCGCGGCGCCGCCGAAGGCCACCAGCACGTAGTCGCGCGGGTCGTAGCCCTTGGCGATCGAGATCGAGCGAATCGCCTTGACCATGTTGGCGTTGGCCACCCGCAGGAAGCCGTCGGCGAGCTCGACCAGCGAGTAGCGCCGGCCGGTGGCGCCGGCGATCTCGCCGGCGATCGCGGCGAGACGGTCCACCACCACTGCGCGGTCGAGCGAAAACGGGAAGTGCGCGTGCAGGATCTTGCCGAGGAAGAAGTTGACGTCGGTCACCGCCAGCGGCCCGCCGCGGCCGTAGCAGGCGGGACCGGGATCGGCGCCGGCGCTGTCGGGGCCGACCACGAGCTTGACGCCGTCGAAGCCGCACACCGAGCCGCCGCCGGCGGCCACGGTCTCGATCGCCATCATCGGCGCCACCACCCGCACCCCCGCCTTCTCGGTCTCGTACTCGAGCTCGTAGCGGCCGTCATACCGGGACACGTCGGTCGAGGTGCCGCCCATGTCGAAGCCGATGGCGCGCTCGAAGCCCGCGGCCCGGGCGACGCGCGAGAACCCCACGACTCCGCCCGCCGGTCCCGACAGGATCGAGTCCTTGCCCACGAACCGGTCGGCGTCCACCAGGCCGCCCGCCGACGTCAGGATCGCCAGCTCGCCGCCGCCGAGCGCGCGGCGCAGCAGCGCCACGTAGTCGCGCAGCACCGGGTTGAGGTAAGCGTCCATGACCGTCGTGTCGCCGCGGGAGACGATCTTGACGAGCGAGGCGACGCGGCTCGACACGCTCACCTCGTCGAAGCCGACCTCGCGGGCCACCTCCGCCACCAGCTCCTCGTGCCGCGGCTCGGCGTAGGCGTTGAGCAGGCAGATCGCGAGCGACTCGACGCCGTCGTCCTTGAGGGCTTGAAGCTTCCGGCGGACGGCGTCGCGGTCCGGCGCCGCGAGCACCTCGCCGGCGGCGCTCAGGCGCTCGTCGATCTCGGCGACCACGGCGTGGAGGGGCTGGCGCTTGCGGATCGCCAGCTCGAAGAGCCGCGGCCGGTTCTGGTAGCCGATCTCGAGCACGTCGCCGAAGCCGCGGGTGGTCACGAAAGCGGTCTTCGCGCCGCGGCGGGTGATCAGCGCGTTGGTGCCGCGGGTCGTGCCCAGGCGCACGACCGTCGGCGGCAGGGGCTCGGCGAGGGGCAGGCCGAGGAGCGAGCGGATGGCGAGGATGGGCGCGGCGTCGCCCGACGTCAGCTCGTAGGCCTGGCCGGCGCGCGGCGGCGGCTCGATGGCGGCGTCGAGCTCGAGCGTGCCGTCGCTGGGATCGAAGCGGACGACGGAGAACTCGGCCGTCGGCTGCCCGCGGGCGTCGAGGAGGCGGAGGCGGTAGCCGGTCCAGAAGCCGTCAGCGTCGTCGCGGCGCTCCGGGTCGACGATCAGCGACGGGCCGGAGCCGTCGCCGGCGCGGCCCTTGGTGACGCCGGAGCTCAGGACCTTGCGGCGCAGGAGCGTCCCGTCGGGCCGCAGGCCGAAGCAGTCGGTGAAGGTGCCGCCGACGTCGATCCAGAACTGCCAGGGGGCGTCGTCTCGGGCCATGGGCG
>DASWIG010000089.1:0-6958 GCA_036397835.1 Thermoanaerobaculia bacterium
GGCAGGGCCATCGACGTCTCCGGGCGCTACTTGAGGTCCATCCGCTTCACGTGGACGAGGCGATGCCCGAGCATGTCGACGGCGGCGTGGGACTGCTCGAGCACGACGTAGCCGACCAGCGGATCGTAACGGCCGTCGTCCGGCTCCATGTCCACGAAGACCACGTCCGTGTGGACGCGCCGGAAGCCCTCCAGTTGGATCTCGACGGGTCCGCGGATCTCGCCCGTGATCGGCTGAGTCGCGGTGGAGAGCTCGGCGGTCTCGATCAGCTCCAGGTCGCCCAACCGGTCTTTCCAGGCATTGGGAAGGACCATGTAGGTGGCGCCGGTGTCCACGAGCGCGTCGCAGCGGAACGTCTTGGACGGTTCCTTGACGTTGGTGATCGTGGCTGACGTGACGATTCGTCCCATGCGCTCGGGTCTCCCGATTCGATGGTAGCACAGGCGTCTCAGGCCCTCAGGCGTGAGCCGGGGCGTCGGGCGAATACGCCCGACGCCGGCGGTCCTCCCGGCCTGTGGCCGTCACGCCGCGGACGGCCGCAGACGCAGCCTGAGCAAGGCGTACCCGGTCCAGAGGACCGCCGCCATCCCCAGCAGTACCGCCACCGCGACCGGATTGTCCGCGAAGAGGAATACGGTCCCCGTCTTCTCCGAGGAGTAGAACGTCATGGGCGCGAAGGTGCAGTAGATGGCGAACCCCAGGATCCAGGAGCGCAGCCGCAACAGTCTCTTGGTCTTTCGGAACGCTTGCATTTCGATTTCCTCCATGTCGGAGCTCGCGCCGACGTCGCCGAGAAGACGGTCGACGTCGGTCCTGGCGAGCCGTTCGAATTCGGGATCCTGCGCGAAGAACTCCTCCACCAGGGCCCGGGTGTCGGCGCTCGCCTCGCCCGAGAAGTAGGCGGGCAGGAGATCGCCGACGACGTCACGAGTGATGTTGCCGTTCATGGGTTCCTTCCTTGGCTTCGGCGAGCCGCAAGCGGGCGCGGTGGACCTTGACCTTGGCGGCGGCGACCGAGATGCCGAGCGCGCGCGCGACGTCGGCGTAGCTCGTCCCGTCGGTGACCCGCATCAGCAGGGCCGCGCGGTCCACCTCCGGGAGCGCGTCGACCGCCCTCCTGACGCGGGCCAGGTCGCCGCGGGCGGCGGCCCTGGCTTCGGGATCGGGGCGCGCGTCGGGCATGGCCTCGTCGACCTCGGTCTCGGGCCGCCGCTTGCGGTGGTTCTCCCGCACCAGGTTGCGGGCGATGGCGAAGAGATACGCCTTCACGGTTTCGACGCGCAGGTCGTCGGCGCCCGCCCAGGCGCGGGCGAAGGTCTCGGCCGTCACGTCCTTGGCCTCTTCCTCGTCGCGCGCGAGCCAGAAGGCGAAGCGGAAAACGTCGCGCGCGTGGCGCCGGTAGATGTCCGAGAAAGGCGTCATCGTCGTCCTCGCCCAGACTATGCGCGAGCGGGCCAGGGGTTACACAGGCGGTCGCGGATTCGCGCCGCCCCGGCTCTCGTCTACGAGATGGGCGGGTCATCCACCGGGTTGCAGGCCATCCGCCGGATCGAGCTCGATCCGCAGCCGCTCGTGCGCGGCGAGCAGCCGCTGCGCCACTTCGTCGCGGTCGCGCCCGGTCACGACGACGGCGCCCACCTCTTGCCCGGCGCCGACGCGTCTGGCCACCGTCGTCCCCGGCCTGACGCGGAGCCGGACGTCCTCGACGCCGGGCACCGCCCGCGCTTGCTCGAGACCGCTGACCGAGCGCACCACCCCCTTGCCGGGATGGAGCACCCACACTCCGGCGGCCCGACTCGCCCGCGCCGGCAGGGAGACGTCCTCCCCCAGGCCGAGGCGCAGCCACGCCTGCCACGGGTCGAAGCCGTAGGCGAGCTCGATGAGCTCGGTGATGTGGCCGCCGGGAGGACGCGCGGCGATCTCGCCGAAGACCGGGCCCTCGGGCGTCAGGAAGAGCTCGAGATGGGTAAAGGCGGTGTCGATGCCGACCGCCGCGAGCACCCGCTGGTTGAGGTCGGCGACCGCCGCCAGGACGTCCTCGGGCAGCACGGCGGGCAGGATGTTCGCCCAGCGCACCCGGAAGTACTCGGTGGCGTTGACGAAGACCGTGCGTCCGCGCGCCACCAGGGCCTCGAGGCTCATCTCGACGCCGTCGACGAAACCCTCGGCCATCCAGCCGCGGCGCGGCTTGCGCCGGATCTCGTCGCGCCGGCGGAAGATCCGGTTCTGGCGTCCGCCCGAGCTGACCCGGCCCTTGAAGACCACGGGCAGCCCGAGCTCGGCCACCAGCTCGTCGACGCGCAAGTTCTGGCCGCCGTCGATGAAGCGGGCGCAAGGGATGCCGGCGCCGGCGGCGGCCCGCTTCATCTCGACCTTGTCGGTCGAGCGCCGCGCCGCCTCCGGCGAGTCGCCGCCGAGGCCGAGCCGCAGGCGCAGCTCGGCCGCCGGCACCACGGCGCGCTCAGTGAGGGCGAAGACGGCGCCCACGCGCCGGCCGTTCGCGGCGCGGCGGGCCAGCCCGCGCCAGTCGGTCTGCGGGTCTTCGAGCCGGCAGGGCACGAAGTCCGCGAGGACGGCCGCCTCCTTGCGTCCGGGCGGCTTCTCGTCGACGCAGACGACGTCGAGGTCGAGGGCGCGGGCCGCGGCCAGTGCCGGTCCGCGGCGGCCGACGAAGAGCACCGCGGGGCGGCTGGCGTCGGAGTGGGAGGACATGGGAGCTGCGCTCGGCCCGGTTGAACGACACTGCTCGGCGCCATAGTCTAGCATCCACGCCCCACGGCCGATTCCGAAGCACCACAAGGAGCAGAACGATGAAACGCGTGACAGGACTGGGCGGCGTCTTCTTCAAGACCCCCGACCCCGATGGCCTCAAGGATTGGTACCGCCTGCACCTCGGCATCGAGTCGGACCCCTGGGGCTTCTCTTTCCTCTGGAGGGAAGTGGACGCGCCCGAGGAGAAGGGCTACACGGTGTGGAGCCCGTTCCCCGACTCGACGAAGTACTTCGCGCCGAGCGCGGAGCCCTACATGATCAACTACCGGGTCGACGACCTCGAGGCGCTCCTGGCCGCGCTGGCGGCCGAGGGCGTCGAGATCGTGGGCGGGCCCGACACCGAGGAGAACGGCAAGTTCGCCTGGATCCTCGATCCGGAGGGCCGCAAGATCGAGCTCTGGGAGCCGGTCGCCTCCGCCCGCGATCCGTACGTCCCCAAGGACTGAGGGCTTCAGCGTCCGCCGACCGGCCTGCTCAGGTCCCGGCCGCGGCGCCGACGTCGGGCGCCGGACAATAGAAATCGCCGTTCGTCGGGAGCATGATGACGCAGTAGGCGACCCGCTCGCCGGCGGCGATGGGCGCGGCGTCGGCGCAGACCGCCTTGCGGTCCTTCTGACCCGGTGGCGTGACGACGACGGTCATCGGCTTGGGCTTGGTCCCCTCGAAGCTCCCCGAGCTGACCGTCCACTCTCCCTGCTCCTCCGGGTCACCGAGATCGAACCGGGCTCCCTTCATGGCGACGGTGGCGGTACCGCCGCTGCGCACTTTCAAGTCGACCTTCCAGCCCCCCTCCGGAGCGGGCTCGAAGACGACCATGGCGAGGGCCCGGTGCTCTCGCTGCTCGGGCGAGAGGCCGTCGATCGCCTCTTTTTCGCGCTTGATGTCCTGATCCAGCCGTCTGAGATTCTCGTTCTGGAACATCCGCTTCGGCGAACGGCCATAGGGATCGTCCGTGGTGTCGCCGACCTGGCTCGCGGCGGGGACCGCGGCGAACGTCGCCAGCGCCAGGGCAAAGAGGCTCCATCCGGGGATACGACAGACGTGGGCCATGCTCACTCCTCCTCAAGTCGGTCGATCGGAACAATCCGTCCTTCTGCGATTCTAGCCCGCGGCCGGCTCCGGGTCAACCGCCCGCCTGCACCACAACAGCGCGTCGGACCTCGGCGCGGGGTGGCACCGGCTAAGATCCCCGAGCCATGGCCACCAAGATCTCCCTGTGGTTCCTCGCGATCGCCTCGCCGGCGATCCTCCTCGCTCTGCTCCTCGGCACCCGGACGTCCGAGTGGGCCTTCGCCGTCCTGGCGGCGGCCTTTCCCCTCGCCCTGATCGCCCTCGGAGCCGGACGCGGCGCCGGCGCCCTCAAGGTCGGTCTCGTCGCCCTCCTCGTCTTCTATGAAGCGTGCTTCCTCGGCCTGCTGACCCTCCACGGACGCGACGCGCCCTGGCTCTTCGGCCTGCCACTCGCCACGCTCTTGCAACTCGGCATTTTCCTGGCCCCCCTTCCCGCCGTCGCCCTCCTCTACGCGTGGACCTTCGAGCGCCACGGCCTCCGGCGTCGGGACCTCGAGGAGCTGCGCGCGCGCTTCGGCCGCGGCGAGGGCGGCGGATGACGGGCCTCGCCCAGCCCGCCGTGATCGCCTCGTCGCTCGCCTACCTCGCCGTGGTGCTGGCGATCGGCGTCTGGGCTGCGCGCCGCACCCACGACGCCCGCGACTTCTTCATCGCCGGCCAGGGCATCGGGCTGGTGGTGACGACGCTCGCCACCATGTCGGCGGCGTTTTCCGGCTTCCTCTTCCTCGGCGGGCCGGGGCTCACCTACCGGCTCGGCGTGTCGTCGTTCTTCATCAGCGTGCCGGTGAGCTTCACCGCCGGGCTCCTGTGCTGGACGGTGGCGAAACGCCTGCGTCTGCTGGCCGAGGTGCGCGAGATCTACACCGTGCCCGACGCCGTGCTCGCCCGCTTCCGCAGCCGCCGCGCGTCGGGCCTGGCGGCGGTGGCGGTGATCGCCGGCACCGTGGGCTACCTCGGCGCCCAGCTCCAGGCCCTGGGGCTCGTTCTCGACTCGATCTTCGGCACCGGGCTCGCCGCGGGCATGGCGGTGGGCGTGGTCGTGGTGCTCGCCTACGCGACGGCGGGCGGCATGGTGGCGGGCGTCTACACCGACGTCGTCCAGGGGGCGCTGATGATCGCCGCGGCCCTCGGCGTCTTCTACTACGCGCTCGAGTCCGGCGGCGGCCTGGGGGCGATCGGGCGCACCCTCGCCGAGTCGGGCGACTTCGGCCCCGGTTTCCTCGACCCCCTGGGAGCGGCGCCGCTCACCGCCCTCGGCTTCTACTTCGTCTTCGGCGTCGGCGTGCTCGGCCAGCCGCAGATGCTCCACAAGTTCTACATGCTCGACGACCCGCGTAAGCTGAAGTGGTTCCCGCTCGCCCTGAGCTCCAGCCAGGCCCTGGTGGTGCTGCTGTGGATCGGGATCGGCCTGGCGGTGCCGGCGCTGGTGGCGTCGGGACGCCTGGCGCCGCTGGCCAGTCCCGACGACGCGGCGCCGGCGTTCCTGCTCGGCTTCGCGCCGCCGCTGCTGGCCGGGATCGTCTTCGCGGGCGTGCTGGCGGCGATCATGTCGACGGCGGACTCGTTCGTCAACATCGCCGCGGCGGCGCTCGTCCACGACCTGCCCAAGGCATTCGGACGCCCGGTGCGCCGCGAGCTGGCCCGCGGCCGCTGGGCGGTCGTGGGCGTGACGGTGGCGTCGGCGCTCTTCGCCTACCTCTACGGCGACCTGATCGCGCTGCTGGGCACCTTCGCCTACGGCACCTTCGCGGCGGCCCTGGCGCCGGCGTTCGCCGTCGGGCTCAACTGGCGGCGGGTGACGCCGGCGGCGGCCACGGCGTCGATCGCCGTCGGCCTGGCGCTCAACCTGGGCCTCGAGCTCTGGGGCCGTCAGGCGTGGTTTCCGGCGCTGCCCAAGCCGCCGCTCGCCGCGGGAGCGTTGCCGTCGGCGGCGGCGCTGGCGGCGTCGTTCACGGTGCTCTTCGTGGTGACCTGGTGGACGAGCACGAGGGACGACGACATCGACGCGGACGTCGCGGCGGTGATGGAGATGTGAGCGCCGACGTCCAGCAGAACGATTCGAACGTGCGGGCCGTGTGCAGGAAGAGATGGTCGCTGCTCTCGAAGAGCAGCGGAAGCGCGTCGCACGATGCCGTCGGCGTAAGAGACCTGTGCAAGTTGTTGACGACAAGCACGAGTGGGAGCTCCGCCCAGGCTCCGATGTCCCGGATCGGAGCCAACACCTCGGCCCGGTCGAGGGAGCGGAGGATCAGGACGAGCGAGGGCTGCCGTGTTCTCTGACCGCTTCCCGCATGCGCCGGATGCCCGTGCCCGCCTTCTCGATGTACTCGATCCGGTGTAGCAGATCGGCGATCAGTGGGTTGCGGCGCACGCTCTTGCGGCCGAGGTCCGAGGGGAGCATCCCGCTGGGCAGGCCGCCGGGGTTGCTGATCTCGATCCTGTCAGCGTAGATCTCCACGAAGACGTTGGCGCCCTCGTTGAACCAGTCACGGTGCATGACCGCGTTGGCGATAGCTTCGCGCAGATCATCGCCCCGTCCTTGCCGTCGAATGCAGCTTCGTCCTCGGCGACCGCTTCTTCCTCACTCTGCCGTTCGTAGTGCCGCAGAACCCTCTGAACGCGTGCCTCGTCCCATCCAGGTGGGAAGTGACTTTCCTTCATCGTCGTCGCCTCCTGTGTCGTCGCCTGAACGCGGCGAGCGGCTTGCCCTTGAGCTCGTGGACCGTGATCACGAAGACGCTGTCGGGCTCGGGATCTCGCGTGTAGACCACCCGCAGGTAACGGCCCGAGCGCGTCTGGCCGAGCGCGACGCGTGAGCCCTCGCGACCGCGCCGATCCTCGCCAGGTCGTCGGAGCAGCTCTTCGACTTCAGTCTCGGTGACGTCGTGCTCATAGATGTGCGGCAGGCCTGGTCGTGCGGTCGAGGTAGAACCGGATCCGCATTGGCACCAGGCTACCACACTCGGTCGAGATCCCCACCGGCACGACGATCCGGTCGCGCCGCTCATGTGCTAAGCTCACGAAACCGCTTGCCCCGGTAGCCACCGCCGGAGCTGGCCAGAGAGCCATGAGACGCGCAGGGCTTCTTCAAGCGATGCTCCAGCAGCTCGGCCTG
>DASWIG010000090.1:0-6322 GCA_036397835.1 Thermoanaerobaculia bacterium
GCGGATGGTCGACAGGCGGTGGGCGATGACGAAGGTCGTGCGCCCCTGGCGCAGGGCTTTCAAGCCGTCCTGGATCATCGCCTCGCTCTCCGAGTCGAGGCTCGAGGTCGCCTCGTCGAGGATCAGGATCTTGGGGTCGGCGAGGATCGCCCGCGCGATCGCCACCCGCTGGCGCTGGCCGCCCGAAAGCTTCACGCCGCGCTCGCCCACCACCGTGTCGTATCCCTTCTCGAAGTCGTCGACGAAGACGTCGCAGTGGGCGATCCGGCCGGCGTTTTCGATCCGCTCGCGCTCGGCGTAGGGATTGCCGTAGGCGATGTTCTCGGCCACCGTTCCGTCGAAGAGGAAGTTGTCCTGCATCACGATGCCGAGGTGGGAGCGGTAGTCGTAGAGGCGCAGGGCGGCGAGGTCGCGGCCGTCGACCAGGATCCTGCCCTGCCGCGGCCGGTTGAAGGCCATCACCAGGCCGATCAGCGTCGACTTGCCGGAGCCGCTCGAGCCCACCAGCGCCGTGGTCGAGCCGGCGGGCGCGGTGAAGGAAACGTCTCTCAGCACCGGGACGCCCTCTTTGTACTCGAACCACACGCCCTGGAACTCGATGTCGCCCTTGAGCGACTCGATCGGCTGGCGGTCGGCGTCGTCGTCGGCCTCGGTGGCCATCTGGCGCAGCTCGCGGATGCGGTCGAGGCCGGCGATGGCCTCGGTGAGCTGGGTGCCGATGGCCGAGATCTGGATCATCGGCGCCGCCACCAGGCCGATGAAGAAGACGTACATCACGAAGTCGCCCAGGGTCATCGTGCCGGCGAGGATCGCGCGCCCCCCGAGCAGCATCATGATGACGCCGACGATGCCGAAGAGCAGCGTGGCGCCGGCGCTGACCGCGGAGGTGCCGGTGAGCGTCTTGGCGACGTTGCGGAAGAGCTTGTGTACGCCGTGCGCGAAGATCCGGTCCTCGCGCTTTTCGGCGGTGTACGACTTGACGATGCGCACGCCGCCGAGGCTCTCGCCCAAGCGGCCGCTCACCTGGGAGTAGATCTCCCCGCGCTCGCGGAAGAGCGGCCGCAGCCGCTTGAACGCCACCGCCATCATGCCGCCGAAGAGCACCAGGACGACCAGCATGACCGTGGTCAGCTTCCAATTGAGGTAGAAGAGCACGCCGAGGGCGATGGTGGCCGTGATCGAGCCGCCGACGAGCTGGGACACGCCGGTGCCCACCAGGTTGCGGATGCCTTCGGCGTCGGTGAGGATGCGCGAGATCAGGATGCCCGACTTGGTGGAGTCGAAGTAGCTCACCGGCAGACGGATGACGTGCTGCTCGACGCTCTTGCGCATATCGGCGATGGCGCGCTGGGCCGCGACGCTCAGGAGCTGGGTGAGAGCGAAGGAGGTCACCGCCTGGACGAGCGTGGCCAACCCCGCGGCCAGGGCCAGGGTGCCGAGCAGCTCCAACCGCTCGCTGAGCTCGGCCTCCTGGTTGTTGATCACGTCGTCGATCAGGAACTTCGAGCTCGCCGGCAGCACGAAGCCGGTGAGGCTGTTGATCAGGATCAGCACGAGCCCGAGCAGGAGGCGCTTGCGGTATTGCCACACGAGGTCGCGCGCCGCCCGCCAAGCGGTGCGGAAGTCGACCTTCTTCTTCTTGGTTTCGTCTTGGCTCACGTCGTGGTCTTTCGCAGAAGGAAAGGTCCACCGTATCCGATCCGGGCACGTAGCTCAAGCGCTCCCGTGCCACAATCGCGCCGTGCCGTCATCCTCCTCCAGCCGCGACCCGGAAGCGGTGCTCACCATGGTGACGCCCGCCGACGGCCACGCGGCCGCCTGCGCCGAGCGCGCCGCCGCCGCGCTGCGGCGGCTCGGCGCCGCCGTGGACGCGCCGTGCTGGCTCGCCGACGGCGAAGCCTGCGACCTGGTCTTCGCCGGCCTCGAGCCGGCCGCCGCCGAGGCCGCCGCGCGCCGCGCGCTCGCCGGCGAGGCCGTCGACCTCGCGGCGCAGCCGGCCGCCGGGCGCCGCAAGCGGCTGCTGGTGGCCGACATGGAGTCGACGGTGATCGCCAACGAGATGCTCGACGAGCTCGCCGAGCTCGCCGGCTGCGGCGCCGCCGTGGCCGCGGTGACGGCGCGAGCCATGAACGGCGAGCTCGACTTCCGCGCCGCCCTCGAAGAGCGCGTGGCGCGCCTCGCGGGCCTGCCCGTGGCGGCCGTGGGCCAGGCCCTGGCGCGGCTCGAGGTCACCGCGGGCGCCGCCGTGCTGGTGGCCACCATGAGGGCCCACGGCGCCTTCACGGCCCTGGTCTCCGGGGGCTTCGGCGTCTTCGCCGAGCCGGTGCGCCGGCGCCTCGGCTTCGACCTCCGGGAGTCGAACGAGCTCGAGATCGCCGCCGGCCGGTTGAGCGGCCGCGTGGTCGAGCCCGTGCGCGACCGCGCGGCCAAGCTGCGCACCCTGGAGCGCTTGTGCCGCGAACGCTCCCTCGAGCCCGGCGACGCCGCGGCGGTGGGCGACGGTGCCAACGACCTGGCGATGCTGGCGGCGGCGGGGCTCGGCGTGGCGTTCCGCGCCAGGCCGAGCGTCGCCCGTGCCGCCCGCTTCCGCGTCGACCATGCCGACCTCACCGCCCTGCTCTACTTCCAGGGCTACCGGCGCGCGGAGTTTTCCGCTCCCTGCTAGACTTGCCCGGAACGCCTGCTGAGGAGAAAGCCGTATGCGTGATCAGCGCGCCTTGATCGGTATCGTCGTGGCGCTTGCGGCGAGCGCCGCTTCTGCCGAGACCCACCCCTTCGACGCCAGAGACCTGGTGACGATGAGCCGCCTGTCCGATCCCCAGGCCTCGCCCGACGGCGAGCGGGTAGCCTACGTCCTGCGCACCACCGACCTCGAGGCGGACGCCGGACGCACCGACCTGTGGCTCGTCTCGGTGAGCGGCGGCGAGCCGCGGCGGCTCACGACCCACGAGGCGGCGGACACCAGCCCCCGCTGGTCGCCCGACGGCGCCAGCCTCTACTTCCTGTCCACCCGCTCGGGCTCGTCGCAGGTCTGGCGGCTGCCGGTCGGCGGCGGCGAGGCCCGCCAGGTCACCGACCTCGAGCTCGACGTCGCCAACCTCCTGGTGTCGCCCGACGGCCGCCACCTCGCCTTCAGCGCCGAGGTCTTCGTCGACTGCGCGGACCTCGCCTGCACCGCCGAGCGCCTGGCGCAGCGGGAGGAGTCGAAACGCAGCGGCGTCGTCCACGACCGGCTCTTCGTGCGCCACTGGGACGCCTGGAAGGACGGCCGCCGCTCCCACCTCTTCGTGATGCCGGCCTCCGGCGGCGCCGCCGTGGACGTGACCGCGGGGATGGACGCCGACGTGCCCTCGAAGCCCTTCGGCGGCGGCGAGGAGATCGCCTTCACGCCCGGCGGCGAGGGCGTGGTCTTCACCGCCCGTGCCGCCGGGGCTGCCGAGCCCTGGTCGACCGACTTCAACCTCTACGTGGCGCCGCTCGCCGGCGGCGCCGCGCCTCGGCGTCTGACCGACAGCCCGGCCTGGGACACCCAGCCGGTCTTCTCGCCCGACGGCAACACCCTGGCCTACAAGGCCATGTCGCGGCCGGGCTACGAGTCCGACCGTTTCCGGATCGTGCTGCGGCCGTGGCCGCAGGGTCCGGAGCGGGTGCTGACGGAGGGCTGGGACCGCTCCGCCGGCGACTTCGTCTTCGCCGCCGACGGCCGGACGCTGTACGTGACCGCGAACGACGACGGCCGGCGCGCGCTCTTCGCCGTCGACGTCGCCACCGGCCGCGTCGAGAAGCGGGTCACGGCGCCGGGCAGCGTCGGCTCGCCGGCGCCGGCGGGCGAGAGCCTGGTCTTCGGCCGCGACGACCTGAGGTCGCCGGTGGACCTCTACGTCCTGACCGGCGACTCGCTGAAGAAGCTCACCGACGTCAACCGCGAGCGCCTCGCCGCCGTCCGCTTCGGCGACTACGAGCGCTTCTCCTTCGCCGGTTGGAACGGCGAAACCGTCTCCGGCTGGCTCGTCAAGCCGGCGGATTTCGATCCGAGCAGGAAATACCCGATCGCCTTCCTCGTCCACGGCGGACCGCAGGGATCCTGGCTCGACAACTTCCATTACCGCTGGAACGCGCAGGTCTACGCCGGCGCGGGCTACGCGGCGATCCAGATCGACTTCCACGGCTCGACTGGTTACGGCCAGGCCTTCACCGACGCCATCGCGGGCGACTGGGGCGGCAAGCCGCTGGAGGACCTGCAGCAGGGCCTGGCCGCGGCCCTCGAGCGCTACCCCTGGCTCGACGGCTCTCGCGCCTGCGCCCTCGGCGCCTCCTACGGCGGCTACATGATCAACTGGATCGCCGGCCATTGGCCGGCGTTCAAGTGCCTGGTCAACCACGACGGCATCTTCGACACCCGGTCGACCTATTACGGCACCGAGGAGCTGTGGTTCCCGGAATGGGAGTTCCACGGCACGCCGTGGCAGAGCGGCGAGAACTACGACCGCTTCAACCCGGCGCTCTTCGCCGACCGCTGGAAGACGCCCATGCTGGTGATCCACGGCGAGCTCGACTACCGGCTGCCGGTCACCCAGGGCCTGCAGACCTTCACCGCGCTGCAGCGGCAGGGCATTGCGAGCAAGTTCCTCTATTTCCCCGACGAAAACCACTGGGTGCTGCGCCCTGACAACAGCCTGCAATGGCACGAGACCGTGCTGGCCTGGCTGGAGCAATGGGCCGGAGCGCCCTGAAACGGAGATTCCAAGGCAAAAAAGGAGCCTCAAGATGTTGGCGAGTCAGAGCATCGTCGATGCCTTCAATGAACAGGCCGGCAACGAGCTCGGCGCATCGAACCAGTACATTTCGATCGCCGCGTATTTTTCCGACGAGAACCTGGAGGAGCTCGCGAAGTTCTTCTTCCGCCAGTCCGACGAGGAGCGCGTACACGCGATGAAGTTCGTCAAGTTCGTCCTCGACGTGGAAGGCAAGGTCGTGGTGCCGGAGATCCCGGCGCCGCGCGGCGACTTCAAGAGCGCCCGCGACGCCGTGAAGGCGGCGCTCGACTGGGAGAACGAGGTCACCAAGCAGATCTACGACCTGGTGGAGCTGTGCCACAAGGAGCGCAACCACATCACCTTGCGCTTCCTCGACTGGTTCGTCAACGAGCAGCTCGAGGAAGTCACGTCGATGAGCTCGCTGCTCGGCGTGATCGAGCGGGCCGGCGAGGACAACCTGCTCTACGTGGAGGACTACCTGGTGCGCCACGGCGTGCCGAGCGCCGAGGAGGAGGTGGCGGGAGCCTGATCCCTTCTCATGGATAGTAGCCGTGGATCGTCCGCGCCTTGACGCCTTCGCGCAGCACCTCCACCTCGACGCGGCGGAACGCTGCCCGCGAGCTCCGCGGCGGGCGGTAGAGGAGCAGGTATTGCGAGCGCAGGTCCTGCTCGATCTGGCGGTAGACCTGGTCGAGCTCGGCGGCGGTGGCGATGGCGAAAAAGCGTCCGCCGGTCTCCGCCGCCAGGCGCCCGAGGTTCGAACGCGTCTCGTCGTCGTCCAGGGCGAGGCCGATCGCGTAGGTGGCGATGCCCGAGCGCAGCGCGTGCTCGAGCACCTGCTCGAACGGGAAGTCGCTGTCGACGTCGTGGCCGTCGGAGACCACCACCAGGGCCTTCCTGCCCGCCAGGCCGCCGAAGTAGTGGACGGCGTAGATCACGGCGTCGTTGAGCCGCGTCGAGCCGCGCGCCTTGAGGCCGCTGGCGCCGTGACGCAGGCGGTCGACGTCGGCGGTGAACGGCACCCGCAGGAGCACGTCCTGGTTGAAGGTGAAGAAGCTGGCACGGTCCTTGGGCGTGACCACCTGCTCGAAGAAGCGCTGGGCGCCCAGGGTGGCGATCATCATGTGGTCGCGCATCGACTGCGACACGTCCATCAGCAGCGTGACGTTGATCGGCAGGCTCTCCACCGTGTCGAAGCGCTCGAGGGCCTGCTCGGCGCCGTCCTCGAAGACGCGGAAGTCGGCGGCGGCGAGGCCGAGCAGCGGACGGCCCTGGGCGTCGGCGACCGAGGCGTAGAGCTCCACCAGGCGCACGTCGATCTCCTCGAAGGGCCGCGGGTCGAGGATCACGATGTCCTCGGCCGTCTCGCCGCTGGCCAGGTGCGCCACCGCGCGCAGGTAGGTCGCGCGGCCGGCGGCGCCGGCCGGCAGCGGCCGGGCGAACGGCGGCTGCCGGAGCACGGCGAAGCGCTCGTCGTCGAGGAAGAGCTCGAGGCGCTCGAGGC
Organism: Thermoanaerobaculia bacterium; assembly: GCA_036397835.1. Classification (GTDB taxonomy): domain Bacteria; phylum Acidobacteriota; class Thermoanaerobaculia; order Multivoradales; family J023; genus DASWIG01. The sequence continues at coordinate 6,262 of DASWIG010000090.1, forward strand.
GCTCGCCCAGGGGCACGTCGACCGCCGCCCGCGCCTGGTCGCTCGGGCGCTCGCGCCGCGG
>DASWIG010000091.1:0-6059 GCA_036397835.1 Thermoanaerobaculia bacterium
CTCGCCGATGCGGAAGCCTCGACCTTCGAGCTCGATCAGCTCGCGCCACAGGCGATGGCGTTCCTGCTCCAATCGCACGAAGGGCTGCTGATCCTGTTGGCTCAAGCGCTTTACCGGAATGGCCCGGATGTCGTCAGGATACACGTCGTCCTTCATGGACCTTCTCGTAGCGTGAAGCCATCGCTGGACAGGCTCACTAAGGGCAAGAGCACAAAGGTACCACTCCGAGAACAGCCGCGAGAGTGCTGAATCGTATCGTCCTTCCTCGTCGAGGACCGCTCGTACCGAGTCCAGAGCACGGGTTTCGATGTCTGCCATCCGCCACCACAGGATGGATATTCGTACGTTGTGCGGCGCGACGAGGAACTCCTGGTTGGAGCCATCGTCTACCGCCACACCCATGAAAGCCCCGAAGACGATCTTCGGGCGATCGTAGAGCTCGGGGAAGGTCGGCCGGCGTACGCGCGCGGGCACGCGCGTATGCGAGCCGTACTCGAGCCACTTGATGCGGCCGATGCCTCCCCTCAAGACCTCTCGCGAGTCGAGATAAGGTCGAGTGTGAATAGTATCTCTGGCGTTGGACAGCAGCTCTTCTCTCTTGAACCGACGATGCCGAATTCGCTTTCCCCGCTTCCCCAGGTTCTTTACAAGCTCCTCGCCAAAGCACTGTGGATCATACTTGCTCGGCACGACGATAACGGCGCCTTCCTCCCGCTTCTCGTCGGAGTTCAAGACCATGCCGACAGACACATAACAGATTTCCTCCCAGCGAACCGTTTGCTTCAGGTCCAAGTCGACCCGTTCACGCAACCTGAACAGAGCATCGGGGTCGTGGGCCTTCTGGTCCGGTTGATCCATCAGCTCGATAAGGAGCGAACCGTCGTCAGCACGCCGGCGGGAGATCCGGCGCTGCACGCGATGTTCCCCGGACGAAACGCCACGGGAAAAGCAAAACACGACGTTGTTCTGCCAGGTCGCATCCTCAAAGAGCCGCAAGCCCTGGGTGAAAAGCACGTCGTGAAGGGTCGTTTCCGCGCCGAGAAGCTGCCTTAGCTTGGCAGCGTAAGGCGCGTTGGTCAACGACTCTATCGTTACCAAACAACAGCGCGCCTTCGGCTGGTCGGCGAGGAGGCGGTGGTACTGCTCGACGAAAGGCACATAAAGGTCCCACTTCAGATGTCCCGTCGTAAACCAGTCTTGCCGATCCAATAGTCGGCGATAGGCGAGATACGATGGAGAGTCCTCGTCCGCGCGAACGTAGGGAGGATTGCCTACGAGAAAGTCAAAGCCGCCTTCGAAAGGCCCGACTCGGGCCTTGAGCTGCTCCAGAACGGCGCGATCCTCGCCGAGGAGCAGCAGGGTTGTGTCCTTCGTGGCCGCGAGCACCGGATCGACGAGCAGGGCGTCGCCCGAGTAGATGCGAAACCTTTCCACGGTCAGCGTGCTCTCCGTCTCCTGAGCCTGACGGACGAGATCCAAGACCTGAATGAGGAGATTGGTCTCCGCCAGATAGCAGGCGAAAGGATTGATCTCCACGCCGTAAAGAGACTTCTGCACCTCTTCCAGGGCCGGAGCCAGCCTGGCCGCGGGTATCTTCCCGTCGCTCCCGCGGAACTGATCGAGAAGGCGGCGACAAGCCTCGACCAGAAAGCTTCCCGAGCCGCAGGCAAGGTCGGCGATACGGCGGTTCACCACGGCTTCGCCACGATAGCCCACCAAGTCCAGCATCGTGCGCACGAGCTCCCGCGGCGTGTAGTAGCGCCCTTGCTCGTGCTTGCCCTCCTCGAGATAGCGGCCGTACACGGCACCGATGATGTCGGTGTCGATCGCCTCGAGGTTGAAGGCGTTCAAGACCAGCAACGCCCGCACCATCATCTTCTCGTCCATGCGGTACCAGTCGAACAACTCCGAGGCGCCGTAGAAGTGGACGTAGACGTTCTGGGCGCACTCGTAGGCCATCCGCGTCAGGTATTCGTAGGAGCGGCCCGAGGCGTAGTCGAGATAACGCGCCGCGCACCCTTGCCAGAGAGTGAGCCCGCCGTCGGAGATCTTGCGCTGGAAGAGCTTCTTGTCCTCGCAGATGCGAACCAGGAGCAGACGCACGACGTAGACGTACGCCGTCTGACGCGAGAACTCGCGGCGATACTCGGCTTCGGCGGCGCCGACGAGCACGCTGGAGGAGACCCGGGCCGCCCAGGTCTGGAAGGCCGCGGCCACGTCCAACGACCGCTTGTACTGCTCTTCGAGCTGCCGGCGGGAGGAGTGCTCCTCGAGCGCTGCGCGGCAGAAGACTTCCAGGTCGCTGGTCAATTCTCGGATGACGCGCTTCTTTGCGATCTCCGGACCGTTGCCTCGACGACGAACCGTCGGTCCCGACTCCTTCAAGGCGAGCTGCTCGTTGTCGGACTCGTTGCGTTTCCTCACATGGGGCTCGAGGTCGGCCACCCACGCCGCGACCCGCTCTTCCAGGTCCTCCAACCGGGGCCGGCGGCACCAGACCTCCAGAGGCTGGAGCAGGATCTCCTCGAACTGCTCCGGCGTGAGAAGAAAGCTCTGGCGGTGGAGCTCCAGGGGTTGACGCAACCTCGAAAGCTGGGAGCGGCCCTCCAGGACCTGCCGCGCCGCCTCGTGCTCCTCGTGACGCCTCAGGCCCTCTCCGAGCTGGTGCAGCACGTCCTCGGCGAACTGGCCGATCAGGCCACGCAGCGAGTCGACCAGGAGCTCCGGAGAATCGCTGACGTCGATGGCCGTCTCTTCCCACGCCGACTCGTAGTAGGCGACGAGGTCTTCCTCCAGGGCGCTCGGGCTCACCGTCTCCTCGAACCTGGCTCGCACCCTCTCCACCCATTCCGAAGGGAGAGGCGGCACCTGAGCCGAGACCCTCTGCAGGTCGTGAGCGCGGACGAAGGCTGAACGGGAGAGACGGTACCAGACCGTCCTCAAACCGCCCCGCAGCTCGCCGGAGAACGCTTCCGCCTCGCCTGCCGCCTGGCGTGCCAGGGCATGGAGATCCACCTGAACGAGCCTCGTGTCGCCTTCGCTGCCGTATTCCCACGCCTCCAGCCGAAAGCCGTTGCACAAGAGGCCCAGCCGGCCGTGGACCACGCCCGAGAGCACGTAGCGGCGGAGCTGGCGGACCGCCGTCTCGCCCGCGCCTTGCTCGAGACCGGGGCCGGACAAGTAGGCCACCGAGGTGGACTTGCACTCCACGAGGAAGACCGGGGTCGAGCCCAGCAAGTCTCTGACGAAGACGGTGAAGTCGGGAACGGCCCGTTCCGAGATTGCGGGAAGGGGCCGGTTGTAGATGGCGTCCGCGGCCGAATACCCGAGCGCCTCGAGAAGCTGCCGCACGAGCAGGACGACCACCGACTGCTCGTCGCCCGGCAGCCTGGCAGCGCCCTGGGCCTCGCGCCCGTCGAGGTATTCGGCCAGGCTGACGGCGCTTCCGTCGTGCGGAAACTGCGGGCGCCGGAGAAGCTGCCGGACGTTCTCCAGAAACGTCGCGAATTCCGTCTCCTCGGCCTCGTGGCGGTGCGCGAGATCAAGGAGCTCCTTGACGGATGAGGGGGGCGTAAACATCGGCCGCTACGGTCGGTCGTGAGTGTACTGTCTGCCCGACCGGCTGGCAAGCCGCGCCGGCCTGCGCAGGCGGCCCCACCTTGCCGTCCACCGACGCCCGCCGTAGACTCTCCGGCCTATGCCAGAGCCCTCCCAACGTCTCCTCACCTACGCTTACATGCGCCTGTCCCGCGACCTCGACCTGCGGTTCAGCGCTTTGCTCAAGACCGGACGTCTCGCCAAGTGGTACAGCCAGATCGGCGGCGAAGCGACGACCGTGACGGCCGGCCTCGCCCTCGAGCCCGGCGACGCCCTCTGCTCACTCCACCGTGACCTGGGAGCGATCCTCACCGTCTACCTCGACCCGGCCCGCACTTTCCCGGGCTTCGGCTTCGGCGAGCCTGACGGACGACGTCCGGAGCCACAAAGCCTGCTCTACCGCCTGTGCTGCCAGCTCCTCGGCCGTGGCGACGGGTTCTCCGGCGGCGTCGAGCGCTCGTTCCACTACGGCTACCTGGCGCCCGAATACGGCATCCGCCACGTCGGCATGATCAGCCATCTGGGATCGATGATCCCGGTCGCCGCCGGCTGCGCGTTCGCGCTCAAGCGGGACGGCGGCGGCCGCGTGGCGCTGAACTTCATCGGCGAGGGCGGCACCTCCACCGGCGACTTCCACGAGGGCCTCAACATGGCCGCGGTGTGGAAGCTGCCGTTGGTGCTGGTGATCGAGAACAACCGCTACGCCTTCTCCACTCCGGCCTGCGAGCAGTACGCCGCCGAACGCCTGAGCGACCGCGGCGTCGGCTACGGCGTCGCCGCCGAGACGGTGGACGGCAACGACCCGGAAGCGATGACGGAGGCGATGGCGCGGGCCGTGGCCCGGGCGCGCGCCGGCGGCGGCCCGACGCTGCTCGAGGCGATGCTCGGCCGCATGCGCGGCCACAGCGAAGGCGACGACTCGCTCAAGGTGGTCCCCGAGGACGAGCTCGCCGGCTACATGGACGAGGACCCGGTGCCGGCCTACGCCCGCCGCCTGGAGGAGGAGGGCGCGCTCGCCGCCGCCGTGCGCGAACGGCTCGAGGCGCGGGTGTCCGAGCTCGTGGAGGAGGCGGTGGAGCGCGCCGCCGACGCCGCCGAGCCGCCGGCGGAGAACGCCTGGCGGCCCGTCTTCATGGCGGTCGCAGAGCAGCCGGAGGACGTCGGTCCCGGCGCAGGCGAGGAGAAGACCTACGTTGAGGCCGTCCACGAGGCGCTGCTCGAGGAGATGGAGCGCGACGACACGGTGATCCTTATGGGCCAGGACATCGCCCGTTTCGAGGGCGCCTTCCGCACCACGCGTGGGCTCTGGCAGCGCTGGCCGGAGCGGGTGCTCGACACGCCGATCGCCGAGAGCGGCACTCTCGGCATCGCCGCCGGCGCCGCGCTGCTCGGCTACCGTCCGGTGATCGAGATGCAGTTCGGCGACTTCATCTCGTGCGGCTTCAACCAGTTGGTGAACGTGATCGCCAAGCTCTTCTACCGCTTCGAGAAGCCGTGCCCGCTGGTGGTGCGCCTGCCGGCCGGCGGCGGCGTGGGAGCCGGGCCGTTCCACTCGCAGAACAACGAGGCCTGGTTCGCCCACACGCCGGGGCTCAAGGTGGTGACGCCGGCCTTCGCCGAGGACGCCAAGCTGCTGCTCAAGGCGGCGATCCGCGACCCCAACCCGGTGGTGGTCTGCGAGCACAAGTTCCTCTACCGCCGGATCAAGGCGCCGCTGCCGTCGGCCGACCGGGTGGGCGTCCTCGGCCGGGCGCTGGTGCGGCGCGAGGGCCGCGGCCTGACCCTCGTGGGCTACGGCGTGGCGACGTGGACCTGTCTCGAGGCGGCGCAGGAGCTGGCGAAGGAAGGCGTCGAGGCGGAGGTCGTCGACCTGCGGACGCTGGTGCCGCTCGACGAGGAGACGGTGCTGGCGTCGGTGAAGAAGACGAGCCGCGCCGTCGTCGTCCACGAGGCGACCCTGACGGGCGGCTTCGGCGGCGAGGTGGCGGCGCGCATCGCCGAGCACGCTTTCGCGTATCTCGACGCTCCCGTCAAGCGGGTGGCGTCGCAGGACCGGCCCTCGCCCTTCTTCAAGAAGCTGGAGCAGGCGCTGCTGCCGACGAAGGACAAGGTGCTGGCGGCGGCGCGGGAGGTCATGGCGTTTTGAATGGAGAGGAGATCGGCCTCCCAATTCAGGCTCTGGCCGGTGCTCGCCGACAGGTTCGTGGCGCCGCCGCTTCGTCCGTCCGCCGCCGGGGGACCCCGGGCGCGCGGCCAGGGCCGCGAACGCCATGGCAGAGGGTCGTTGACGCTCGCCACAAGCGCCAAACACCGTCGCTGGGGGTCGTTGACGCTTGCAACAAGCGCCAAGCACCGTCGCAGGGGGTCGTGGCGATTTGCCACAAGCGCCAAGCACCGTCGCTGGGGGTCGTGGCGATTTGCCACAAGCGCCAAACACCGTCGCAGGGGGTCGTGGCGATTTG
>DASWIG010000092.1:0-1650 GCA_036397835.1 Thermoanaerobaculia bacterium
GCTCAGCGTCACCGTCCGCAACATCGGGCCGTTGGCGTCGGGCGACGGCTTTCTGGCCATTCGCCTCGATTCGGCCGGCGGCGAGGAGCTTGTCGAGGTGGCGTTGCCGGCCCTCGAAAGCGGCCAGTCGACGACGCTCGAGGTCGACGTCGACACGACCGACCGGGAGGGCGTCCTCGACCTGGTAGCGGTGGCCGACAGCCGCGAGGAGATCGGCGAGGTCGACGAGGACGACAACGTGTCCTCGGTGCGCGTGACGCTCCACGCCGGTCCCGACCTGGCGGTGTTCGGGCCGGACCTGAGCACGGCACCCGAGACGCCGGGTCCGGATGAGAGCTTCAACCTGCTGGTCCAGGTGCGCAACCTCGGCGAGGCGGAGGTGGCGAGCTTCGGCTACCGGGTGTCGCGCTTGGTGGCGGGGATGGCGGTCGAGGTCCTGGCGAGCGGGAGCGCCGGTCCACTGGAGGCAGGCGGAGCCCGCCTGGTGACGGTGCCGCTGCAACTGGCCGAGGACGAGCACACGGTGGAGGTGGTCGTCGATCCTGACGGTCTGGTGGAGGAGGAGAGCGAATCCAACAACCGCTCGACGCTCTCGTTCTTCGTCGTCGACCCGTCGCGGCCCGACCTCGCCGTGCTCGAGGGCGACGTGGCCCTGACGCCGGCCGAGCCCTCGCCGGGCGAGACGGCGACGGCGAGCGTGACGGTGCGCAACCTGGGCGAGGAGGAGGCCACGGCGCAGGTCGTCCTCCACGAGAACGGCCTTGCCGGAGTGGAGCTGGCGCGGGAGACGGTCACGGTGGCTGCCGGCGGTAGCGTCAGCGTGGCGCCGTCGTTCGTGGTGGGCGAGGGGGCCTTCGCGTTGACCGCGGTGGTCGATCCCGATGGGCAGGTGCTCGAGGCCGACGAGTCGAACAACCTGCTGACGCTGGTCTTCCGCGACCTTCCCGACCTCGCGATCGGCTTCGACAACTTCGAGCTGTCCTCTCTCTCGCCGTCGGCGGGCGATCCGGTGGACGTGACCGTGACGGTGCGCAACGCCGGCACGGCGAGCGCCGCCGGCGTCGAGCTGGAAGTCCTGGCGGGCGAGGGCGGTACGCCCGTCTTCACGCACACGTTCGCCGAGATCCCCGCGGCGGCGAACCGGCAGGCACGGTTCACGTGGACCGCGGCGGAGGGGCTGACGGCGCTGGTGGCCCGGGTGGACGGCGGCGGCGCGATCGTGGAGCGCTCGGAGACGAACAACGCTTCAACCCGCGAGGTGGCGGTGCCGCGGGCGACGGGTCCCGACCTGAGGGTGGGTGCGATCGACCGCGTCGGCCTCGTGGAGTCGGCGGGCGAGCTCGCAATCAGCGGCAGCGTGACGGTCGAGATCGTCAACGCGGGCGACGCGGACGTGACCGAGCCGTTCGAGGTGCGCCTCTTCGAGGACCGCGACGGCGACGGCCGGCGCGGCGGCGGCGATCCCGTGCTGGCCTCGACGGTGATCGAGAGCGGCGTGCCGAGCGGCGCGGCCACGGTGGCCACGCTCGCGGTGGCCGGGGCGCCGGCGTTCTTCCATTCCCTGGTGTGGCTGGAGGTCGACGCCGGCGACGTGGTGGCCGAGCAGCGCGAGGACGACAACCGCGCCGCGCTCTACGGCGACTGCGAGGT
>DASWIG010000093.1:0-14155 GCA_036397835.1 Thermoanaerobaculia bacterium
CCGCCGTCAAGCCGCCCGCCAGCGCTCCCACCGACGCCGAGCCCCCCGACTTCATCCGCGCCCTCGTCCGCGGCGACGTGGCCGCCGGCAAGCACGGCGGCCGGGTGGCCACCCGCTTTCCGCCGGAGCCCAACGGCTATCTCCACATCGGCCACGCCAAGTCGATCTGCCTCAACTTCGGCGTCGCCGCCGAGCTCGGCGGCACCTGCAACCTGCGCTTCGACGACACCAATCCCGAGACCGAGTCGCCCGAGTACGTCGAGGCGATCCAGGCCGACGTGCGCTGGCTCGGCTTCGACTGGGAGGAGCGCCTCTACTTCGCCTCGGACTACTTCGAGCAGCTCTACGACTGCGCCGTCAAGCTGATCGAGGGCGGCAAGGCCTACGTCGACAGCTTGAGCGAGGAGGAGATCCGCGCCTACCGCGGCACGGTGACCGAGCCCGGACGGCCGAGCCCCTACCGCGGCCGCTCGGTCGCGGAGAACCTCGACCTCTTCGCGCGCATGCGCGCCGGCGAGTTCGACGAGGGCGAGCACGTGCTGCGCGGGCGCATCGACATGGCCGCCGCCAACATGCTGATGCGCGATCCGCTGCTCTACCGGATCCGCAAGCACCCGCACTACCGCCGCGGCAGCGAATGGTGCATCTTCCCGCTCTACGACTTCACCCACTGCCTCTCCGACTCGTTCGAGAGCATCACCCATTCGCTGTGTACGCTCGAGTTCGAGAACAACCGCGAGCTCTACGACTGGGTGATCCGCGAGACCTCGGTGCCCTGGCAGCCGCAGCAGATCGAGTTCGCGCGCCTCAACCTCAGCTACACCGTGCTCTCCAAGCGCAAGCTGCTGCGGCTGGTCAACGAAGGGCACGTGGCGGGCTGGGACGACCCGCGCATGCCGACGATCTCGGGCCTGCGGCGGCGCGGCTACACGCCGGCGGCGATCCGCGGCTTCTGCGACCGCATCGGCGTCGCCAAGTCGTACAACGTGATCGACGTGGCGCTGCTCGAGTACTCGCTGCGTGACGACCTCAACACGCAGGCGCCGCGGGTGCTGTGCGTGCTGCGGCCGCTGCGCGTGGTGATCGAGAACTACCCGGAAGACCTCGTGGAGGAGCTCGAGGCGCCCTACTACCCGCACGACGTGCCCAGGGAGGGCTCGCGCAAGCTGCCCTTCTCGCGGGTGATCTACGTCGAGCGCGACGACTTCACGGAGGACCCGCCGCCAGGCTACCACCGCCTCGCACCGGGCCGCGAGGTGCGGCTGCGCTACGCCTACCTCGTCCGCTGCGAGCGGGTGGTCAGGAACGGCGACGGCGAGGTGACGCAGCTCGTCTGCTCCTACGATCCCGAAACCCGCGGCGGCAACGCGCCCGACGGGCGCACGGTGAAGGGCACCCTGCACTGGGTGTCGGCGGAGCATTCGCTGAGCGTGGAAGTGCGCCTCTACGACCGCCTCTTCACGAGCGAGAAGCCCGACGAGGGCGAGGACTTCCGCCAGGACCTGAACCCGGGCTCGCTCGAGGTCCTCAGCGAGAGCCGCATCGAGCCGAGCGTCGCCGGCGCGCGGCCGTACGATCGCTTCCAGCTCGAGCGGCAGGGGTACTTCTGCGTCGACGCGGTCGACTCCCGCCCCGATCGGCTGGTCTTGAACCGCACCGTGACGCTGCGCGACACGTGGGCGAAGATCGCGCGCAAGCAGGCGGGCGAGACGGCGGGCGAGGCGGCGCGCGAGAAGGCCGCGAGGAAGGCCGAGGCGAAGGAGCGCCAGCGCCAGGTCACGGCCCGCGAACGGCCGCAGCTCGACCCGCAGCAGCAGGCCGCGGTGGAGCGTTACCGCGGCCTCGGCGTCGGCGGCGAGGACGCCCGGACCCTGGCCGTCGACCCGGCGCTCCAGGCCTTCTTCGAGGACGCGCTGCGCGGCCCCGGCGCGCCGCCGGCGGTGGCGAGCTGGATCGTCAACGAGCTGCGGCGCGAGCTCAAGGAGAGCTCGATCGCCGACCTGGCGTTCGGCGGCGTGGCGCTCAGCGAGCTGGTGGCCCTGGTCGACGCCGGCACGATCACCGGCGCCGTCGGCAAGAAGGTCTTCGCCGAGATGCTGGCGACCGGCGACCGACCCCGGCAAATCGTCGAGCGCCGCGGGCTCGAGCAGGTCGGCGACGCCGGCGAGCTGGCGCCGGTGGTGGCGCGGGTGCTCGCCGCCGAGGCCGACAACGTGGCCGCCTATCGAGCCGGCAAGACGGCGCTCATGGGCCACTTCGTGGGTCAGGTCATGAAGGCCACCCGCGGACGCGCCAATCCGCGGCTCGTCCAGGAGCTGCTGCGCGACGAGCTCGCGTGATCCGGCTTCAGGGAAGCGATTCGTCTCAGCTCACGCCGCCGCTTCCAGACCCCGGAGCAGACGACGCGGCAGCCCGTCGAAGGCGCCCGAGGACATGGCCACCAGCACGTCGCCGGGCGCGGCCGCGGCCAGCGCGCGCGCCAGCACCTCGTCGACGCTGCCGCAGATCGTGCCGGCGACGCCGGCGGCCGCCAGCGTCGCCACCAGCCGCTCGAGATCGAGCCGCTCCTTCGGACCCAGGCGGTCGCGGTGGTAGATCGGGGCGAAGTAGACGGCGTCGGCCGCGAGGAAAGCGCGGGCGTAGTCGTCGAAGAAGAAGGCGCGGCCGGCGGTCAGGCTGCGGGGCTCGAAGAGCGCCGCGAGACGCCGCCCGGGGTATTGTTGGCGCAGGGCGCCGAGCGATTTCGCCACCGCCGTGGGATGGTGCGCGAAGTCGTCGATCACGGTCACGCCCGCCACCGTGCCGATCTCCTCGAGCCGGCGCTTGACGCCGCGGAAGGAGGCCAGGGCCGCGGCCACCGCCGCCGCTTCGAGCCTGTCGCGGCGCGCCGCCGCCCACACCGCCAGGGCGTTGGCGACGTTGTGCTCGCCGGGCAGCCGGAGCGCTACCTCCACCTCGCCCGCGAGGCGGTCGTCGAGGAGGAAGCGGCTGCCGTCGGCCGTCGCTTCGAGCTGCCGCGGATGGACGTCGTTGGCCTCGTCGAGGCCGTAGAACAGCACCCGGCAGCGCGCCTCCGCGGCCACCTCGCGCACCCCGGCTTCGTCGCCGCAGGCCACCAGGAGGCCGCTCTTCGGCAGCAGGCGCACCAGCCGGCGGTAGGCCTCGCGGAGCTTTTCGGGATCGGGATAGAGGTCGGCGTGGTCGTATTCGACGCTGGTCAGCACCAGGGTCTCGGGCTGGTAGTGGAGGAACTTGGGGCCGCGGTCGAAGTACGAGGCGTTGTACTCGTCGCCCTCGACGATGAAGCGCTCGCCGGAGCCGATCCGGAAGCTGCGCTCGAGGTCGTGCGGCCAGCCGCCGATCAGGTAGCCGGGATCGGCGCCGCAGCGCCTCCACACCCAGGCGGCCATGGCGGTGGTGGTGGTCTTGCCGTGGGTGCCGGCCACCACCAGCGGCCGGCGCCCTTCGAAGAAGAAACGCGCCAGGGCCTGCGGCATCGACAGCCGGGGCAGAACGAGCTGCTCGGCGGCGATGACCTCGGTGTTGTCGCGCGGCACCGCGTTGCCCACGATCACCAGATCGGGCCGCTCGTCGGGCCGGGTGGCCAGCAGGTGGCCCGGCTCGTAGCCCACCAGGGGCTCGATGCCGTTGGCGGCCAGCAGGTCGCTCATCGGCGGATAGAGCGGCCCGTCGACGCCGCGCACGCGGTGGCCCTGCTCCTTGAGCAGACAGGCCAGCGGCGCCATGCCGGTACCGCCGATGGCGATGAAGTAGATGTCGAATAGAGGTCTTGGCACAGCGATCCCGTTTCCGCAGTCCGTTTCGGCAGTCCGTTTTACGCGGTTTTTACCCCTAGAGCTGTTCTCTGAGGAGGGCGGAGTATAGCATCTTCAACGGAGTGGCTGAAACCCCAGTCTTCCAAAACGCAGACATCGTTCCAGAGGAGTTGCAAGAAATGCGTCGTTTCCCCATCGTGTTGTGGGCCCTCCTCCTGGTATTCGCGCCGCTGGTCTCGAGCGTCGGCCAGGAGAACGGGCCGCGGGCCGTGCCGGTGGAGCCCATCAAGGACTTCCAGATCGTCCCCAAGGGAGAGTGGATCCACCATGAATTCCGGATCAGGAACGAGGGCAACGCCCCTCTGGAGCTGACCGACGTGCGGCCCGCCTGCGGCTGCACCGTGGCCGAGTTCGACCGCAAGATCGCGCCCGGCCAGACCGGCGCGGTGAAGGTCAAGGTCGAGACCTCCAGCTTCACCGGCCCGATCGCCAAGCCGATCTCGGTCTTCACCAACGACCCCAAGAACCCGAAGATCGAGCTCACCGTCAAGGCCGACGTCAAGCCCTACCTCGGCGTCGAGCCCGGCTACGCCCGTTTCATCTACGTCCAGGGCGAGGACATCCGTCCGATCAACCAGGTCCTATGGTCCCAGGACGGCCTCGACTTCAACGTCGTCAGCGTCAAGGCGCCCTACGAGTACGTCGACGTCAAGTACCGCGAGGCCAGGCCGGAGGAGCGCAACGACGAGGCCACGGGCAGGCAGTGGACCGTGGAGGTCCACCTCGATCCTCTCGCGCCGATCGGCGCGCTGCGCGACTACGTCGAGGTCGTCCTCGACCACCCCAAGCAGAAGTCGGTGCGCCTCCCGCTCTCCGGCTTCGTCCGCCCCCGCCAACACGTCACGCCGCAGGAGATCGACTTCGGCACGGTGGACGGGGGGTCGCTGCCGCTGCAGCGGGTGGTGACCTTCACCAACTTCATCACCAAGGGCATCGCGGTGACCAGGGCCGAGACCGGCTTCGACGGCCTCCAGGTCGACGTCCAGGAAGTGGGCCGCAAGGACGGCCACCGCTTCGAGCTGGTGCTCACGATCGCCCCCGGCATGCCCAAGGGCGAGTTCCAGAGCACCCTCAAGCTCCACATCACCGACAACCAGAACCCGGTGGTGGAGGTGCCCATCTCGGGGACGATCCTGTAGGACCGGACGGCTCTGGGGAGACCAGGGACGGCCGATATCGGCCGTCCCTTCGCTTGCGATCACCACCGATGCCAACGCATCTACACGTAGACGAGCCGTCCCGCCCGCGGTGCGCGGGGATCCTCGCGCCGCTCGGCATAGGATGGGTCCTCTTGGCCACCGCGGCCTGCGCCCAGACCACCGGCGCCGGACCCGGCGAGCGACGTGCCGAGATGATCCGAGAGATTGAAGCCGACGTCCGAGCCACCCGCCGCGAGATCGGCAAGTCGCAGCTCGATCCGCGGGTGATGGCCGCCATGGCGCGGGTGCCGCGTCATGAGTTCGTGCCGGCGGGCGTGCGCGACCGCGCCTACGAGAACCGGCCGCTGCCCATCGGCGAAGGGCAGACCATTTCGCAGCCCTATATCGTGGCGTTGATGACCGACCTGCTCGAGCTCGGCGAAGACGCCGTGGTGCTCGACGTCGGCACCGGCTCCGGATATCAGGCCGCGATCCTGGCCGAGATCGCCGCTCGCGTCTATTCGATCGAGATCGTTGCCGAGCTCGGCCACCAGGCACGGGCGCGGCTCGAACGCCTCGGCTACGACAACGTCGAGGTGCGCGTCGGCGACGGCTTCTACGGCTGGCCCGAAAAGGCGCCTTTCGACGGCATCCTGGTCGCCGCCGCCGTCGACGAGGTCCCCCAGCCTCTGATCGATCAGCTCGCGGCCGGCGGCCGCCTCATCCTTCCCCAGGGCGATCCCGCGCGCAGCCAGGAGCTCGTGGTCCTGGAGAAAGCGGCGGACGGCGAGCTCGTCCGGCGTTCGATCATCCCCGTGCGCTTCGTGCCGCTCACCGGCGACCATTGAGGCCGGAACCCTCACCCCCAACCCCCTCTCCCAGGGGGAGAGGGGGCTCAATCCTCGACGTCTTATTCCCCTCTCCCCCTGGGAGAGGGGTTGGGGGTGAGGGTTCCCGAGCTGAGCCCGAGGATCGCGCGCGCCTCGGCGGGCGAGGCCACCTCGCGGCCGGCGCGGCGGGCGCAGGCGCCCAGCGCTTCCACCAGGTCGCCGTTGCCGCGGGCGCGGCGGCCGTCGGGCAGGTAGAAGGTGTCTTCGAAGCCGCTGCGCAGGGCGCCGCCGAGCTCCGCGGCGCGCTGGTGCAGCGGCCAGACCTCCTGCCGCCCGACCGCCGTCGCCTGCCAGAGGCTGCCGCCGCGCCGATAGCGCACCAGGAGATCCAGCAGCTCAGGATCGGCCGGCATGCCCGAGGCCACGCCCATGACGAAGTTGTAGCTCGGCGAGGCGGGCATCGCGCCGCCCATGCCGTTCTCGGCGTAGAGGCCCACCGAGCGCACGATGCCGACGTCGAAGCACTCGAATTCCGGCCGCGTGCCGGTCGCGGCCATCGCCTCGAGCATCGCCCGCACCTTCTCCACCGGGTTGTCGAAGACGAGAGGCGGCCAGGCCCACGAGCCGTCGCCGCGGGTCTTCAGGTAGTTGAGGGTGCCGGCGTTGCAGGCGGCGATCTCGGGACGGACGCGGCGCAGGCAGGAGACGGGGCCGGAGACGTCGGGCCCCACGACGCCGGTCGAGAGGTTGAGGATCACGCCGGGGCAGGCCTCGCGCAGGGCCGCCGCCATCTCCGCGGCGAGCTCGCCGTCCCAGCTCGGCAGGTGGCCCTTGCCCGGCTCCTGGCGCCGGAGGTGGAGGTGGAGGATCGACGCTCCCGCGCCGAAAGCCTCGCGGGCGGAGGCGGCCATCTCGGCGACCGTGACCGGCACCGGGTACACGGCAGGGTCGGTGAGCACGCCCGTCAGGGCGCAGGCGAGGATCGCTGTATCGCTCATGTGAGACGTCGGGACGGCGCGGGCGCGACGTCCGCGAGACCCGCGAGGTCGAGCAAGAAGGCGAACTGCAGGGCGACCTCGCGATAGACCTCGTAGCGCCCGGAGGGACCGTGGTGCCCGGCTTCGAGGTGGGTCTTCAGGAGCAGGCGGTTGCGGTCGGTCTTGGTGGCGCGGAGCTTCGCGACCCACTTGGCAGGCTCCCAGAACTGCACCTGCGAGTCGTGGAGCCCGGTGGTCACCAGCATGTGCGGATAGTCCCGCGCCACGACGTTGTCGTACGGCGAGTAGGAGAGGATGTACTCGTAGAGCTCCCGCACTCGCGGGTCGCCCCATTCGTCGTATTCGAAGGTCGTCAGCGGGATCGTGACGTCGAGCATCGTGGTCACCACGTCGACGAAGGGCACGGCCGCCAGCACGCCGTGGAAGAGGTCGGGGCGCATGTTGACGACGGCGCCCACCAGCAGCCCGCCGGCGCTCCCGCCCTGGGCGTAGACCCGCTTCGGATCGGCGTACTTCTCGGCCACGAGATGCTCGGCGCAGGCGATGAAGTCGGTGAAGGTGTTCTTCTTCCTGAGCAGCCTGCCGTCCTCGTACCACCCGCGTCCCAGCTCCTCGCCGCCGCGCACGTGGGCGATGGCGAAGACGAAGCCGCGGCCCAGGAGCGAGAGCCGGGCCGAGCTGAACGACGCGTCGCGGCTGAAACCGTAAGCGCCGTAGCCCGTCAGCAGCAGCGGGCTGGCGCCGTCGCGGCGCACCAGGTCCCGGCGGTAGACGAGCGAGATCGGCACCTCGACGCCGTCGTCCGCCCGGGCGTGCAGGCGCTCGGTGCGGTAGTCGGCGGGGTCGAAGCCGCCCAGCACCTCCTCGCGCTTGAGCAGCGTCTTCTCGCGCGTGCGCAGGTTGTAGTCGTAGGTCGACGGGGGCGTGGTCAGCGAGGCGTAGCCAAAGCGCAGGAGCTCGGTGTCGAAATCGGGGTTGATGCCGAAGGCGGCCATGTAGGCCGGCTCGCCGAAGTCGAGCTCGTGCTCGCCGCCGCCGTCCCAGCGAAGGACCCGAAGCTGGACCAGCCCGTCCCGCCGCTCGCAGACCACGTAGTGGTCGCGGAAGAGCTCGAAGCCCTCGAAGAGCACGTCGTCGCGGTGGGGGATCATCTCCTCCCAGCTCGCCCGGCCCGGGCTGGCGACGGGCGCGCGCATCATGCGGTAGTTCTTGGCGCCGTCGTTGGTGCGGACGTAGAAATGATCGCCGTAATGGTCCACGGCGTACTCGTGGGCGCGGCGCCGCGGCTCGATCATGGTGAACGTCCCCGTCGGGTCGGCGGCGTCGAGGAAGCGGTACTCCGTCGAGAGCGTCTGCCGAGCGCCGATCACCAGGTACCGCTTCGACTTGGTGCGGAAGACGTAGGTACGGAAGGCCTCGTCCTCCTCCTCGTAGACCAGCACGTCGGCGGCGGGATCGGTGCCGAGCACGTGGCGGTAGATGCGGTGGGAGCGCAGCGTCACCGGGTCGTGCTTGGAATAGAAGAGCGTCGTGTCGTCGTTGGCCCAGGCCAGGTTGCCGGTCACCTCGGGGATCACGTCGGCCAGCAGCTCGCCGCTCCCGAGGTCCTTGAAATAGATCGTGTAGATCCGCCGTCCCACGGTGTCCACGGAATAGGCCGCGATATCCTGATTGAAGCTGACCTGGAGGCTCGCCAGCGAGAAGTAATCGAGGCCCGCCGCGAGCTCGTTGGCGTCGACCATCACCTCCTCGGGGTGGTCGAGCGACTCCCGCTTGCGGCAATGGATGGGATATTGGCGGCCCTCTTCGAAGCGCGTGTAGTAGAAGTAGTCGTCGAGCTTGTAGGGCACCGACTGGTCGGTCTCCTTGATCCGCGCCTTGATCTCCGCGAACAGCTTCTCCTGGAGCTCCTCGGTGTGGGCGAGCATGGCCTGGGTGTAGGCGTTCTCGGCCTCGAGGTAGGCGATGACCTCGGGGTCGTCGCGATCCTTCAGCCAGTAGTACGGGTCCACGCGGACGTGGCCGTGGTACACGATCTCGTGGGGTCGCCTGGGGGCCTTCGGCGGTTGCGTCACTGGGTCTCCATCGGGGTCACGTCTCCCTCGGTTTCGGCGGCTCATTCTGGGCTCCGGCCGGCATTGGGTCAAGGGGGCGGGTTGGCCAGCGTCCGCCCTTTCCAGCCGCCTCCCCGCCGGCGCCCATGACGCCAGGCCGAGTCGACGGTCATGCCGAGATAGAGGACGCCGGCGAGGGGGAGGGCGAGCGCCCACGCCGGCGAGCGGCGGTAGAGCCGCAGCGTGGGCAGGAACGTCACGGCCATCAGCAGCCAGGCGGCGCCGCCGAGGACGGCCGCCGCGGCGTGGCCGTGAAGCGGCCAGCCGAGCGCCAGGAGCGGCGGCGCGAGGTAGATCCACGCCAGCGCCGCGGCCGTCCCCGCCAGCAGCCAGGGCGAGCGCCGGAGCTGCGTGTAGGCGGTGCGCGCCACCATCCGCCAGACGCCGCCGAGGCCGCCGTAAGGACGCACGCTGCGCTCGCTCTCGGTGAGCCCGAGCCAGATCCGTCCCCGCCGCTTGAGCAGGCGGGCGAGGGCGCAGTCGTCGATCAGCTCGCCGCGGATCGCCGCGACGCCGCCGGCCGCCGCCAGCGCCCGAGCGCGCACCAGCATGCAGCCGCCCGCCGCGCCCGCCGTCCTCGCCGCGGGACGGTTGACGCGCCGGAACGGATAGAGCTGCTGGAAGAAGTAGACGAACGCCGGGATCAGCAGCTTCTCCCAAGGCGTGCGTTGCTCGAGCAGCACCATGAGCGACGCCAGATCGAGGCCCTCGGCCTGCGCCTTCGACACCAGCCGCCGCAGATTGGACGGACTGTGGACGACGTCGGCGTCGGTCAGCAGCAGGAGCTCCGACTCTCCCGCCATCTTCACCCCGGAAGCCACCGCCCACGGCTTGCCCACCCATCCCGCCGGCAGCTCGCCGGCGGCGACCACCGTCAGCCGCTGGCCGCGCGGATGCCGCGCCGCCGTCTCGCGGGCGATCTCGGCGGTGCCGTCGGCGCTGTGGTCGTCGACGAGGACGATCGCGAACGTCCCTGGGTAGTCCTGATCGAGGAGCGAGCCGACGCTGGCCGCGATCACCTCGGCCTCGTCGCGCGCCGGCACCACGGCCGTCACCGCCGGCCACGCGGCAGGCGCCGGCGCGTCGCCGAGACGCTGGTCGCAGCGCCAGAAGCCGCCGTGGAGCAGGACCAGGTAGAGCCAGGCCATCAGCGATCCGGCGCCGAGCGCCACGAGCACGGAATCGAGCACGGAGCAGAGCATAGCGTCGTTGGGGGCTTACGACCGGCCCCGAGCCTTGCATCGGCCGTTTCGAGGCCTCTACGAGGCGCCGTGCCGGCGTCGCGGCGCGTTTCAAGGTCTCTTCGAAGCGGCCCGCCGGCGGCGCGATCGTCCGAAGAGCCTCTTCGAGACGTCAAGAACGTTCATCGACGCGTTTCAAGCCCTCTTCTAGACGCTCAGCCGGCGCATCGACGCGTTTATGAGCGGGAAAGAGAGGAGTCTTCAGCGAGAATCGCTCTTCTCCCGGGTGATCTCTCGACCCCGCATGGATATCGACGGCCTTCCCAGGGAAAGACTCGAGATCTCGCGGGGGAGTCGACGCCTCACCTGGTAGCGACGAAGGTCTCCGGCAGGCAATCGACGCCTCACCCGGTATCGACGCGGATCTGAGCGGAGAATCGACGGCTTCCCCGGTCATGTCGAAGAGATTCAGCGTCAGAATCGGTACCTAACCGCCTCGCACGCGAAAGCGCGCGAGGATGCCGCTGTCTTTGAAGGCCAGGAACTTCCAAGCGAACTAGAATCAGGACGTTGCACAGCCAATAAAGGCGGAACCGTCGCGCGGCGCCGCCACCGCCCACGCGGGAGGCCTCGGCGCGTCGCCGAGACATCGCCGCCGGCGGTGGCGACGGGGCCAAGGATAGAGGACTCCAGAGGGGGCACGTTGTGCGAAGTCGTGGGAAAGAAACTATCAGGTGGTGAAAACCCCGTGCCGCAGCCAGCCAGCCTTCTTGAGCTTGCCGCTGACGAGGGCGTTGACGTCGGCGCAGGCTCCGCCCCGGCGGCCGTGATCTGGAACCGCTGCTCACGGCCCATCGTGGGGTAGACTGCCGCCATGAGCAGCGCCGTCTCGCGCTCGGTGAACACGGCGTCGGGTGTGCCGGCGCCGCCGTCGGCCTCGCGCAGGACGGCGAAGCCGTCCCGCCACTGCCGGACGCTCCACGGGCCGGCGTTCTCGGCCTCCGAGAACGCCGAGCCACTCCGGTCGCGGTGGGAGAGCCGGTTGAGGTGGTCGGGATTGAAGACGCTGGTAGGATGCTTCGAGCTGCGCATGTTATGCACAGATTTACTCAGCCTAATGGCGATGCCGAGACCCGACTCCCCTCCCACCTAGAACCGCCCCCACACTGGTTAAAGAATGACTGATCCGGCATCTGTAGGGCTCCTGGAGGAAGAATCATGGCAAACCCTGAACACGTGAAGATCCTGAAACAGGGAGTGGAAGCGTGGAATCGGTGGCGAGCAGAGAACCAAGGTATTGAGCATTCCGATTATTCATGGGAGGACCTTCGCCGACTTCACGAGAATCCATCCGGTCCTTCCTTCCTCGACGTCGATCCCGGCCGAGTTAATCTCAGCGGCGTTAAGTTCCAGGGTGGAGATCTGAGTGGCATTGATCTTAGTGACGCCAACCTCCTGAATGTCGATTTCAGTAGCGCTAGACTCACCGGTTCAAATCTAAGTGGTGCCTTTCTTTGTGGCGCCACTCTTCAGAATGCCGACCTTTCCGGTGCCATAGTGCGTGCGGCTCTCTTTGGTCCAGGGAACTTACAGCGAGTCGAGCTTAGAGAGACTCAGCTTGATTGGCCGGATTTTTGGAAAGTGGATCTCCGAGAAGCGAACTTTCTGGGAGCGCGACTCGAAGGTGCGAGTTTCTGGGAGTCTGACTTACGAGGTGCAAACCTGTGGCGAACCAATCTCATCGAATGTTATCTAGGAGAAACAAGTCTCTCCAATGCACGATTCGGGCGAACTGTATTGGCGTTGATGGATCTGACTCAATCCAATGAGCTCGATTCATCTCGACATGATGCACCCTCGACGATTGGCGTAGACACTCTGCAGCGCTCTCGAGGTCAGATCCCAGGGCACTTTCTCAAGGGTTGCGGGCTCAACGACTGGGAGATCGAGGCGGCGAGACTTTGGGATCCAGACCTTTCCGAGAAGGAGCGGAATGACATCACTGAGGAGATTCATCGGCTTCGGGGCGAACAGCCAATGCAGCTCAACCCTCTCTTTGTGTCTTACACGCACGCGGATGACGTCTTCATCGACAAGCTCGGCCAGCTCTTCGACGAGCGTGGCATCCGCTACTGGCGCGATGTCCGCGACACGATGGCCGGCCGTATGGAAACTCAGATCGATCGTGCCATCCGGCTGAATCCGACCGTGCTCCTTGTGCTCTCGGCGCGGTCCGTCGAGAGCGATTGGGTAGAGTGGGAGGTTAGCCAGGCCCGCAAGCTCGAGCAGCAGCTCGGCCGAGACGTCCTCTGTCCTGTGGCACTCGACGACGCCTGGAAGACGTGTTCTTGGCCCGGACCTTTGAAGCGCCAGATCGAGAAGTACCGCATCCTCGACTTCTCCGGCTGGCGAGATGTGGCGATCTTCGAGCGCCAATTCGCGAAGCTCCTCGACGGCCTGAAGCTGTTCTACAGGCCGAAGGAGTCCTAAACTGGTCAAGCTGGCGGAGCCGACGCCAGCGCATTACTTCGGTTGCCTATATCGCTTCGTCGCAGTCAGCCCTGTACTCCCAACGACAAGAGTCCCGCATTACCGAATTTTGACGAACCACACGAACACCGGGCCCGGCTCAGCGTCGGTGCCTCTCTCGCGCGTGAGCAGTTGGAAGCGGAGCGCCAAGGGCGGGCCGTCCGGGTCGAATGCGGCGGTCTCGGTCCACAGCTTGACGGGAGCGAAGATGTTGAGCTCGCCCTCGTCGCCTACGACCTCCGCGACGCTCTCGCCGGTGATCGGCACGAAGACGTCGAAGGCGATCTCGCGTACGTCGGCCGGCTGGAGGCGCCGCTTGATCAAACCGTCGGTGATGAGGAGCTGAGTGTCCAGGCGGCCGGCAAGGGTCTTGCCGTCCTTGAGGGTGATCTCCACCGTGCCGTCTGGAAGGGTGCGCAGGTGATCGACGGCGACGCGCGGCACGATGACGTCGCCGGCGTCGATGGCAAGCTCGAACTCCGCGGGCTCGACGTCGCCAAGGATCTCGGCGCCGTCCGCGGTAGTGAGCAGGGACCTGGCCGGCAGGGGAACGGCCAGCAGCGTGAGGATCGCGAAGAGGACCGCCTGCCTCAAGTCGACGAAGCTCGCCATAATCTCTCCATACCCGTCCCGCGAGGCCAGTATACCGCAGTCGAGAAGGCGGGCGTGGCCAAGCCGGCGACACCTATAACCTATTTGATATCAACAGGTTGTAGGACCCTCCGGACCTCCTGGGAGTCCAGATCAACTCACGGGTAGTGAAAACCAAGGGAGCAGCAGGCGGGAATATTCCCGCCGGAATCGACGTTTCCAGATCAGGCTTCGTGGACCAACTGGACTCGACGCAGGGGTCGACCGGATCGCTCCCGACTCGTCAGCGCGAGGAAAACTCCACCGATTACCGCGTCTGAAGGCGGTCGTTTTCGGCGCAACGTTCCTGGACCGTCGTCGAGAGCCGCTTTTCCCGGCAAACCCGCTCGTCCCGGGATTGAGGGCGACGGGATCGCACGAACGCCTCTCGGACCGTCGTCCAGAGACACTTCTACGGTCCAACGCGCTTCTCCGGCGTCTGACGAGCTCTCGATCCCTTCCCCTCGCCTTCGGAGGCCGATCGAAGGCGAC
The DNA here is from genome assembly GCA_036397835.1 of Thermoanaerobaculia bacterium. Taxonomy (GTDB): domain Bacteria; phylum Acidobacteriota; class Thermoanaerobaculia; order Multivoradales; family J023; genus DASWIG01. The sequence continues at coordinate 13,750 of DASWIG010000093.1, forward strand.
CGGCGACGTCAAGCCCGCTCAGGACGCGGACGACGTCGAGTCTCGCCGTCCACCTCGGCTTCCTCCGCCGCTGAAGGCGGCTTCCTCCACCAGACTCCGTCTCGTGCGCGGCTGACGTCGAGTCGCGGCGATCCGCTCGGCGTCTTCAGGGGTCGTTCCTCAAAGGGCGGAAGTGGCCCGAGCGTCGAGCCAACGTCCGCCCCTTCCAGCCGCCTCCCCGTCCGCGGCGGTGACGCCAGGCCGAGTCGACGGTCATGCCGAGGCAGAGGACGCCGGCGACCGGAAGAAGGTCGATTTGCCGCCCGCGGCCGCGATGTGCGAGCATTGGGGAAATCAGGCAAGGAAGGAATGACGATGAGCGATGAGCGCAAGCTGGTTCACTACGAGGTCAGGGAAGGCGTGGCCT
>DASWIG010000094.1:0-3581 GCA_036397835.1 Thermoanaerobaculia bacterium
GTATTCGCTCATAGGATCACTTCCTTGTCCGTAGGCTGCACCTTGTGGACAAGGGGTCTGCCGTGCCTCTCGGCTTCCTCGAAGACGGCCTTGAAGCTTCTTCCATGGGCCACGACTTTGTCGCCCACGATCGCAATGTACTCGCCGGAGTATTGGGCGATGATCTCAGGATGGTCCAAGAACCATCCGTACTCTTTTCGTAGCATTCTGTTCTTCCTCTCGTTGCGGCTCGATCCAAGTCGGGGTTGGGGGCATCTTCACTCTCCAAGCTCGGGATTCAGCCCGAGCCCCGCGGGCAGAACTGAATCGTCGTCTCCTGAGCTTAGCACAAGTCGCCAAGGCCTCTTCGGACCGGCCGGGGTCTGGGAGCCGTCCTCTTCGGGCTTGGAGAGGGCGCCCGTCAATGCGCTTCGAAGACCGGCGACGACCGCCTCGACGCTCCCGCGAGCCGCGCGCGCAAGGCGTCGCGGTGCGCCAGGAAGGCGGCCATCTCGGCCGCGGGCACCGGCTCCGCGGGCACGTTGGGCAGGGTCAGCGGGTCGATCCAGCGGCCGTTCTTCTGCACCCGGTAGTCGAGGTGGGGCGCGGTGGCAAGGCCGGTGGAGCCGACGTAGCCGATGACCTCCTCCTGGCGCACCCGCTGGCCCCGGCGCAGGCCCGAGGCGTAGCGCGAGAGGTGGAGGTAGGCGGTCAGGTAGCCGTTGGCGTGGCGCACCTTGACCATCTTGCCGCTGCCCTTGGTGGCGCCCACGAAGTCCACCGTGCCGTGGGCCGTCACCCGCACCTGCGTGCCCGTGGGGGCCCCGTAGTCGACGCCGTAGTGCGGCCGGTGGACCTTGAGGATGGGATGGAAGCGGCGGTGGCTGAAGCGCGAGGTCACCCGCGAGAACGGCAGCGGCGAGCGCAGGAACATCTTGCGCAGGGGCTGGCCCTCGGCGTCGTAGTAGCCGCCGTCGTCGCCATGGCGGTAGGCCTCGTAGACGCGGCCGCGGTTCTCGTAGCGCAAGGCCAGGACCTCTCCCGGACCGGCCGGCTCGCCGTCGACCCAGACGTCTTCGTAGAGCACCGCGAAGCGGTCGCCGTCGCGCAGGTCGCGGTTGAAGTCGAGGTCCCATTGCAGGACGTCCGACATCTTGTACGCCACCGCCGGATCGCCGCCGGCGTCCTGGATCGCCGTCACCAGGAAACCGTCGAGGCGGCCTGCGATCTGCCGCGTCTCGACGCTGACCACCGATTCGCGCCACGCGCTCGTCCAGGCGCCGTCGCGACGGACGAGGTCGAGGGTCCCTTTGCCGGACACGCCGAGGCGCAGGCGCACGAGGTCGCCTCGGTCGTCGAGGAAGGCGTCGCCGGCGTCGCCGGCCCGCAGCCGGCGCAGGTCCACGTGGTCGCGGGCGGCGGCCGCCGCGGCATGGGCGTCGCGGCGGTCGAGGCCCAGCTCGTCGAGGATCGCGGCCAGAGTCTGTCCCCGGCGCAGGGCGAACGGCTGCGGCACCTGCGCCCGGTCGAGGGCGAGGGGCGCTTCGCCGGGCCTGGCGAGCGCCGCGAGCACCGGGTCGTAGCGCAGCGTCGGGCCAAGGGGCAGCGGCGAGCGCAGGCGGCTCTCGAGCTGGCGCGTCGAGGCGAGCAGGGCGACGGCGGACGCCGCGAGCAGCAGGTGCAACGCCAGCCGTCCGCGCCGCGCAGGCACGATCGGCCGCGTAGTCCATCGCAACAAGGCCCGGGCTCGCCTTCTCAAACCGGTAGTGGTCCTCCGCGGCGTGTCCACCGTGCCGCGTCGAATTCTCGGTGCGGCCGGAGTGTAGCACGTTCCGCGGCGGGAATCCCCCCTGCCCCCCTTTTTCAAAGGGGGGTACCTGACGGCTCGCTTCGCCTCGCGGGTGCGCGGACGCACGCCCAGTCCTCGTGAGCGCCGAGCCGATGCGTCAGCGAGGAGTCAGCCTCCCCCCTTTGAAAAAGGGGGGATCGAGGGGGGATTCCCGCGGCGAAGCCGCGGTCCCTTCCGTGCGGAGCCGGTCAGTTGTAGCCGTGGACGCGGCGAAACTCGGGCGAGCGAACGATGTCCATGACCACGTCGGTCAAGTCGCCCTCGCCCATCATCTCCAGGTGGTCCTGCCACTGGTAGCGGTCGATCTCTGAGCGCTCGAGGTCCAGAAGGTGCTGGTAGATCGCCAGCAGGCGATCCTCGGTGGTGTAGCCGCGCCGGGGGACCTGGATCTGGCTCTCCTCGCTCTCGACGATTTCGTAGGCCACGTCGACGAGGGCCGGATAGCCGCCGTGGTGGACGCGCTCGATCCACTCCCGGCCGGTCTCCGCCTTGAGGTCGCGCATCAGGATGCCGCGGTAGAGCCGCCCGGTCATCTCCTGGGCCTTCGCCCACGCGGGATCCGGCGACGGCACGGGCGGGGCGATGGCGGCCGGCGTCACCTCGACCTTGAAGAAGTGGTCGCGCATGAACGGCCGGTCCACGGTGATGCTCTTGCCGAGCTCGTAGCGGACCTCGGCCACGCTCGGGCCGCTCGACGCCGTCAGCCGGTAGGTACCCTTGGCAGCGTCTTCGGCGCTGACCTCGACGCCGCCGCCCTTGGCCAGGTGGAAGCGCGCCGGCAGGTAGTTGCGCTGCTCGCCGGGCCCGTGGCCGCGCGGCGCGTAGAGCCGCACCAGCACCGACCGGCCGGCCGGCAGCTCGAGGGTCTCGCCGAGCTGGAGCTGCACGAGCTCGCTGTGGGTCTCGGGATCCCAGACGGCGATCTCGATCTTGGTCACGTGGCCCTTGTCGAGCATGGCGGTGCCCTGGGCCACGGCCGCCGTCGCCGCCAGGCAGCAGACGAGCACGGACGTGAGGATCTTCGCTCTGTGTCTTGTCCTTCGGTTCATGGCAGACCTCCTTGCACGTTTGGGATGGCTCTCATGCCGCGATTGCGCTGCAAACTGCATACCTGAGCGAGAGCTTCGCCTCTCGAACCCTCACCCTCGGCCCCTCTCCCAGGGGGAGAGGGGGTAGGTGGGGATCCATGTAGCTCTAAGTCTTCCAGACACAAGAGTTAGTACCGGCACCCGTAGGCGGAAGTCCGCCTCGGGTGTCCATCGGGTGTCTTCCGAGCCCGGTTGCGGGCTCCCAGGTGGGGCGTCGTGGGCGTCCCAACGCCGCCAGCATACCGAAGGCCGCCGTCTCTTCGGTAGGGCCGGAACGGGAGAGGGCCGTCCGCTTCCCACGGATCCCCGTCGCCCATTCCGTTCGCGGCGGTATGGCTCCACCGTAGCGGCCGGCGACGGCATGGCTTCACCGTAGCGGCCGGCTCTATGTAGCCCGAGGCTGAACCGGACCGGAGAGGCCGCGACGACCGGAGAGGCCGCGACGACCGGAAGGCGGGCGGTAGGCGGGCGGTAGCAACAAAACGGCACTCGACTACGCCACGGTCGGCGCGAGGTCAGGAGCAACGAAAACGGCGGTCGAACAACTCTGCGGCCGGACGAGGTTGGGTCCGGTGTCCGGGTCGATGGGGGTGTCGACCTCGGTGTCGTCGTCGTCCGGGTCCTGCTCCCCTCCCCCGGATCCGTCCTCCGCGACGGAGGCGCTG
>DASWIG010000095.1:0-5667 GCA_036397835.1 Thermoanaerobaculia bacterium
GCATGTCGTCGTGGTGGGCGTGGCCGCACATGCGCATGGCGAGGAGCTCGATCAGGGTGGGCCCCTGGCCCTGGCGGGCGCGCTCGGCGGCCCAGGCGAAGGCGGCGGCGACGGCCTCGGGATCGGTGCCGTCGAGCGCCAGGCCGGGCACGCCGTAGCCCGCGGCCTTGTCGGCGAACGCCCGCGCCGCGGTCTGCTCCGAGAGCGGGGTCGACAGCGCGGTCTGGTTGTTCTCGACGCAGAAGATCGCCGGCAGGCGGCCGACCGCGCACACGTTCAAGGCCTCGTGCCACTCGCCGAGCGAGGTCCCGCCCTCGCCGATGAAGGTGACCGCCACCCGGCCGCGCTCCTCGCGCGCCATGGCGAAGGCGATGCCGGCGACGGTGAGCCCGGCGATCGACAGCGGGGCCGCCGGCGGCAGCACGCCCCAGTCCCAGTCGCCCACGTGCAGGTCCTTGCCGTTCATCGGCGGCCCGGCCTTGGCCATCTGGGCGTTGAGGACCATGCGCACTGCCTCCGGGACCGCGGCGGGCTCGGGCCGCATCGCCAGGGCCACGCCGACGTCGCGGATCAGCGGCGCCACCACGTCGCCGTGCCAGGAGCCGCCCTCGCCGCGCCAGGCCTCGCCGCGGCGCAGGCGCAGCGCCGCCGCGTAGACCGCCTCCTGCCCCAGCGAGCGGAAGCCCTTGCCCTGGAAGCCCTTCTGGCCGTAGCGCACCTCGCCGCCGGCGAAGAACGCCTTGAGCCGGTTGTCGACGGCGCGGGTCAGCAGCATGCCGCGCAGCACCTCGCGGCGCTCCGCGGCGGAGAACGAGGCGGCGAGGGCCTCGCGGGCGAGGAAGCCGTCGCAGGCGTCGAGGAGCTCGCGGTGGACGGCGGCGAGGCGCTCGGGCAGCGAGACGCCGGGCAGGGCCGCGGCGCTCGCCTCGCGCACCGCGTCGCCGGCGTCGCGCTCGAGGCGTCGCCCGAGCTCGGCGGCGAGCCGAGGACGCAAGGCGTCGATCGCCGGCCGATCGCCCGCGTCCGCCGTGGCCGCGGCGAACGCGCCGGCGGCGGCGGCAAGCGCCAGGGGATAGCGCTCGGCGACGAACGCCGTGAAGCGTTCGGCGAGGCCGGTCCGGCCGGAGACGGCGAGGTCCACGGTGCGTATGATAACCGACCGTGCGCTGTAGTATTCAAAGGGTGTATCAGGGAGACCCGCCTGAATGAGCTTTACCCTTCCAACCCTCGGTGATGCCGACGACCTCCTCTTTCGGCTCACCCAAGGCCGCCCCGGCGCGAGTCGGCAGGTCGTCTTCCTGGTGGGCTCCGCCCTTGCCGCCCCGCGCGAGCCCGGCAGCCCCGGAGTGCCGAGAGTCGCCGGAGTGGTCGAGCTGATTCGCGACGAGCTCGCGTCCAGCCCTGATGCCCTGAACAAGCTCGACGAACAACTGGCGACCGATCCGTCGGACAGCTATCAGAGGGCCTTCGGCTTTCTCCAGAACCGCCTTGGCCAGGACAGGGCCAACCAGGTGGTCCGCAAGGCGGTGCTCCGCGCGAGGATCGTCAGCGAGACGAACCAGAGGGCTCTCGACGGCGAGCCGTCTGCTTGTCAAGCCCTGGAGAAGGACCTCCAAGGTTGGGCTCTCAATCCCGCATTGGAATCCCTGGGTCGGATCCTCGCCTCTCTGCCGGACACCTTCGGGCAGATGGTCCTGACTTCCAACTTCGATCCTCTGATCGGGATCGCGATCCGCAGCGTGGGAGGGCAGGCCTACCGTACGGTGCTCCACGGCGACGGCTCCCTCGGACAGACGGTTGCCGACGGCTGCCAGGTGGTCCATTTCCATGGCTACTGGCACGGTGCCGATACCCTTCACACCACGGCCCAACTCGTCCACGCACGCCCTCAGCTCGAAGCCTCCCTGGCCGAGCTGCTGCGCCACCAGGCCATGCTGGTGGCCGTGGGCTACGGGGGCTGGGACGACGTCCTGACTTCGACCTTGATGCGAGTAGTACTCGAAGCCCATGCCTATCCGGAAGTGCTGTGGACGTTCTACGAGAAGCAGGAGACCCGCATCGAGCAACGCTACGCCCGGCTGCTCGAGGGCCTGCGGCCGGGCCTTGGGCGCGGACGAGTCACGCTTTACCAGGGGATCGACGCGCACGAGTTCTTTCCTCGGCTGGCTGCCGCCCTGGGAATCGGCAAGGCGGCGCTCGCAGAGGAACCGAAGCGGGATTCCGCGACGCCGGAACCGCCCCGTGTGTCGCTCAATCCCTATACCCCTGCCTCGTGCCGTCTCTTCTACGGCCGTGAAGGCGTGATGCGTCAGTTGCTCTCCGACGAGCAGCGGGGCCAATCCAACGTCCTGCTCGGCGGAAGACGGTGCGGAAAGACGCGTCTTCTCGAGCGCCTGGCTGAGATCTTGCGGGAGGCGGCCACGCGCTCCGTACCGATGGACGAGATCTGGCCCCGAACGGTCCCCGACCACGACACCGAGGCCGAAGCACCGTCGCTCGCGAAGCCTCACTGGCCCGTGCTGGTCAGCGTCCAGGGTTACGGCTTCAACAGCACGGAGGAGTTTCTCAGCCACCTTGGCGAGATCGTCGTGGAATCGGATCCGCCGGTAGACGGCTCGCTTCCGCCGCCACCAAGTGAGGACCTGACGCCGCGCTCTTTCGAGAAATGGCTTTGCGAGGTGGACGAAGCGCTCGACAAGGCGGGAATGGGCGGGCTCGCCTTGCTGGTCGACGAGATCGAAGAGCTCTTTCACTATCCCTGGTGCCATGACCTCATGCAGTTCATCCGGCACCTGGACGACCACACGCTGAAGGCTCGCGTCTGGTTCGTCCTGAGTGGTAGCGACAATCTTGACCGCTACGTGCATCCGGGCGACGGCTCGCCGCCGCTCAACACTACCCGCCGCGTGCTGCTGCCGGGGCTCGACGAGCGTGCCCGCCGGCGGATGATGGTCGAGCCGTTCGCCTCCGCCGGCCGGTCCTCGCCGCCGGAGACGGCGCAGCGGCTCGTCGATCACGTCGCCGCCGGGAACGTTTGGATCCTCACCCTTCTCCTGGAGCGCCTGTTCGACCACCCTGAATGGGGCGCGCCTTCGATCGAGGACCTCGCCGAGGATCTGCTGGAAGAGCTCTCGGAGGTCTTCCAGCGGTGGTGCGGGGCGTTGGATTCGGTGGCCTGGGAGATCTATCGCACCGTTGCGGCTCACGGCTCGGTCGCCGAGAAGCAATTCCGCGGGACGAAGAAAGTCAGAGCGCGCAACGTCCTGGAGTACCACGGTCTCGTCCACCGGCCGGAGCGGGGCATCGTCGAATTGGGACCGGAGCTTTTTCGTCGTTGGGCGGCCTACGAAGAGCACGTGTCGGAGCCGTTCGTCGATTACCCTTTGTCGATTGAGCGCGTGAATGAGGGCCCAGGTCAATCCGAGGATGTCGAATCTCTGATCGGAGAGGCGCCATGAAAGACGCTCTTATTATGGACTTTCTCCTCCTCATTCTCGGTGGCCTGGGATCTTGGGTGCTCATGCACCTGTGGGAATACATACGCTATAATTTTGTGCCAGCCTGGCGGGACCGGGCCAAGAAGTACGCTCAGTTCCCGAACAGAGCCACCGAATTCTTCGAAGCCGCTGGCAGATCGGTAGCTCGACGCAACGTCCGTGAACTCGAGATTCAAACAGATAGTGATTCCTTGGAGCTGGCGTACTGCACCCTGGCCAAGCTCGTCCCCGTCGAAGAGGTGCAGGGGGCATTTCGGGCTCTGCAAAGAAAGAAGCGTGGCAGGGTCGAGGGCCTGTGCTATCTGGTCTATCCCGGCGATCTCGACCCGGCCGCCGCCCGCCAGCTCGACGTCTATCGCCTCCGCGAGAACGCCGTCATCATCCCCCTCCCCCTGCCCTTCCTCGAGGCCAAACGCAATGAAGGCCGGGCCGCCGCTCGTGCCGCCCTGGACGGCTTGCGCCGTCGCTATCTCGGCTTCCAGGACCTCTTCGACGTGCGCAACGCGATCGACGAGCCACGCTTCTTCTACGGCCGCCGCGAGCTCCTGGCCGACCTCTTCAACGCCTTGACACGGGGCGAGCACGTGGCCCTCATCGGTCCGCGCAAGTCGGGCAAGACCAGCGCGCTCAACCTCTTGCAACAGCGGCTGACCTCCTTCCCGGTGGTCAAGATCGACCTCCAGCTCTTCAGCCGTAGCCAGGATTGGCCTGCTGAGCTCTTCGCCAAGATACTCGAACACTACGACTATTGGGGCCAGACACGTTACCGCTCCAAGTGGAAGCCCGGCCCCGTACCCTCACCCCTGACGGGGATGGCCTTTTGTCGCGAGATTCACCAACGCCGGGAACTCCAGCGCCAAGTGTCGGGTCCTCTGCCGCTCATCCTCCTGCTCGACGAGATGGAACGGATCTTCCCGCGTGCCGACGCCGACGACAGCAACGTTGTTCGCGAGCACGTCGAGCGCTTCATCGCCGCTGCCGGCGCTCTGCGGTCTCTGGGCCAGGAGAGCGGAGAACGCCTGATCTCCATCATCGCCGCGGATCCCGACCCGGTCTTCAACCGCACCAACCGATTCGCCAAGGGCCTAGACACCAACCCCTTCTATCGCTTCTTCCAGGAATGCTTCCTCCCGCCGCTGAGCGCCGAGGAGTGCGACGAGATGTTGCGGGACATCGGCCATGCCATGGGGCTCGAGATCGACGACGAGGTGCGTCGGGCGATCTTCTCGGACTCCGGAGGCCATGCCGCATTGGCGCGGCAGTTGGCGTCCGCGGCTTGCCGTGAACGGGACGGAGCGGCGACGGTGACCCCCGACCACTACCGCGCCGGCCTCGAATGGCTCACCCTCGAAACCGGCACGATCGACAACGACTTCGAGAAGAACCTGTGGCACGAGTCGAGCCCGGCGGAGAAGCGCGTGCTCGCCCTGGCTTCCCAGGAGGAGCCGGTGGCCAAAGACGTCCTGGAAGAGCCCGGGCCGGCGCCCGCGATCGATTCCGATACCTCGCGCAACCCTCCAACGGCAAGGCAATTGCGAGACGCCCGACGGATTCTCCTGGCGACGGGGATGCTCGAGGAAATCGGAGGCCTGTATCGAGCGCGTGGCGCCCTGTTTCGGTCGTGGCTTCGCGAGAACATCGCACCCCCGAGGCCCGTTCCCACGTCCCGTCCCTCGTCAAGAGCGGCGGGGCAAGGAGGCGGGGACGCGGCTTATGGAGCTATCCGTGCGAAGCCGGACAGGTAAGCACCGCTGAGGATATGGCGACCGTGCGCCGTCCGTTCGACCTCCTGCTCCCCCGTCCCCACCGCCTCGAGCCGGCCGACGACTGGGTGCTGCCGGCGCGGCCCGCCCTCCCGCCGTCCCGTCCCGGTCTCTCCGCGGCTGTCGCGCGGCTCGCCGCGGCCTTCGCGCTCGCCGGCGTCGAGCCGGCTCACGGCGAGCCCGCCGACGTCCGCTTCCACCTCCGCAACGACGCTTGTCTCGGCGCCGAGGGCTACCGCCTCGAGGTGAACGGCGGCGGCGTCGACGTCGCCGCCGCGACGCCGGCGGGCCTCTTCTACGGCGCCGCCACCCTGGCGCAGTGGATCGAGCTCCACCGTCCCGACGGCGGCGGCGCGCCGGCGCGGATCGGCGGCCTTTCCGTCGACGACCGCCCCGACTTCGCCGCG
>DASWIG010000096.1:0-1556 GCA_036397835.1 Thermoanaerobaculia bacterium
AGCCACCGCAAGGGTACGACCGAGTACGCCTACTTCTACTGGACCGACGGCCAGCTCGCCGCGAGTCTCGGCAAGCAGCGGGCCAGGAAGAAGATGAAGGTCGCGCTCGTCGAGTTCGCGAGCCAGGGGATGCGCGATGAGGTGATCGGCGTCGGCCACGACGTCGCCATCTCGATGTGGCCCAACCGCGACGGCATCAAGCGGTTCTTCAGACGGGAGCTCCTCCCGCTGCTCAAGGGCCAGCCCCTTGGCCGGCGTCAGGTCGAGGCTCTCAACGAGGTCATCGCCCTCCTGAGAGGATGTCCGCAACCGGAAACGCTATCGCTCCTGGCGCCGGCCCTGCGCCGTTTGAGAGCGGCGGCTGGCGCCCACCTCCCCCCCTGCCTGATCGCGACGTAACGGCGTGGCCGAACGCTGCGGGCAACGCGCCCGCCCCGGCGACGTAGACCGACCGAGCGGTCGGTATCCGTCGGGTCCGATGTTCCTGTTCGGTCCGGCAAGCTCCTGAACTTGATCGCGATTTCGTGATTTCGGATCGAGGCTTTTACCGTCCTTCCTGACGACACCCAACGCCGCCACCGGCGGCCATTCAGGAGGGGCCGCGCCGGGCCGCCGCCGTGACGGCCGATGAGCCGCGCCGGGATCTCCGCGAGCGGCAAGACGGCGATTCGGCGCGGCGCCCCTCTGCCCTGAGAGAGAGGAGATAAGTATGACGTCCAGCCGAGCGACGACCAACGTCTTCGATTCCGACTTCCTCAATTGGCTCTCGCGCCGCGACGCCGGTGGGCCGTCGTGGCCGGAGGCCGAGTACGGCGGCCCGTGGACGGTCCGCGAGCAGGAGACCGGCTTTGCCGTCGTGCGCGAGGGCGCCGAGCGCGAGGAGCCGTACGCCGTGCTCGAGGAACGCGAAACGGCTCTCCTGCTCGCCGCCATCCTGCCCACGATCGGGCGCGAGCAGCGCTATCAGCTCGGGACGAGCGCGGCAGGCGGCACCGACGTGCGGACGCTGGCCGGCGGCACGCTGAGGAAGGTGGGCTGGGTTCACCGCACGGATCCCGAGCTTATGGAAGGGCTCAACGTGGTGGAGTGGCTGCTGAGGTCGCCGGGGTCGCTGGCGATGGTGCTGGAGGCGGCGAGCTATCACACGCTCGCCGATGCCGGCAGGATCCTCAGACGGCGCCTCCACGCCGGCGAGGGCGAGCCCGCATGAGGTGCAGTGAGCCGCACCCGCCGGGCCCGACGCCTTGGCCAGAGCTACACCGCCGGCGGCGCTTGGTGGCCGGCTGCGAGTCGGGGTTCGGAGGGCTGCGCGCGATAGAAGCCGTGTCGGCCTGCGTCCAATGACGGACGAGACGCCGGAAAGGCCAGGCTCGGCAAGTCTCAGGAGACCCGGTGAGTAAACCTCGGCCGCCGCGAGAGGTAGGGCGCTGGGTGCTCGACGTGGAAGCGCGGGCGATCGCCGGCCTCGTCGCTCAGCTCGACGAGAGCTTCGACCGCGCCGTGGAGGTGCTGCTCGCCGCCCGCGGACGGGTGGTGTGTACCGGCATGGGCAAGAG
>DASWIG010000097.1:0-4940 GCA_036397835.1 Thermoanaerobaculia bacterium
AAATAGACGTCTTACGTGTAGGTCAGGCTGCGCCTGACGATTCTGCCACGGATCGCGTGAATCGGCAGGCGGAGCCTGCCCTACACGGAGCTCCGCTTGTTGCGCAGAGCAAGGATATCACCGTTCGCGAGCGCAGCGAGCCAAGTTCTTCCAGTGCTTGTGCTGCTGAACCGACAGCCGCCACGGCGGATTCTCTTTCACCAACTGGATGCACCACCGCAGCGTCCGCTCGTCGACCTCCGGGCCGTCGAACGCAGGGTCAACTCCCGGTCGATCTGGAGAGCCGGCTCGCCACCGGTCAGGATCACCCAGGCGCCGCTGCGTCCAGGGTCGACGCCGGCGTTGCGACCGCGAGATCTTCGAGCGCTTCCCGCTCTACGTGGTGCCGACCTATCCGGGCGACGAGCGGCTCTTCGCCAGCGCGGCGTTCAAGGCGTGGGTGGGCGAGGACCTGCCGGTCGTCCACGCCGCGTTCGACGAGGTCATGGCGGGGTAGGACTGCCGTCCACCCGCAAGACGGCCTCCCGCACGTCGTCTTCGGTGACCTCGGGGATCTCGGAGAGGTCGATGTCCTCGTCCCGCTGCCCGGCTACCTCGACGGCGGCCGCTCAGCGGTCTTGCAGGGTATCTCCCTTCATACTTCCAGCTCGATCGGTTGGACGCACTCGGGCCGCTCGTTCGACGGGCTGTTGACGAGCTTGCTCACCGGGTAGAAGTCGATGCGCTCGTCGTCGAAGGGACGCAGGAGGCTCACCAGCTCGCGGGCGTCGGCGAGCTCCGGGTCGAGCCAGCGCTCGCGCGCCTCGGCGTCCAGGATCACCGGCATGCGGTTGTGCAGCTCCGCCACTTTCTGGTTGGCGTCGGTGGTGATGATGGTGAACGACTCGATGGGTCCCTCCTCCCCCTTGGTCCAGCGGTCCCAGAGGCCGGCCATGGCGAACGGCTGCTGGCCCACCAGGTGGATGTGGTAGGGCTGCTTGCCGCCGCGCTCCTTCTTCCACTCGTAGAAGCCGTCGGCCAGCACCAGGCAGCGGCGGCGCGTCAGCGACGCCTTGTACGCCGGCTTCTCACCCACCGTCTCGGCGCGGGCGTTGATCATGCGGTTGCCGATCGCCGCTTCCTTGGCCCAGAAGGGGATGAGGCCCCAGCGCAGGTTCCGGACCTCGCGTCCGCCTTCCTTGCCGGCGCGCACGATCGGGACGTTCTGAGTCGGGGAGATGTTGTAGCGCGGCGCCAGCTCGACGCCCGAGGCGTCGGCGTTGAGCTCGGTCACGATGTCGCCCGGGTCGGTCAGGGTATAGCGTCCACACATGTCGTCGTCCTTTCTCGGAGTGGGGATGGAAGCCACTCGTCCGCCGGGAAGCTGTCCATCTGGATCGCGGCGAGCCGCGCCACGGTCGCCCGTTCGACGAGCGCCGAGAAGGCGTGGCCGCCGTAGGCCTCGGGCAGGCCGAGGCCGAAGAAGCGATGACGGCGCAAGAGCTCCCAGGCGTCGTCGGGCAGGCGGCGGGTGGCGGCGACCTCGCGCGGGTCGACGCGGCGGCAGACCTCTTCGACGGGGCCGTCGAGGAAGGCGCGCTCGCGCTCGGTCAGGCTCGGGTAGGCGGCGTCGAGGAAGCGGCGGAAGTCGGGGCGGCCGGAGAAGAGCTCGCCGTCGAGCCAGACGTCGCCGGCCGCGAGCGCAACGCGCTCGGTCTCGGACATCTCGGGGACGGACTTCGCGAGGGCTCTCAGCAGCAGCGAGAACATGCGTCCTATTCTGTCGCGGATTCGAGCATGGGGTCATCTTCCTCCGCGGCGCGGCGACCTCATGAGCTGCCGGTTGGCCTGACTCGCTTGAGCGATTCAACGTCCAGGAGGAAGCGGACGTCAGCGCCGTTCAACTCGGAGAACAGATCTCTGAAGTCGGGATTGACGGGCATCTTCGCCTCGGATTGCGGCAGCTTCGCTGACCATGTCCCACGCGACCCAGGACGGCGCTTCGCTTGTCCTGGGCTTCGCAATTGAGTCCCGTTGGGATTCGATTCCGGAACGGATCGTGGCGGCTCCACGATCCGGGACGGCGACGACCAAGGACGGCGATGACCCAGGACAGCCGGATCACGTCATGCAGTCCGAGGCAGTTCGAAGTAAGAGGATCGAAAAGCGACGAAGGAGCAACAAACCCCAACGGGGTTTTATCCCGAAGCCCAGGGCAAGCGCAGCGCCGCCCTGGGTTGTGGTGCCACCACAATCCCAACCCCAACGGGGTTGTATAAGGAGACGTCCATTGCCGCACGCCCTTGCCGAGATCTACGTACACATCGTCCCGGATCGTCTGCCAGCGCTTCGACGATATATCGCCGAACAGGAAGAACACCATAAGAAGGAGAGCTTCAGCAATGGGATTGATGGACATGCGTCCTATTCCGTCGCGGATTCGAGCACCTCGGTCACGACGCGCAGCAGGTCGTCGGGCCGGTAGGGCTTCTTGAGGAAGCCGGCGGGTCCGGGCGCGGCGAAGCGGCCGGTCGCGTCCGGCTCGTTGTAGCCGCTGGTGAGGATCACCGGCAGGTCGGGGAAGAGACGGCGCAGCTCGTGGAAGGTCTCCTCGCCGTTCATGTGCGGCATGGTCAGGTCGAGCACCACGGCGGCCAGCTCGTGGCCTTGCCGGCGCACGATCGCCAGGGCCCGCAGCCCGTCGCCGGCGATCAGCACCTCGAAGCCGGAACGGGTGAGGGTGGCTTCGGCGACGTCGCGCACCAGATCTTCGTCGTCGACGACGAGGATCTTGCCGCGGCCGGGCTGGACGGCGGCTCGGGCGGCCGCGGGACGGTCCTGCGCCGGCTCGTCGCTGACCGGGAGGAGCACGGTGAAGGTCGAGCCGTGCCCGGGATCGCTGGCGACTTTGATCGCGCCGCGGTGTCCGCGCACGATGCCGAGCACCGCCGCCATGCCGAGACCGCGTCCCGTGGACTTGGTGGTGAAGAAGGGGTCGAAGACCTTGGCCCGGGTGTCGGCGTCCATGCCGCAGCCGGTGTCGGCGACCGCGAGGTAGACGTAGCGGCCCGCGGGCAGCTCGTCCGCCGTCCAGGTCGGGGCGAGGTCGACGCCGTCGGCCTCGACGACGCCGATCTCCACCGAGATGGTGCCGGCGGCGTCGCCGAGGGCGTCGGAAGCGTTGGTGACGAGGTTCATGACCACCTGGCGGATCTGGGTGGCGTCGCCGCGGACCGGCGGCACGTCGCCGGCGAAAACGAATCGCAGCTCGGCCTTCTTGGAGATCGAGGTCTCGAGCAGACCGGCCGTTTCTTCCACCAGGCGGCGCAAGTCGAACGTGTCGACCATGAATTGGCCCTTGCCGGAGTAGGCGAGCATCTGGCCGGCGAGCTCGGCGGCGCGCTCGGCGGCCTGCTCCACGCGCTCGATGAACGGCCGCGCCGGCGAGCCCGGCGGCAGCTCGCCGAGCGCCAGGCCGGAGTTGCCGAGGATGCCCACCAGGATGTTGTTGAAGTCGTGGGCGATGCCGCCCGCCAACACGCCGAGGCTCCGGAGCTTCTGGAGGTGCAGCATCTGCTCGTACAGCCGCCGGCGCTCGAGCTCGGCCCGCCGGCGCCCGAGCTCGGCGCCGGCGCGGTCGGCGAAGATGCGCAGGAGCGACGTGTCGACGCCGTCTTCGGGAAGGGACTCCACGTCCATCGCCGCCAGGTGCCCGATCACGCGGCGCGTCGAGTCGTACATGCGCACCGCCACGAAGCTCTCGGCGCCGAGCCTCGCCAGCTCCGGGTCGGCGGGGAAGAGCGAGCGCACCCGCGATCCGAAGCAGCACGGCTCCGCGCCCCCCAGGGCGAGCTGGCAAGGCGTGCCCTCGAGGTCGTACTCGAAGCCGTCGACGAGCGTCTCGCCGTTCCAGAAGGCCATGGTGCGCACCCGGGTAGGCGGGTCGTCGAGGCACTCGGTGACCATGCAATAGCGCACGCCGAGGGCGGTCGCCAGGTGGCGCACCAGGGAGCGGAAGTAGTCCGTGCCGGTGGCCGCCGCGGTCCCCTGCTCGACCGCGCGCAGCACCTCGGCCGCCGCGTGCAGTTGGCGCAGCCGCCGGTGCTCGGTGACGTCGCGGGCCACGGCGTAGACCGTCCCTTCGTCGGGCACGGAGCAGGCGCGCCAGGCGAGCCAGCGGATCGCGCCGTTCTTGCAGCGATAGCGATTCTCGAAGTCGATCACGGGCACGCCGCGCACGAGCTGTGCCAGCGCCTCCTCCGTCGACTGGCGGTCGTCGGGATGGAGGAAATCCGTGTACGGCCGGGCGAGGAGCTCCGCTTCCTCGTAGCCGAGAATCCGCGTGCAGGCCGGGTTGACCTGCTTGAAATAGCCGTCGAACCCGCCGATGCAGAGCATGTCCAGCGAAAGATCGAAGAGTCGCTCGAGCGGATTCATTGCGTCACGACGGAGTCTTGTCCGTCGATTCTATCACCTCTCGCGCGAACGCGAGGCCGCCTTCGAGATCGGCGAAGACGCCGTCGAGCTGCGCCTCGAAGCAGGCCTCGAGCAGCGGGCCGAAGTGCGGCCCCGGCGCCAGCCCGAGCTCGATCAGGTGGCGGCCCATGACGATCGGCCGCGGCGCCTCGGCGGCCACCTCGAGCTCGCCGGCGCGCGCCAGCAGCCAGTCGCCGGCGGGGAAGCCGTCGAAGGGCAGCGGCGGGCGTCCGCGGTGGTCGGCGCGGGCCACCCGGACCAGGCGGTCGATGCGGCCCACCCGCCGCGCCAGGCGCCGCACCGCCGGCGCCCCCGCCCGTTCGCGGTAGAGCAGGATCGGCTTCAGGTGCTCGCGCACCAGGGGCACCACCTCCTCGGCGAGCCGCTCCTGGTCGGTGAGGCGCGCGAGGAACGCGCGCGTGGGCGCCTCGCCTTCCGGCTCGTGGCCCGGCGAACGCACGCGGCCGTCGACGATCTCGGTGGTC
>DASWIG010000098.1:0-11978 GCA_036397835.1 Thermoanaerobaculia bacterium
ACGGCTTGCAGGCGCGTCTCCTGGGGCGTCGGGTGGCGGTGGAGCGGGAAGACGAGGGGTTCGTCGCCGCCGCGGCATCGATCATCACAGGGTGTCGAGGCTCGTAGAGCATGACCTCGACGCCGCCGGGCAATCCGAGCACGGCGGACGGGTGCTGACCCGGGCGACGGTGGAAGAAGGCGACCGCGGCCCGGGCGGACGGCTGCGCGTCTCGGCTTGTGGCGGCCGGCGGTTCTAGACGACGTCGTCCCGCGGTTGCGCGAGACGGTCTGCCGGGAGATGGGCTGGGACGCGAGGCGCTGGGACATGGAGCGCGACCGGCTCGAACGCGACGCGCGAGGCTGGACGCTCGCCGGCGTCGCCGGGGAGGAGCGGTGAACTTCGACCGTCTCGTGATGGTCGTCAACCCGGCCGCCGGCGGCGGCCGTGCCGGCGGCGTGTGGGGGAAGCTGCTGCGCGACGCGCCGGAGCTGGCGGCGATGCGTCAGGTCGTCGCCGGCGACCCCGACGCCTGCGTGCGCGAGCTCGACGAGCACCTCGCCGGCGACGTGGAGGCCGTCGTCGCCGTGGGGGGCGACGGCACCGCGCACCTGGTCGTCAACCGCCTGCATGTGCTCAGCGTGCCGGGTGAGCAAGAAGATCTTCGAGTCCTGCGATCCCATGCCTCGGCCAGAGTGTAGCGTGCCCCTACCGGAGGCCCGTCACGACGACGATCCCAGGTCGACCGCCACGACCTGCTTGCGGTCCCGCGCATACAGGGTCGTGCCGACGATTGTCGGCGCCGTCCAGGCTACCTTCTCGAGCAGCTTGGTCTTCGCGAGCAGTTCGAGCTTCTCGGGCGTCGCGCTTGCGAGGTAGAGCATGCCGTCCTCGTCGAGGATCACGAGCATTCCGTCCGCCTCCACGCAGTTGGCCCTGGCGAAGCCGCGCTCGCGCCAGGCGATCTCGCCGGTGCGGACGTTGACCGCGGTCAGGAACGCCGGCGCCGCGGTGCCGCTGGAGCCGTAGACCCAGTCGCCGATCAGGACGGACGAGCCGTGGAAGAGCTGGACCCGGCGCGTGGACCAGATCTCTTCGACCGCGATCGTTTCGCCGTCGGAAACCAGACGCAGACCCCGGGCCCCGGCCTGGGGTGAGGAGAGGAAGACAACGCCCCCGTCCGCGACGGCCGGCATGGAGATGTTGTGCCGGAACTGGTTGACGTGCGGGTAACGCCAGCGCAGCTCGCCGCTCTCGGGGTCGACGCCGATCAGCTCCTCGGCCATGAACGTCACGAGCTCCTCGTCGCCGGCGACGGTCACGATCTGCGGCGAGGAATAGCTGTTCTTGAAGCTCAGCGAGCGCCATCGCACGCTGCCGTCCTCGCGGTTGAAGGCCACGAGCCCAGCGTCCTCGCCGCCGACGAGCACGATCACGGTGTCTTCATATGCCACCGGGCTCGAGGAGTAGCCGTTCCCGAGCACGTTGCCGCCCAGGTCCTCGTCCCAGAGGTCACGGACCCAGACGACCCCGCCGTCCTTTTTACTGAGCGCGTGCATCCGACCGGCGATGCCGACGGTGAAGAGCAGGTCGCCGGCGAGCAGCGGCGTCGAGCTCGGACCGTTGCCGAACTGCGTCAGGTGCCGCTCGTGCGGGCCGTGCTCGTAGCGGTGCTCCCACACCGTCTCGCCGCTCCCGGCGTCGAGGCAGGCCACCACCTCCTCCGCGCCGTCGCGGTACATGGTGTACAGGCGGCCGCCCTCGAAGAGGATCGCCGAGTAGCCCTCGCCCAACGGACGGCTCCAAAGCTTCTCGGGCCCGCCCGCGGGCCAGCTCGTGGCGAGATCCGCGGCCGGAGCCCTGAAGTCCCGGCTCGGGCCGCCCCATTGGGACCACGAGGCGGAGGCTTCGCCGGCCCGCGCGGAGCAGCGGATCCACTCGGTCGTTAGCCGGTTGACGCAGACCGGACGGTCGTGGCACGGACCGCGTTCGAAGCCGTCGTCGATCATGGGGCAGGTCTCCGGGTCGAGCGCGTCGGCCGAGCAGCACTCCGCGAAGACGCGCTGCTCCGGCGAGAGCTCGTTCGCTTCGACCGCGGCGTCGAGGTTCGTCCCGCACTCGTCGAGGAGCGCGGCGCGGCACGCGGCCTCGCCGCTCGCCTCCCCCTTCATCGAATACCGGTCGAACACCTTGTGTTGCGCGCACGTCTTCCAGCCCTCGTGCCGGTCCGTCTGCAACCCCAGAGACCCCGCCAGCAGCTCTTCGCACCGCTCGACCTGGGCCTCGCCGATCTCGGCGAGCAGATCGAGGCCGGGGCAATGGACCTTGAGCACGTTCTCGCAGTACCTGACGGCGTTGGCCGGGCTCATCCGCGCCGTGTCGCGGCGGACGCAGGCGAGGACGGCCTCATGGTCGTCCGCGAGGTCGAGACCCAGGTCCTCCGTCATCGCGTCGATCCGATAGGTCTTGTCGATCCATGCGAGACACTCGGCCGTCGCCGCGGCCGAATCGGAGACGGCCTGGGCGTCTGCGGCGGCGGTGCTCGCGAGCAGCGCGGCAAGCGCCAGGCCGGTCTTCCATCGACGTGGAGAGGGGTACGCGACGTCGGCGTTGAGCTGCTTCATGACGGCGGACTCTATCGGCTGAGCTTCACTCGAGCATCTCAGGGCTGTCACAAAACGTAACGACGCGCGTCTCCTCAGCCGATCAGGTGCATCCGGTCGGCCAGCTCCGCCGCGATCCGCCGCAGCACCCCCAGATCAAGCTCCGTGAACGCTCCGCTCCCGCGCCCGTTGACCAGCTCGACGACCCCGAGCAGGCGCTCGCCGAAGAGCACCGGCACTGCCGCGATCGACCGGGTGGCGAACATGCTCACCGCGTCGACGCCCTCGAAGAAACGCGGCTCGCGGTGGACGTCGGGCACCAGCAGGGGCTCGTGGTAGCGCGCCACCGCGGCGGCGACGCCCTGGTCGAGGCCGAGCTTCATGCCAACCAGGTCGGTCTTGCGCGTGGTGTCGGAGAAGCGCAGCAGCAGCCGGTCGCCGCCGCCGTCGAGGGTGAAGATCGAGACGCCCTCGACGTCGACGACTTTGCGCAGCATCCGCGTCAGCTCGTAGAAGGCCTCTCTGCTGCCGGCGCGGCGCCAGTTGGCCGCGGCGCCGGCGGCCAGGGCCTCCACCGAGCGCAGCTCCGCCTCGACGAAATCGCCGCGGTCGACCTTGTTGACGAGCTCGATCACGCCCACCAGCTCGCCGCCGTGGCGCATCGGGCTGCACAGCACCGAACGGGTCTTGAAGGCCAGCGACTGATCGGGCACGGCGAAGAAGTCGGGGTGGGAATGGGCGCGGTTCGAGATCAGGCCGCGGCCCTCGGCGGCGCAGCGCCCGGCCAGGCCGGTGCCGAGCGGCAGCTCGAGCCCTTTCAGCAGGTCGCGGGCGAAGGTGCGGGTGGCCACGAACTCGAGCGAGCGGCCGTCGTCGGCGAGCTCGAAGATCGAAATCCCGTCGCACATGATCGCGTCCTGGATCACGTCGAGGGCCGCGTCGTAGAGCTCCGGCAGCGTCGCGCTGGTGCGCTCGGCAGGGAAGTACCTCACGGCGGGCCATTCTACGCGGGTTGCGCTCGGGCCGGCTATTTTCGTGCAGCAGGAGGCTTCGAAGTGGCCCACAACCGGACCGGAGCCTTGCTGCGGCCGATTCAAGGCCTCTTCGAGGCGTCGCGCCGCCGTCGCGGCGCGTTTCAAGGCCTCTTCGACGCGGGCCGCCACCGACGCGACCCTCCGTAAGGGCTCTTCAAGGCGACCGGAACGTGAAGGAACGCGTTTCAAGCCCTCTTCTAGCGGCTCGATACGTGGATCGGCGCGTTTCTGAGCGGGCAACAGCGGAGCGTCGGCCGAAAATCGCGTTCTCCCCCGGTGATCCCTCGCTTCCGCGGGGATATCGCCGGTTCTCCCAGGGAAGTATACGAGGGTTTCGTAGGAGTCCGCGACCTCACCTGGTAACGACGGGGATCTCCGGCGGAGGATCGACGCCTCACCCGGTCCCGACCCAGGTCTCCGTGGAGAATCGACGCCGTCCCTGGTCATGACGAAGGTTTTCAGCGGAAAAATCGGTAGCTAACCGCCTCGTGCGTCAAGGCTCGCGAGGATGCCGGCGTCTATAGAGGGCCCAAATCTCCAAGTTGATTGGGATCAGTACTTTGCAGGGCGAGTGAGCAGCCCAAGAACCCCTTCGGGCTGCTGTTGCCCCCAAGTAGCTCCATGATACCCTATGCCCTGAGATTGCTGGTCGACTTCGAGCTCGAAGAGGACGGCCGCTGGATCGCCGACGTGACCGACCTGTTCCAGGCAGCGTGAGTCGCTGGAGCGCCACCCAGGCGGTCGCGGTGGCCAGATCCCTGGCTGCCTCTGCTGACCGAGGAGCTTCCTCCTCCACCTGTGCCTGATGTAGAATAGCGTCATGGAACGGCGGGTCATCATGTCCAGAGTCCATCGGCCCGGTACCCAGGACGACGGCTCCTTCGATCTCGAGTTCTGGCGGCGTGTAGGAGCCGAGGGACGATTCGCTGCGGCTTGGGACATGGTGACCGAAGCCTCCGCCATACGAGGAGAGAATGCCCGTCAACCCAGACTTCAGAGATCTGTTCTCCGAGTTGTCCGCCGTTGAGGCGCGTTACCTCGTTGTCGGCGCTCACGCGGTGATCTACCATGCCACTCCCCGTTATACCAAGGACCTCGACATCTGGATCGAGCCCACACCCGACAACGCCCAGCGTGTCTACACTGCGCTGACCCGGTTCGGTGCGCCAATGGAGACCCTCGAGGTCGAAGACCTCGCCACTTCCGGCACGATCTTCCAGATCGGCGTCGAGCCGAATCGGATAGATGTCATCACCGAGCTCAAGGGGCTGTCCTTCGCAGGTGCATGGCAGCGGCGGATCCACTCGACCTACGGAGATGTCCCGGTCGCTCTGCTCGGCCTGGACGATCTGTTAGTCAACAAACGTTCCGTGGGCCGGCCGCAAGATCTCCTGGATGTCGGGGCGCTGGAGCGTGCAAGAAACTCGCTTCCGCCCGAGACCTGAGACATGCGGCCTGAACGGCGCTGCTTCTCGACGGCCTGCCGCGACCGGCCCGTCAACCGGCCTGCCTCCTCGGCACTGACACAGCCGCGAAGCAGGCGGGCGCGATTGGCTCGGGCCTCGACATCCGACCAGAATACGGCGACGGCAGCTTCCCTGTCGCCCATGGGGTCATCGACATCCTTTAGGGGGTCTGGAGATTATGGACTGTCCGGGATGAGCGCCGACGACGAACGATACCCGCCCCCGAACGACCCGACGGCCTTCGAGGCGCTGTGCCTCGACCTGTGGAAGGAGATCTGGGACGACCCCGGAGCCCAGAAGAACGGACGCTCGGGTCAACCGCAGGCCGGAGTGGACGTCTTCGGCGTCTTTGGCGACCGTCGGATGGGAGTGCAGTGCAAGCAGAAGGAAGGCTTGCTGCGCACCGAGCTGACCATCGGGGAGCTTGAACAGGAGGTCGAGAAGGCCCTCGGATTCAAGCCGCCCCTCGACACCTTCATCGTCGCCACCAGCGGACCGACTGACGTCAAGGCTCGCCGGCGCCGAGCGTGCTGCGTGGCAGGCCGGGATCGTCGCAGGCTCGACGTTGGATGAGCCGACGAGGGGGCGCCGCCCCGGCGGGCTCAGCTATACCTGTCGCGATATCGAGCAGCGGGCGACCCAGACGCTCCACTGGGCTGTGCAGAACAAGATGTCCCTTCTCACCCTTGCTCTCGACCACCTCACGATAGGTCGTTCCAGGTTCTACCGGACGATCCTGGAACGGCTCCATGCCTCCGGTGTTCTGGTGAAGTCCGCGGTCGAAGACTCGAAACCAGAAATTGTCGAGGCCGTGGAGGGTCTCCGCCGTGCCGGTGATGTGACACGCCTACCTCGCGGCCTGCTCACCCGCGCCTGGCTTCGCTTCCTGACGGGCGACGCCGTCGGCGCCCGTGCCGACCTCGACGAAGTCTGGGAGATCGCCGAGCGCGGCCCCATGCCGCTCTTCCAGGCCGACGTCCAGCTTTACCGCGCGCGTCTTTTCAAAGACAAAGAGGCGCTGGTCGAGGCACGCCGGTTGATCGAGAAATACAGGTACGGGCGTCGGCTCGAGGAGCTGGCGGACGCGGAGGAGGCGTCGGCGGGTTGGTAAGTCAGGATCAAGGCGGGCGCGACTCTGGAGAACCGGGTCCCCCGGGGATCAGCGAACGCTGTGGAGTATGGTTCTCCATATGGTCTCTAGCCCCATGTTCTCTGCCCAGTTCTCGATGTATTCGCGATCCAGATCGTCACCACTTATCTTGAGGATTCCGGCAATATCGCGGAGGTGTTTTTCCGAGCCTCCTTGACGGAAGAAATCCATCTTCTTTACTATGACGTCTTCAGCCGAGGCGAAGTATGCCTCGTAGCCGGGCTCCGGCTTGACGCGTTTCATGCGCGCGAATCGGCTGCGATTGAACATCGTGTCCGCCGGGACCATGACGTCAACCTTGAGAGCCAATGCGGGATGGAGGATATTGAATTGGCTGTGTCGCTGGACAGCCCGCCGTACGGCTTCCTCGCTCAGGTAGAACTCCCTCTTGCGGGAATTCCGCGCAGAGATCGCCGACACGCTGCACCGGCAGATCCATGGGCAGCGACGCCCGATCGCGGGACGAGGCACCACGAGAATGGTACAGTGGCCTCAGCCATGGACGAGCCACACCCCGCTCTCGGGGATTCAGCGAGCGGCCGCGGAAGGCTCCCGCGAGCGTCCACAACGTCCCTGAGCGGCGCCGGGAAGATCCCGCGGGCCGATGTCAGAGAAAAAGTCTCGCCGCCAAGTGCAAGATTCCGGAGCTCCGTGGTGTCTCTGGTAGTAGAGGGTCACGAAAGACCGCCTCTGAGCGGGGTCCCCGCGCCGCCACCAGGGACCCTCGACGCCAGACCTCCCGGTACTCTCGCTGGAAGCGCGCCAACCGGCCGGTTTCCAGCCTTCCGGCGTCGTCGCTCGGAACCTTTCCGCGTTCGGCGGGCTCTCACCGACAGCGAGCCGTCCGTACGCCTGCCGTCACGGCCCGAATCCGTGATGCGTAGCCGTGCCAGGAAGGTCCGCACGGGGCAACGCCACGTCCGTCCCCGTCGGTGAGGTCTGCCCGCAGAGATGGAGGAGAACCATGGAAGCCGAATGGACAGCCGAAGAGATGCCGCCTCCCCGGGATCTCCCGGCGCTCGACGCCGAGACGCTCGCCGCGGTGCGCGCGCTCCAAGGAGGAGAGGTCGACGAGAGCACCCGGCACCTCTTCGAGACGTTCGAGCCGGAGCTTCGCGCCTACTTTCGGCGCCATGGCTGTCGGGACCATGAGGCCGACGACCTGGCGCAGACCGTCTTCGTCCGGATGCTGGAACAGATCGGGACCCTGAAGGACGCGGAGCGCTTTCACTTCTGGCTCTTCAAGATCGCCGGCAACCATCTGCGCAACTTCCGGCGCGACAGCGCCCGGAGCCGGGACGGCATCGAGGACTTCGCCGCCACGGTCCGCCGGGACGGCGACCCGAGCGTCTTCTGGGTGCGCGGCACCTTCGAGCCGGGCCCGGAGGCGAGGCTGACGATGAACGAGACGGTGGAGCGGCGGCGCCTCGTCCTGCGCCAGCTCCTGCGGATCACCAAGCTGGCGCAGCGGACACGGCAGTCCCTCCTGCGTCGACTTCACGGCGACAGCTACGAAGAGATCGCCGACGCGCTCGGGATCCCGGTCGGGACCGTCGGGTCGCACGTCAGCCGCGCCAGCACCGCGTTGCTCGCCAACCTCGACAAGATCGATCCGGAGGGCGTCAGCGGCGAGGATCTCGACGACGACGTCGCCGATCTGAGCTCGGAGCTGCTGACGTTCAAACGAGAGGCCCAGGAGGCAGATCCAGCCTACTTCAGAGTCTGCAGCCTCGAAGCCGCCGGCGCTCGTCACGACGAGGCCGAGGAGAGCGAGGACGAGACGCTGGCGTTCCTCCGCAGGGAAGACGTCGAGGACGAGGAGGACGACAAGGAGGATCAGAAAAAGGCCGAACGCGTCGTCGACAGCCCCGCCGCGATCGCCGCCGTGGTCAGGGAGGACCGGGCACGGGGACGGTCGCGCCGGCGGGTGACGCGGACGATCCTGCCCGCGGAGCGCAAAGTCAACGGCCTGGCCCTGGGAAGTCTCAGCAAGGACGACCTGGGCTACCCGGTGATCTTGCTCGAGGAGGCCGCCGTCTTCCTCGACGACGGAGCCGGCGACTCTGGAGAGTCCGGGGATCTCGCACTGAAGGCCAAGCTGACCTGTGCCGGCTCGCTTCTCGCACGGGGGCGGCGCTTCAGGATCGCGCGACGCGTCCAGGAGATCGTGGGGCAGATCATCCCTCTGGTCGGCAACGGCCGGCGCGACGAGATCCGTCACCGAGTCGCGGAGGGTTGCGCCCTGTTGCGGTCCTTCCTCAGCGACGAACGGAAAGGAGGTGACGCTCGGGCGATCCACTGAAGCGGCCTTTCCGACACGACAAACGATCGACGCTCAAGGAGACTGGAACCATGTCAGCGATCATGACGAGAATCGCCATCGAGGCGGCGGTACGCCTCGGCACGTTGATGGAAGCCCACGCTCGGGAAGCCGGCCGCCAGCTCGGAGAATGGCTGCGGCCCTGGCTGCGGGACGGCGAGGTCCTTCCCGACTTCACGCTGGTCTTGCAGCTTCCGGCGCGAATGTCGGCACACGCCGGGCAACGTCTGCGCGAGAGCCAGAAGGAGCTCGACGAGTCCAGGAGCCGCGAAGGCGAGGCCCGGGCCTCGCGAGATCTCGCGGCGTCGGTGCTGCGCCGGAAGCTGGTCGAGGTCCGCCGGCAGCTCACGTCGGTATTTGGCTCGCGCACCGCGTCGCTGCTCGGCATCGAGGGCAAGACGGCCCAGGCCTCGCAACCCGCGCTTCTCCTGTCGCAGGCCGAGGCTTTCCTGAGGGTGCTCCGCGATCCGAAGCGGCTGCCGATTCCGCACCCCGGCTACTTCGTTCCCGCTCTGGCCGCCGCGGCCCTTGAGCCGCTCATCGCCTCTTTCCGCGAGGCTTACGGCGATCTCGACGAGATTCGCCAGGCGAGCGCGGCCCGGCTCGAAGCCAGAGATCAGGCGCGTACCGAGCTCGACCACGGCATCCACTGCGTGGTCTCGATCCTCGGCGGATGGCTCGAGCTGATCCGCCGGGCGGAGCTGGCGGAGAAGCTCCGCCTCGTCCAACGGTCTTGAAAGGAGGTGAAGTGAAGAGAACGTCTTAGAGCACGTCGAAGTCCGAACGCATTCGTCAGGAAACCGAGCACAAAGGAGAGTCAATCATGGCATCCGTACCGAGCATTGACCGCCAGAAGGCGTCCACCGTCTTCCGGTCGGTCGAGAACACCCACGTTCAAGAAGCGCTGCCGGTGGTGGAAGACCGGTTGCGCGAGGTCCTGACCGGCGAGGAGACCCTCCCCGACGTCAGGCTGCTGGCCACGCTGCTGGGGCGGTTCCGGGTCGGCGGGACGCAGCGGCTCACCGCGGCGGACAACGCCCATGACGAAGAGCTCGCCAACGACAACGAGCCGCGGCAGCGCCGCGACGTCGCGGGCGAGCGGGTCCACGGGAAGCTGGTCCACGTCCGCCGGATCGCCGACGGCCTCTTCGGCACCGAGCGCAGCGGCGAGGTGCTGGGCACCAGCGGTCCCACGGCTCCGGTCACCGAGGGGGAGCGCCTCTGGCGTCAGGCCGAGGACACCGCCAACCGGCTCGAGGCCCCCGGCTTCACCGCACAGGTGACGACGACCTCGAGCGTTCAGTTCGATCCCGCTCAGTTGGCCGCGGAGCTTCGGAGCGACAACGCCGCGTTTCGCGAGGCTCTGGACGCCGTCGCGCTGGAACAGCGCAGGGCGGAGGCGAGCCTGCAAGCCAAGGATGCCCGCCTCACCGAGGCCACGCGCATCGACGCGGCCTGTGCCCGCATCTACGTGGGCTTGTTCCTCCTGGCCGATCGCCGGGACCTGGCCGCGAGGTTCCTCCGGGCGCTGCGCCGCACGCGGCGCCGGGCTTCGAGCGCCGGCGACCCCTCGCCGCTGCCCGACTCCGGCCCGTCGCCGGACGGTGAGCCGTCGCCGGCCGCCTCGTCCGCGGACTGACGTCGTCCGCGGTCTGACGTCGCATTCGAGGGTCCCATCCCGTCGGGGGTGGGACCCTCTTTTTCCGCGCCGCTATTCGTGTCGCAGGGCCGTCCACGGGTCGACGCCCGCGGCGCGCCGCGCGGGAATCCAGGCGGCGAAGAGGGCCACGGCGGCGAGCAGGAGCGAGACCGACCCCCAAGCCGCGGCGTCGCCCGCGGTGACGCCGTAGAGGACGGCCTCGAGCGCCCGGCCGGCGGCGAAGGCGCCGGCCGCGCCCGCGGCGAGACCGCCGGCCGTCCACACCGCGGCGTCCCGTAGCACGAGACGGAGGACGTCGCGGCGGCGCGCACCGAGAGCGCGCCGGATCCCGAGCTCGCGGGTCCGCCGGCTGACGGCGTGAGCCGTCACGCCGTAGATCCCTGTTGCCGCCAGCGCCAGCGCCAGGGCGCCGAAGAGGGCGAGGACCGCCGCCGCCGTCCGCGGCAGCGCCAGGGCGGGGCCGAGGGCCTGCTCGAGGGTCGAGAGACGGCTGATCGGGACGCGGTCGTCGAGCTCGCGGATCGTCCGTCTGAGGACCGCCAGGGCCGGACCCGCCTCGCCGTCGACCCGCGCCACCAGAGTCTCGGTGCCGGTCGTGATCTCGCCGCTGCGGCCGCTCCTCGCCCAGCGGTCCTGGTCGAAGGCCAGAAAGAGGAAGGGACGCGGCGCCTCGCCCAGGGTCCGGTACTTGCCCTCGCCCACCACGCCCACCACCTCGTAGACGCCGTCGACGCCGGCGACGCGCAGCCGGCGGCCGACGGCGTCCTCCTCCGGCCACCAGCGCCGCGCCAGGGCGCGGTTGACCACCGCGACGCGCGGGGCGCCGGCGTCGTCGCGCTCGTCGAAGGCACGGCCGGCGAGCACGGGCACGCGGAGCGCCTCGAGGTAGCCGGGGCTCACGGTGGCGGCGTCGACGCGCCGCCAGGAGTCCGGCGCCGGCTCGCCGCCCGCGTCCGCGGCAGCGATCTCCTCGAAGCGGATCTCGGCGGACAACGGCAGGTGGCTCGTGAGACCGGCCGCGGCGACGCCGGGAAGCGCCTCGACCCGGGCGAGCAGGCGGCGGTAGAAGTCCTCGACCTCGGCCGGCGACGCGCCCCGCAGCCCCGGTCCCAGGGAGGCGACCACCACGCCGCGGGGCTCGAAGCCGGGATCGACGCGGTGGGCCCGCGCCATGCCACGGACCGCCAGGGCGGCGCCGAGGAGCAAGACGAGCGAGAGCGCCACCTGGGCCGCCACGAAGACCGCCGTCCACCGCCGTCGCCGGCCGCCGGCGGCCGCGCCCTGCAGGGCGGCGATCAGGTCGGTGCGGGAGGCCGCGGCGGCCGGCGCCAGAGCGAAGATCAGCGCCGCCAGCGCCGTCCACGCCGCGGTGAAGACGACCACCCGCACGTCGATCGCGAGGTCGAGGGTCAGGTCGAGGGTCACCGGCAGCCGTAGCGCGTTGAGCACGGCATTGGCGCCCCACGCGAGGACGAGACCGAGAGCGGCGCCGAGGGCCGCCAGCAGGAGGGCCTCGGTCAGCAGTTGGCGCAGGATCGCCGCGGGCCGGGCGCCGAGGGCGAGCCGCGTGGCCATCTCCCGCCGCCGCTCGGCGGAGCGCGCGAGCAGCATGTGGGCCACGTTGACGGCGGCGACGAGGAGCACCAGGGCGACGCCCGCCAGCGCCGCCGCCGACGCCGCGCGGAGCCCGCCGTCGACGTCCGGCAGGAAGAGCACCTGCGCCGTCGGCAGGGCGGCGAAGGTCCGTTCGCGGTGGCTGGCGGGAA
>DASWIG010000099.1:0-3792 GCA_036397835.1 Thermoanaerobaculia bacterium
CAACCGTTGGCAGGGCCGCGGCGAGATCTCCCGCTATCGCAACTGTCTGGAGGAGATGGACTGGATCCTCGGCGAATTCCTGACCGGGCTGAGAGAGTCGCTCGACGACACGCTGTTGGTCGTCACCGCGGACCACGGCCAGGCCTTCGGAGAATTCGGCTATCACGGCCATTCGAACTCGGTGATCAAAGAAGAGATCAACGTGCCGTTCCTCGTGAGCCATCCGCGGCTCGAGCCGGCGAGCGTCGACTTCTCGAGCCACTTCGACGTCCTGCCCACGGTCCTCGACCTCCTCGGCATACCGTGCCCGGACCCCGTCTTCGGCGAGCCGCTCCTCCTCCCCGGGCGGGTGCCTTCGCTGCTCCTCTACAGCGAGGTCGTGCGGGCAGGGGTGCCGACGAGCTGCGGGCTGATCGACGGCGACCGCAAGGTCATGGTCGACTTGATCCTCGGCAAGACCTACGACATGGACTGGGACGACAGGGTCGCGCGCGAGCTCGCCGGCGGCGAGCGCGCCTACTACTCGGCGCTGATCCGCCGACTGCTGGCCGCCAGGGGTCTGCTGCGGGGTCAGGCGCGCGCGACCGCCACGTTCTCGCTGTGCTCGAGCCGGGCGCCGAACGAGGACTTGTAAGGCTCGTCCCCGCGCAGGAAGTCGTAGGTCCGAAAGCCGCAGCGGATGGCCTCGCGGATGCTGTGGGCGACGATGACGGAGCCCGGCGAGAAAGCCGCGTAGCGCTCGTCGAACCCGCTGACGTAGAAGCGGAAACAGCTTCGATCGCGGTCGAGGAGGGCGAGCAGGCCGGCGAGGGGGACGTCGCCGTCCCACACGACGTCGAGCCACAGGCACCCGGATTTCAGGCAGGAAAGGAAGACCGAGCGGAACTGCGCCAGCTCCGATTCTGGCAGCTCGCCCCATCGCCGCTGCCAGAGGCCGAGGAGCGTTGCGACCTGGGCCTCGCCGCCGTCGTCGACGCTGGTGATCCGAAAGCCGGGAAGCCGTTCGATCGCTCGCAGCTTGCGGCGCAAGGTCTGCCGCCGCCTCGACTGGACCCGGAGGCGGAGGAAGACGTCCCAATCGTCCTCGAGCTCGAGACGGGGACACGGCGTCGGCGGCAGCCGGACGGTCCGGAACGCCGGCTCCGGGAAATGCCCGAGGAAAGCGTCGAGGCGGGGATCGAGGACGTCGCTCAGCTCCAGCCGCCGCCAGCTCAGGCGCTCCCGCACGTGGACGGCGAAGGCGGCGAGCGCCGCCTCCTCCCAGCCGGGCGTACACAGGAAACCCGTGTAATCGGCCAGCGGGCTGCCCGCCATGCTCAGGATCGACGCTTCCGTCCGCAGCGGCAGCAGCCCCACCACCGGCCCGCCCTCGGCCCGGGCGACCAGCACCCACCACGTCTCGGTCAGGGCCGCGAGCCGGCCCCACAGCCAAGGCCACGACGTGAACACGGTGGCGTGCGGATCGGCGCGGTACACCGCCTTCCAATCGTCCTCGAGCGCTGCGAGATCGTCGAGGCCGCTGACCGCGAACACCTCGGCTTTCCTCATGGTCGTGCCGCGCGTAGGATAGCATCGCCGCCGTCGAAGGCCGGCATGACGACCCGCTACTTCTGCACTCACGTGAATCGGGGCTACCTCGCGAAGGGGCTGGCGCTCCACGAGTCGCTGACGCGCTGCTGCCCGGACGCCCGGCTGTTCCTGCTCTGCCTCGACGAGGAGTCGCACCGCGTCCTCTCGCGGCTCGGCCGCGAGCGCCTGGAGCTCGTGCGCCACGCCGATTTCGCGGACGAAACGATGCTCGCGGCGCGCCGGAACCGCAGCGAGCGGGAGTACTGCTACACCTGCTCCGCTTCCTTTCCCAACTGGCTGCTGAGAAACCGCGCCGAGATCGACGTCCTCGCCTTCGTCGACGCCGACGCCTGCTTCTTCAGCGATCCCGAGCCCCTTTTCGACGAGCTCGGCGACGGCTCCATCGGCGTCACCGAGCACCGTTTCCCGGAAATGTGGAAGCACCACGAGGACTGCGGGCTCTACAACTCCGGCTGGGCCTGCTTCCGGCGCGACGCCAACGGGCTGGCCTGCGCGCAGTGGTGGCACGAGCGGTGCGTCGAGTGGTGCCACGACCGGATCGAGGGCGACCGCTACAGCGACCAGAAATATCTCGAGCAGTGGCCGCGCCGCTTCGAGGGCGTCGTGGTGCACCGCCACAAGGGCGCCAACGTCGCGCCCTGGAACGTGCCTGTCTATCGCATCCACAAGGGCGACGGCCGCGTCATGGTCGACGACGAGCCCCTGGTCTTCTATCACTTTTGCGGGCTGAGGAAGCCGGCGCCGGGCTTCTACAACTCCTCGGTCTCGACGCCGATGTCGAAAGCCCTGCGCCGCGACGTCTACGGTCCCTACGTCGCCATGATCCACCGCTGGCAGAGGAGGGTCGACGAGATCTCCGGGACCGGACCGCCGGCGCGGCTCCGGCGTCTCTTTCCCGCTCCGCGCACGACGTTCAAGGACCTCGCCGCGGGCGAGAAGCTCCTGCTCGCGCCCTGGGGCCGAGTGCTGTAGATCGCCGGCCCGGAGCGCCTCAGGCGCGTGGCGGGACGGAGTCCTTGGGGGGCACGGCACCCGGTCAAAGATCCCGCCGGTTCAACGCCCACACGCCCGCGGCCGCGGGCACCGCGAGCCAGGCCACCAGGACCGCCGTCAGGACGCCGATCGCCGCTCCGACGCCGCCCAGCGAGCGCACGAGCTGGGCGCCGGCGGCGCCGAAGAGCTCCTTGCCGGCGATCGCCAGCAGCGTGGCCACGCGCGCCGCGTCGATGGGATTGGCGACGACGCCGGCGATCGCCAGCCGGGTGGCCCAGGCCTCGGGAAGCACGAAGGTCAGCCCGATCACCGTCAGGTCGAAGAGCAGCACGAACACGAACCACGCCACGAGCACCGCGGCGTAGGCGCGCAAGCCGCGTCCGGCGAGGATGGTGAGGAAGCTCGCCAGCGCCAGGAAGACCGCGCCCAGGAGCATCGTGAAGCCCACCAGCACCAGGTAGGCGGACAGCCCGCGGACGCCCACCTTGGCGCCGATCACCACGCCCGAGAACCCGAAGCCGAGAAGCGTGGCCGTCACGTGGGCGGTGCCCAGGCCGGCGAGCTTGCCCAGCGCCACCTCCACCCGGGTGACCGGCTCGGCCATCAGTTGCTCGGTCATGCCGCCTTCGCTGCGGAAGCTCTGGACGGCCATCAGCATGGTGGCCAGCGGCACCAGGTAGAGCACCAGGTTGAGCAGGCTCACGGCGGTGCGGTCGAAGCTCTGGAAGCCCGTGAACTCGATCACGGTGAGGCCGAAGTAGCTGACCGCGGCGGCGAGCAGGGCAAAGAGGCCGGCGTAGACCGCCACCCAGCGGCTGCGCAGCACGATGCGCAGCTCGTGGCGGGCGAGCAGGGCGCAAGTCCGCGGATCGGGCAGCCGTCCCTTCATGGTGCCGCCTCCGTCAACACCTCTTCCCAGGTGAGCAGCCGTCCCCCGAGCTGTGCCGCCAGCGTCTCGGCGGCGCTCCGGTCGTGGAAGGCGGCGAGACCGGAGCCCATCGGCGTCGGCAGCTCCGGCGACTGCATGTAGAACGCCTCAGGGGCCGCCAGCCACTCATGGCTGTCGTAGTCGGCCACGAAGAGGCCGGAGCCGGCGGGCGCCGGATGCTCGCGCAGCCAGGCGGCGAGGCAGCCGAGATCGTCGAAGAGCTCCACCTGACCGCCGGGCGTCACCAGCTCGGCGGCGAAGGCGGGCTGAGAGACGGCCAT
>DASWIG010000100.1:0-70209 GCA_036397835.1 Thermoanaerobaculia bacterium
GGTCAACATGGAGGTCTTCCAGCCCTGGGACCTGACCTTCGGATCCGGCATGCAGACCCTGGGGGCGTTGCTGGCCGTGGTCGCCTTCGCCTGGTCGCTGGACCGCTCGGCGGCGCTCGCCCAGCTCGCCAGCGGACGCCGGGGCGCCGCGTGGGAGATCCGACTCCTCTACCTGTGGCTGCGCTACGTAATCCCGGTGGTGATGGTGGTGCTCGGCGTCTGGTGGCTCGCGACCGAGGTGCTCGGCGTCGCCGGGTAGGCAGCCGCGACGCCTGCCGATCCCGTGGAAGCCAGAGACCGACTACAATAGCCGGCGGAGGTGCGGTGTGACCAAGGACTTCAACGTCATCATCGAGCGGGACACTGAAGGCTACTACGTCGCCTCGGTGCCGGCCCTTCGCGGCTGCCATACCCAGGCCAGATCACTCGATACGCTCATGGAGCGGGTCCGAGAGGTTGTCGAGCTCTGCCTCGATGACGAGGACGAAGAGACGGAACCCCTCGAGCTCGTCGGCGTTCAGAGACTCAGCTTTGCGGGGGCGCCAGAGGAGGAGCCGGAAGCGAGGATCAGGGGAGCGTCGGAGGGCTTGTGCAGTGCCTGATGATACCTCACCCAACTGCACGAGCGGCTCCCCGTCGGGGACGCGCAAAGGTTGCGGCAGGTAGGGATCGAGCTCCCCGGGCTCGAAGCGGCACAGCCCGATCGAGTGCCAGAACGCGCCCGCCGTCTCGCCGCCCAGGCGGTAGCGTCCGTCGGGGGTGAAGGCGACCCAGCCTTCAGGCAATCCGGCGAGGATCATCAGGCAGCGGCAGGTGGCGACGGCCCAGACGCGGATGGTGCCGTCTTGGGAGGCGGAGGCGAGGAGCCGGCCGCCCGGGCTGAACGCCACGCTCCAAACCCCGGCCCCATGACCCTCGAGCGTGCCCTGCGCGGCGCCCGTGGACGTTCGACCCGGGCGCCAGCGCCCTCTCGCAGCTCGCAGACCCTGGCGACGCGGGCAAGGAAATCGTCGCGCGTTTCACCGTCGAAGCGGACATCGTCGAGGTCAAGCCTAGGCTGGGGGAGGCGCAACTGCGCTGGTTCGCCGAACGTCTCGAGCGCTTTCGGGACGAAGGATGGCTGCGCATCGCAGCGGTCCATCACAACGTCGTCAGCCGTGGTGGTCCCGGTCGTGGCGTTCGGCCATCGTCGAGGGGCTCGGCAACGTCCGGCGCTTCCCCGGCGGACGCGCCCTGGGGTGGCTGCTCTTCTTCGTGTTCAGATTGCGCTTGCCGCTTTCCATCACGGATGACGGCAAGCTACGGCTCGGCTTGCCGTTATAGCACGATTTTGACGGCAAGCACGAGATCTGCTTGACGATACCGACGGATAATTACGGCAAGCATACACTGTGATTGACGGTATTCATCGCAGTGAACGGCAAGCACGAGCTATGCTTGTCGATATCTATCGTAGATTACGTCAAGCGCAAGATGTGCTTGACGGTATCTTTAGCCGGTAGTGTCTAGCACAAGTTGTGCTTGCCGATACCTTCTTCTGATAGCGTCAAGCACAAGCTGTGCTTGCCGGTTTCTATAGCAGATAGCGTCAAGTGCAGTTTGTGCTTGCCGGTATTCTTAGCCGGTAGCGGCAAGCACGATCAATGCTTGCTGGTATTTTTCTCTGATAACGGCAAGCACAATCGATGCTTGCCGTCATCCCGCGCCGATGACGGCAAGCAGACTACTAGGACGACTTCTTCGGCCGCCTTCTCTTGCCTCCCATCTCGCGGATCTCTTTCTCTCGGCTCGCGCGGCCTTTCCGGTAGTAGTACTCGAGGGAGCGCGCGCGGTTGCCGCAGACGGTGGAGCAGAACAAGCGCTTGCGCGAGCCGCTGGCGACGAGGAAATACAGAGCGCATTCCTTGGCGGCGCACTGACGCACGTGGGGATGCCCGGTGATCGCCACCAGGGTCTCGAGCGCCGAGTAGGCGACGGGCCAGAGCATGCGGTCGAGGGCGTCGTCGTCTCCGCTCCAGCCCACGGCCACTCCCGAGTCCTGGGGCACGAGACGCAGGACCGGCATCGCCCCGGCGACGGCCGCGTTGACGGTCCCGAGGTCCGTGTCGTCCGGATTCTGGTCCTTGAGGGTGGCGAGGAAGATGCGGGCCAGGGCGTAGCGCAGCTTCGCGGCCCTCGTGTAGACCGCTTCCGCGTCCTCGGGACGCTCGGCCGCCAGCCGCCGCAGCCGCTCGGCCTCGTTGGTCGACAGGACGCCGGCCTGCTGTGCCCAGGTCACCAGCTCGGCGTAGCTCTTGGCGCCCTGCTGGCGATTGTTGTCCCGAGCGCCGGCGGTATTGACGAAGGCGACGCAAAGCGCGCCGGCGAGCTCCAGTTGGGGGTCCCGGGGCGGAGGCTTTCTCCTTGCCATGGAGGCTTTCTAGCACACGGACCGCCCGGATGCTCGCCGACGTCGTCGCCTGCCGCCAGCCTACCGGTATCGCCCCGCGGGAAACCTGTGGTGACCGCCGTAACGGCGCCAGAGCCCGTCGCCGTCGTAGTAGTCGACGAGGTCGTACATCAGCCGCTCGACGCGGTTGAAGTCACGGCGCACGGGGTGGACGGCGTGGAGATAGGTCATGGCGTGCCGGGCGTTGTTGAAAGCCTGGAACAGACGGATGAACTCCGGTTCGGTGTGGTACGGGGCCCGGTAACGACGTTCCACCTCGCGATGGAATTGACGCGCTCGCTGGTCGAGCGTGTGCAGCCGGCGCAGAGCGTCGTCTTCCGCGCGCGTGTTGTGGTGGGAGGAGCGTTCGGCGGCGACGTGGACGCGGTGGGCCGCGGTTTCGAGCTCGTGCGCGAGGATTGTCACTCGCCCCATCTGGCCAGGCGTCGGATGATTCGCCCAAACGGCTGTGGTCGCCACCAGGGCACCAAGAAGGGCTATCGGGAAAACGTGCTTGGTGTGCTTCATGGGTTGTCTCCTTTCGGTCGACCTTCGACCTGTCGTCAGACTTGAAGTGCAAGGGCCGTACCGGTCCCAAAGGCCCGTGTTCTCGTGCTTCCGCGGAGAGAACGTCCTCTATTGGGGACGTCTTTCGCCTGCCCTACGTGCCTGCTAGGATGCCCGCGGAAGCTGGGGCTGCTTGGGATGAAGACCTACCACGACATCGCGGGCGACGGCGGCTCGAACGTGGCCGCCCAGGTCGAGGCCCAGGGCCAGGCGATCGCCCTGGCGTTGGCCGGCGTGCGCCGGGTGGTGGCGGTCGCCTCGGGCAAGGGCGGGGTGGGCAAGAGCACGCTGACGATGGCGCTGGCCCGCGCCTGGCGCCGCGACGGCCGCCGCGTCGCCGTGCTCGACGCCGACTTCAACGGCCCCTGCCAGGCCGCGATGGCCGGCCTCGCCGGCGTCCCCTGGCTGCCCGGCGAGCGCGGTCTGGCGCTGCCGAATAGCCGCGACGGCATCGGCGTGGTGTCGCTGGGCAGCGTGCTCGAAGACGGGCGGCCGGTCGAGATCGCCAGCGTGGCGCCGGACGAGGAGCAGGTGTGGCGCGCCACCCGCGAGATCGCGACCCTGCGCCAGCTCCTGGCCACCGTCGAATGGGGCGAGCTCGACGCGCTCGTCGTCGACCTGCCGCCGGGCACCGAGCGCACGGTGCAGCTCGCCCAGGTCCTCGGCGTGCTGCCGGTCGCCGTCGCCTTCGCGCTCGTCACCATCCCGTCGGACCTCTCGCGCGGCGTGGTGGCGCGCTCGGCGGCGGCGCTCGCCGCGCACGGCGTGCGGGTGGTGGGCTATCTCGAGAACATGGACGGCTACCTGTGCCGCGGCTGCGGCGAGGTGCGGCCGCTCTTCCCGCACTCGGCCGTCGAGCTCGACTTGCCGTGCCTGGGGCGCATCCCCTTCGACCCGGCCCTCGCCGAGCTCGGCGGCGGCCGGACGGACGACGGCGCGCCGCCCTCGGCGGCGATCCGGGCCGCCGCCCGCACGATCTACGACCGACTGGAGACGTCATGAAGTTCCTCTGCGTGAGCTGCGACGAGCCGATGAAGCTGGAGCAGGCCGGACCGCCCGACGACGGCGGCTCGATCACCGCGCTCTACGCCTGTCCGACCTGCTCGCACCGGATCGCGATGCTGACCAACCCCTACGAGACGCAGCTCGTGCAGTCGCTGGGGGTGAAGATCGGCCCCGCGGCACAGGGGGCGGCGCAGCCGGCGGCGAGCGGGTGCCCGTTCTCGGGCATGCTCGGCGAGGTGCAGGCGGCGGCGGACGCCGGCGTCGCCTGGACGCCCGAGGCCCTGGCGCGGCTCGAGAACATCCCCGAGTTCGTGCGTCCGATGGCGCGCCAGGGCATCGAGCACTACGCCCGCTCCCACGGCCACGCCACGATCGACGACGCGGTGATGGAAGAGGCGCGGGGCCGCTTCGGGATGTAGGGCGCCTAACCGTCGCCGGCCCGGCCGACGACGCGTTCGGTGAGCTTGGCGAGGGCCTCTTCCTTGCGCGCCAGCTCTTCCTTGACCGCGGCCAGCTCGGCGCCCTGGGCGGCGAGCCGGCGCTCGGCCGCGGCGAGCTTCTCGGCCAGAGTCTCGGCCTTGGCGGCGAGCGTGTCGTGGGACTCGCCGGTGGCGGCGGCGGCGGCCCGCAGCTCCAGGCGCTGGCGCTCGAGCTCGGAGGCCCGCGCCGCGGCACGGTCGGCGGCGGCGGCGAGGCTCTCGAAGGCGAGGATCTCCAGGCGGCGGGGATGGAGCCGGTAGGAGGCGACGAGCTCGGCGAGAAGCTCGCGTCCGCGCAGGGGGTCGTAGTGGCCCGACTCCGCGGCGAAGGCCGCGACGGCCACCGCGAAGAGGGCGCCGGCGCGCTCCGGCGCTCCCGGCTCGGTGGCGGCGAGCACGCTCTCGTAGATCTCCAGGGCGGCCTCTGTCCTGCCGTTGTTCCAGTACGTGTCGGCGTTCTTGAGGGCCTTTCGCGACGGCTGCCCGGCGGCGGCCACGGTGCCGTGCAACGGGACGACGACGGGCATGACGAGCCCGGCGGCGAGCGCGACGGCACCGATCAGGGCGATCCGGTTGGTTCTCATGACAACACCTCGCTTGACGACGTCGGCAGTTCTACCAGAGCCGCGCGAAGGCTTCAACCGGCCGATCACGGCGGCGACTCCCCCTCTTCCCGCCGCAGCCAGGCCTCCAGGGCCTCGAGGGTGATCTTGTGCAGCGACTTGTGGCCCTTGCGGCGCATCGCCGTCCGCAACCGCTCGCCGAGCTCCGGCGGCAGGTCGACGGTCAGGATCGTGGTGGTCCGCGGGTTGTCGTCGTCGATCATGGGATTCCCGATATGCTCCGAGGCGGAAAGATGTTAGCGCCTCAGCCGGCCGGGATCCAGCAAATCCTCGAAGGGCCTCGGCAAATCCTCGGCATACCCTCCGGCGGCGGCCATGTCCGCGCTCCGGGAGCCGCCGGGGCCTGGCGCTCAAAGTATTGGAATAGAAACACTTGGCAGTGCCGCGGCCATTCCTCGCCGAGATTGGCACGCGTCCTGCATCTCCGCCAGGACGACGGCGAAGATTCACCGCGCCCCCGCGGTACCCGACACCGGCGATCGGAGGTCGACGGAGCATGAGACGACGAGACATCGCTAAGCGCACGAGCTCGGGATTCACCCTCATCGAGGCCCTGGTGGTGGTGGCCATCGTGGGTCTGATCGGGGCGCTCGTCTTCGAGACCATGACGGCTTACGTGCCGCGCTTTCGCTTGCGCCACGCCGCATCGGAAATGTCGATGCTGATCAGCAAGGCCCGGCTGGAGGCGATCCGCCGCAGCGTCACCACGGTGGTGGCGGTCGACTATAGCGACCGCACGGTCTCCGCGTTCGCCGAGCTGAACGGCAATCCCAACGACCCCGAGAGGGCCGGCGCGCTCTATCTGGTCTACGATCCCGATCCCTTGGCGGAGCCGGACCGCACCGACTACCGGATCAGCCTCATGACGCTGCCGGGCCCTCCCGAGGCCGGCGTCCAAATCGGCGGCCCCGTCGACGGCATCGAGGGCGCGGACGCACTGGTGGGACTGACTCCGACGCCCGGTGCCCTGGCGAACACGCCGAAGGTGCTCGTCTTCCATCCGAACGGCGCCGTCGACGCCCCGGGCGCGTTCCGTTTCACCGACAACCGGCAGACGAACTTCCTCGAGACGACGATCACCACCCTCACCGGCAAGACCGAGATCCGAAAGTACCTCCTGGCCGACGATTCGCCCACCAGCGTCGCGGGCTTCTTTCCCGAAGGCAACGTGTCGTTCGAGCCTGGCAGTGTGGGCCAGATCGCGTGGACCTGGTATTGATGGGTGACCCGGACGTCAGTCAGGACGGAGTGCGAGGTAACAGAATCATGAGCGCGTTTTCCATCCTACGAACGCGGTCCGGCGTGGCGGCCGGCCGAGGTCGCCGCGGTGAAGCCGGCACGTCGCTGGTGGAGACCCTGATCGCG
This sequence comes from Thermoanaerobaculia bacterium, assembly GCA_036397835.1. Lineage (GTDB taxonomy): Bacteria > Acidobacteriota > Thermoanaerobaculia > Multivoradales > J023 > DASWIG01. Next base: position 6,468 of record DASWIG010000100.1, read on the forward strand.
GCGGGGATCCTGTTGGTGGTCGCGGTCAGCATCTTCCCGATGTTCCACCGCGCCGTGGCCAACAACGTCTCAGGCGGCGACTCCAGCCAGGCCACCCAGCACGGCCGCTCGCGGGTCGAAGGGCTGCTCGCCAGGTCGATCGACAACCTGATGTTCGACATGAAGAACCCGGCAGACCCCAACTACCTGATCGAGAGCGAAGGCTCCGGCAGCAGGATGACGATCGAAAACCTCAGCCAGTGGGACGATCAGGCCAAGGCCCAGCCGCCCGCGGATCCGGGCGATCTGATCCAGCACTTCGCAACCGGAGTCTGGGTTGGCAACGGCGGTCCAACCGTGGGCCTGGTGATCTGGGAGCGCACGACGGTGATTCGTCAGTACTCCTACGCCGACATCGGCGAGGGCGTGATCGACGTGAGCAACCCCGGCCAGATCGTCGCCGCCGGTCATCCCAATCGCTTCGACAGCCCGCTGGCGTCAGACGCCCCGACCTCCCAGATCAACTTCCGCGAGCACGACGTGACCGTCAGCAGCCGGCGCGCCGGCGTGCCGCCCATGCGCGTCCGGCTCGTGCGCACCCACTGACGAGGAGGTGGAACGTGATGCGACGAAATCCCCCTTCCGCCGGTTTCAGCCTGGCCGAGCTGATGGTGACCCTCGTGGTGATGGCCGTGGCCGTCGTGGGCGCGCTGACGTTCTTCGACATGTCGACCCGTCTGGCCCGCTCGCAGGTGCAGGTCGCCGGGCTCCAGGTTTCGCAGCGCGTCTCCCAGCACGAGATCGCGCGGATGGCGGCGATGGCGGGCGTCGGCGGTCTGCCCGAGGGCATCCCGCCGGCAGTGGCCCAGGCCGCGGGCATCGGGACCGCCGGCGTCTTCCCCAACGGCCTGGCGGTGGCGATGGACAACAACGTGGCGGAAGACACCGACCTCGGCGGCGGCGGCCCGGCGTTGCTGACGGTGGGGGACACGGACGTGCTCACCCTGCGCGGAGTCTTCACGACGCCGGTCTACCACATCGAGCCCCAGGTGCCCCTCACGCTCGGCCCGGGGACGGGGAACATGGTCGTCACCCTGAGCACCGTCGTCGACGTGGGGGTCACCCAGGACCTCGACCCGTTGCGCCGGGCGCTCGACGTGAGCCCGCCGCGGACGGAAGCCATCATCGTCTACGACCGCTACAACCCCGATGCCTTCGCGGTGCTCGAGTACGTTCCCGGCAACTCGGTCCTCGGCGCCCTGGGCGCCCCGACGATGACCATCGGCCTGACCCTGGGCCCCGGCGGGACCTACAGCAACCAGTACGGGCAGATGGCGTTGGGCACCACGCTGCTCCAGGGCGCCGCCGGCCAGGCCTGGACTCTGCCGGGGGGGCTCACGGTCCAGCTTCCGGAAGAGATCGGCGCCATCGGCCTGCTCGAGGAGTACCGTTTCTTCGTGCGCAAGGAGTACGAGCTGCCCGGCGTGCCGGAGAGCCGTCTGGCGCCGGTGCTCACCCGCGCCCGGTACTATCCCGGCACCGGCGTGATCCATCCCGCGGGCGCCCTCGCCCTCGCCGACAACGTGATCGACCTGCAACTGGCGCTGGCGGTCGACCAGCCGGTCGCCGGGGTCGGGATTCCCGACGGTCAGATCCTGGAGATCGGCCTGGCCGCCGACGACGACGAGATCCTCTACAACTTCGCCGGCGACGACGACGGCCTGGCGAGCATCGGCACCTCGATCTGGGCGAGCCCGGCTTCGCGGCTGCGTTTCCTGCGCATCAGCACGGTGGTCCAGGGCGACCGCACCGACCCCACCTTCCCGGGCGCCGTGGTCGACGTCGTCGAGGACCACGACTACGTCGCTTCGCCGTCGATCTTCAACGCCGGCGGTTACGCGAAGATCCGCAAGCGGCTCGTGTCTACCACGGTCGAAACGAGGAACCTGCCATGAACGGCCTGGCGAGAAACCAACACGGCAGCATGTTCATCATGGTGCTGCTGATCCTCCTGATCCTCACCGCGGTGGCGCTCTCCCTGGTCTTCGTCACCGAGATCGAGATGCAGCTCGGCGGCACCGAGAGGGTGATGAACCTGACCTTCTTCGCGGCGGAGACGGGCGTCCACGCGGCGCTGGCCGGCGTGCCCAACCAGAACTGGGCGGGCGAGAAGCTCGTCTTTCCGGAGGGACCGGGCGGCGGCCCAGGCAGGCAGCTCGGCACCCGCGTGATCACCACCCGCGTGCGCACCGTGGGACCGCCGCAGCTTCCGCCGATGACGATCGCCAACGAGGGCGAGAACGACTACCACACCTTCGCCACCTTCCTGCGCTCCACGGCCCAGCGCGTGAGCTGGCCGCAGACCGAGCAGGTGCCGATCTACGACGAGGGTGACCTGCGCGAGCTCGACGTGACCATCCAGTCGCAGCAGACCCTGGAGGTGCGCTACCTGCTCTCGCCGGTGAGGACGCCGCCGAGCCCCGAGCAGCCCTACAGCGACGAAACCGACCGGGGCTTCGGAGCGCCGCCGCCGCCCCCGCCTCCGCCGACCGTGCCCTGACGACCCGGTCCGGTCCGCCTGCGAACGCCGAAAAACCAATAAGAAGCCGGAGGCTCCGATGTCCAAGCCCAACGCCGTCTCCTCACGTTTCGCGCTCACGACCTTCGTCCTCGCCGCCTTGCTGGCTGGCGGAGCGGCCGCCGACGACCGCGACCTGCTGCGCGAGTCGGGAGCCAATCCTTACGTCTTCATCGTCTTCGACACCTCCGGCTCGATGCACTGGACGCCGAAGTGTACCCAGGAGCAGTTCGACGACGGCACCTGCGACTTCCTGTGCCCGACGGGAGACTGTTTCGCAGCGATGAACGGCGACGATCCGGCGTCGAAGTTCCGCCAGGCCAAGGAGGCCCTCTACGAGGTGATCGGCGGGCTCGAGGGCATCAACTACGGCTTCATGACCTACAACCAGGACAGCCTCCGGGTGCACGAGAAGCACTTCCTGTACCGGGTCAGCGACACCCAGCCCGACGGCGTCACGCCCAACGCCTCGCTGACGCTGGTCAACGGCGATGCCTTCCCCGCCATCGCCCGCCATTGCACGCTCTCCGGCGCCGGCTGCAACGCCGACGCCGACTGCGGCGCGCGCGGCGGCACCTGCGAGTACGAAGACGTCTTCGGCGCCGGCTGGAATTGCGACGAGGGCACGGGCGACCAGAGAAAGGGCTGCTATGGCAGCTCGAGCCGCATCGCGGACATGAACGACGACTGGGAGCTGCGCCGCGCCCAGCGCGTGCCCAAGCTGGGCCGCGGCCCGGATTTCTCTGGTATCGCCAGCGGCGAATACCAGGACGACTTCGACGCCGACTCGTTCCTCAACGACGACGGCAGCCTGAGCTGGTCGGGCGGCTGGATCGAGTCCGATCACTCCGGCGGCGCCGGGCCGACGGCCGGCAACGCGCAGATCTCGGGCGGCAAGCTGCGTCTCGACCACAATACCAGCCCGCCCGTCCCGTCGAGCCTGGCGCGCCAAGCGAACCTCGGATCGTGGCTCGGCGCCGTGCTCGAGTTCGACTGGGAGGTGGTGGGCGGCCTCGAGACCAACGACGCGGTGGAGGTCGAGATCTCGTCCAACGGCGGCTCCTCCTGGACGATCCTCGAGCGATTCTCCGGCTTCAACAACCCCACCGGCGGCAGCCGGAGCTACGACGTGACGGCCTACGCCGCGAGCAACACGCAGATCCGGTTCCGCGTCGCGAACGAGCTCCGCGGCTCCGACGAGCAGTTCCGGGTCGACAATCTGGTGCTCCGTCCCGACATTCCGGAAACCGTGATCTACCTGCGCAACAACGCCGACGGCCGACGCTACAAGCTCATCTACCGGCCGGTGGCGACGCTGCCCGACGGCAGCGCCAACAAGTACGGCAATTCGAAGCTGGCGGTGGAGATCGAGGTCCGCCAGTGCACCGACGACAACGACAACTGCGCTTCGAGCTTCGTGGACAAGGAGGTCGTCTACTACGACCTGGTGGACGAGTACGGCTCGTGGGACAACGGCGCCGACCGCGGTCCGCGCACCATGGGCTTCTTCAACCAGTCGTCGGCCGGCGACGCCGACGCCACCAACACCTGCACCGGCGGCGACCACAACGACGACGCCGACGCCGACAAGTATCCGGACTCCGCGGGCTACAACTTGCGATGGCCGACCGATCCCGACCCGCCGCCGCTGCGTTTCGACACCGACGGCGACGGCTTCCTGGATCTCGAGGATTTCCCGGTCGGCGACCTGGTCCCTTTCGACTGGGAAGACGACCACAAGGTCGATCTGCTCGAGCGGCTGGCGCCCAACACGGGCGTCAATCCGGCGGCGCCGCCGGACTTCCGCGTGGCGAGCTACTTCCGTGACGTGCACCAGAGCGGCGAAGACTTCCTGCGCCTCAAGGACGAGCGGATGCGGCCGATGGTCGCCGAGGGCGCGACGCCTCTCGGCGGCGCCGTTGCGGACTTTCGCGAATGGTACAGCGGCTGCCGGATCGGCACCTGCCCGGGCGCCACCGGCTGGCAGGACGTCGCCGTGGTTTTCGACCGCGACTTCAACTGCCGCAAGAAGTTCCTGATCGTGCTCACCGACGGAGACAACACCTGCACCGGTCCCTCCGCCTGCACGGGCACGGCGAGCCTGCAAGCCCAGTTGGGCATCAAGACCTACGTGGTCGCCTTCGGCGTCGCGCAGGGCAACGGCAACACGCTCACCTGCATGGCGAACAACGGCGGCACCGGCGAACCGATCTACCCGCAGAACAAGGAGGAGCTGGTCACGGCCCTGAATGAGCTGTTCGGCGAGATCAAGGTCGCAGCGCGCTCCTTCGCTTCGGCCTCGGTGCCCACGGTGCAGAACGAGACCTCCGACAAGATCTACCTCTCGAGCTTCACGCCGCTGCCCGACATCGCGGTGTGGCCGGGGCGGGTCAACGCCTTCCGCAAACCCTTGCCCTTGAAAGACGACAACACGCCCGACTTCGACCGCAAGTGCGATACCGGGAGCCCCTTGACGTCGTTGCAGGCCTCCTGCCACCTGTGGGACGCCAGCGCGGAGCTTCTGAACCAGGCGCCGACGGCGACCGACGTCGCCGGCGGGGACTACAAGATCGGCAACGCCGCCGACGAGCGTCGGGTGCTCTACAGCCAGCGGCGGGTCAACGAAGCCGTACCCACGGACCTTCGACTGTTCCTGCCGCCGACCGCGGCCTCGCCCGCCTCGGCCAACGAAATCGACCTGTGGGACGGGCTCGGCCTCGCCTACATGCCCGGCGACGCGGCGTCGGAGGCGGCGGCGCGGACCGAGGCCGAACGGATCGTCGGCGAGACCTTGCGGATCAAGGAGGAGTCCATTCCCGATCCCGACGATCCCATCAACAATCCGCCCCAGGAGTTCACCTACGTGCTCGGCGACATCTTCCACGCCGATCCGGAGGTGCTCGGCGGCCCCACCAACCTGATCTACTTCCGCGACGACCTGAACGGCTACCAGGACTACGCCGAGCAACACTTCTGGCGCCGCAAGATGCTGGCGGTGGCGGCCAACGACGGCCAGCTCCACTTCTTCGACGCCGGCATCCGCACCGAGGTCTTCGACCCCTTCGCCGGCGTCACCGTGGAGAGGTTCACCGACGGTACCGGCGCCGAGCTCTTCTCCTACATCCCGCGGCTGGTGCTGCCGATCGTCCGCGACCAGGCGGGCGGACCCCAGCACATCTATTCGCTCGACGGCGTCTTGTCGGGCGCCGACGTCTTCATCGATCCGCTCCACGACGGCACCAACAACACCCCCGCCGACCGCGGCTGGCGCGCCGTCCTGGTGTCGGGCCTGCGCGAGGGCGGCGACGTGTTCCGCCAATCCGCTCCCACGCCGGGCTTCGTCAGCGGCTACTTCGCGCTCGACGTGACCCAGCCGGACGTGCTGGTCACGCCGGCGCCGTCGCCGGCCGACCCGGAGCCGCGCCCGCGTCCGACGCCGGCCGGGCAGCTCGTGCCCTCCTGCCTGGGCTTCGACGCCGACGGCATTCAAACGCTCTCGAGCGCCTGCCCGACGCCGGCGGGGGCGGACTTCGGCTTCCCGATGGAGCTGTGGTCGTTCACCGACGCGGCGCCGTTCACCCTCGGCGGCCCCTACTACCTCGACGAGGAAGACGCCAACGGCGACGGGCTCCCCGACGGCAACGACGAGCGCGATCTGGGCGATACCTGGTCGAAGCCGATCGTCGGGCGGATCCGCATCTGCACCGGAGTGACCTGCGACCCGGCCGCCGACCCCAACGACATCGAGGACCGTTACGTGGCCATCTTCGGCGGCGGCCTCGAGCCCAAGAGCCCGAACAGCTCGCTGCGCGGCGCCTGGCTCTACATGGTCGACGTGGAGACCGGCCGCGCCATCTACAAGCGCCAGCTCGAGGGCGCCGCCGCCGCCGCGCCGACCGTGCTCGACGGCGACCGCGACGGCTACTTCGACACGATCTACATCGGCACCACCCTCGGCTTCATCTACAAGGTCGACCTCACCGCCCTCGACTCGACGGGCGGCGTGCCGCGGCTCGTTGCCGTGACCATCGACAACTCCCGCCTGGTGGGCAGCCCGCTCGCCCCTGCCGACAGCGCCACGGTGGAGCGCGTCACCGACGCCGCCTGGAAGCCCTTCAAGATCTTCTCCACCAACGGGCGGCCGATCTACATGACGATCACGGCGTTCGTGGTGCCGGACCTCGAGCAGTTCGCCCTCGCCGTGGGCACCGGCAACCGGCACAACCTGTGGACGCGCAACGGCGTCGAGGCGCGCTTCTACGTGATCGTCGACGAGAGCTACACCCCGGCCTCGGCCGGGCTGCCGAAGACCGAGGCCAGCTACGCGGCCGTCGCCGACACCGACCCCGAGACCACGGACAGCTTCCTGCTCGACCGCAACCCGGGCGAGCGCGGCTGGGTGCTGCGGCTCGGCGTCGACGAGCGGGTGATCACCCAGGCCTTCGCCCTGGTCGGGGTGATGGTCTTCACCTCCTTCGATCCCGATCCCGACCCCGACCCCCTGGCCGGCGCCTGCGCGCGCTCGGGCGACAGCCGGATCTTCGTGGTCGACGGGGAGAACGCCAACGCCTTCGTCGACCTCGATCCCTCGACCGCGGGCACCGAGCGTTACCTCACCGAGGGCGACTTCACCACCTCGCCCTACGTAGACCAGACCAGCACCAAGAACCCCGGCACCTCCGGCAAGACCACCGAATCGGAGGACGACGCTACCCAGGTCGCGTTGCAGGAGGCGATCCGCCAGGCTCTCATGCGGTTCTTCCCCGAGGGCTGCCGGTACAACAAGGCGTACTCGTTCACCGTCAACGCCAGCCGCTCCGATACCGGGCACGTGCGCTACGCTACGATTCCGGTGGCGATGTGTCCGATCGACTGGAACGAGGAGTAGTCCGTGCGACGAGCGCTCACGACATGGCTCGCGATCCTCCCGGCCGCCCTGCTGGCGGCCGGGCCGGCTGCCGCCGACCGGCTGCAAACCCGCGACGGCGCCCTGGTGGAGACCAAAGGCCCCTGGAAGATCCAGGGCTCGCTGGTGATCTTCACCCTCCCGAACGGCACCCTGTCGTCGCTGCGCGTCTCCGAGGTCGACCTCGACGCCAGCGCCGTGGCGACCATGGAGGCCAGGAACCCGCCGCCTCCGCCTCCGGAGCCCGAGCCGCGGGAGGCCGTCGCCGAGATCACCATGAAGCAGGTGCGGCGGGCGCCGCCGCCGCGCCCTGCCGAAGAGGCGGAGGGCTCCAAGGCCGCGGCGGAAGGCGCCGGCGGTGAAGGCGGCGCGCCCCCGCCGCCTCCGCCGCCGCCCGTCAACGTGATCGCCTGGCGTCCGGCCGAAGGCCGCGACGGCGCCCTCGAGATCCTCGGCACCCTGCGCAACGAAGGGCGCGAGATCGTCACCGATCTCGGCGTGACGGTCTCGCTCTTCGACGAGGCCGGCGCCACCGTGGCCACCGCCAACGCCTTCCTGGGCGCGGTCTCGCTGGCGCCGGGCACCACCACGACGATGCGGGCGCTCTTCCCCGACGTCTACCGGTTCGCCGGGGAGCCGAGCTTCCAGGTGCGCGCCAACCCCATCCGCATCCAGGGGGTGGGGACGGCGCCCCCCGGCGAAGCGTCGGCGCAGGAGGCGGGCGGCGAAAGCTGACGGCCGGCGCGGTGCTAGAGTCGGGGGCATGGACCGGCCAGCTCTGCGTGAGGCCTTCCTTCACGACGCTCCGCTGAAGCTCGCCGCCCTGGTCTTCCTCGCCATCGGCGCGGCGTATCTCCTGCCGGGGATCGCCCCCGAGCGGATCGAGCTGCTCGCCGCCTACCTGTGGGGCCCGCTCCTCCTCGTCACCGCCATCGCCGCCGTCCAGCTCGGACTGCGGCGGCTCCCGGCGGGCGCCGGCCGCCAGTTCTGGAGCTACGTCACCGCGGCCCTCGCCCTGCGCCTGGTGGCCTCGTGCGTCGAGACCGCGGTGCCCGAGCTGCGCAACGGCGTGCGCGGCTCGCTGCTCGTCGACTGCCTCTACGCCAGCTACTACCTCACCCTCGTCTTCGCCACCGAGATCCGCCCCGACCTCTCGCCTGCCGGCCGCGCGGGCGGCCGCGAAGAGGAGCTGCAGCGCGGCAGCACCGTGTCGTTCATCCTGGCGCTGCTGATCTACTGCGCCGTGATCCCCAGCCAGCGCAACCCTGAGGAATACCTGACCGGCCGCCTGTCGATCTTCCTCTACCTCTGTCTCGATGCCTTCTTCCTCATCCGTTTCGCCTACCTCGCGGGCGTCACGCCGTCGCGGCGGTGGCGGCTCGTCTATCGTGCCTTCCTGGTCTCGTACGCCTTCTCGGTGGCCCTCCTGCTCTTCCAGGTCCAGGCCATGGCGGCGCGCAGCCTGCTGCCGCCCTACGTCGGCACCCGGTGGGACCTGCTGTGGTACCTGCCGCTGGTGCCGATCATCGTGGCGGCGCGCCTCGCCCGTTACGGGAGCGAGGAGCCGGCCGCCGGCCGCGACGCCGAGCCCTTCACGCCGCGGGTATGGGAGCCGGTCGCCTTCTACGCGATCGCCTTTCCGCTGCTCCACCTGATCCTCGATTTCAACGGCCAGCTCACGGTGCCCAGCCGCACCATCCAGCAGGGCCTGGTGATCCTCTACTTCGTGTTCTTCGGCGCCCTCGCCCTCGTCCACGGCCACTGGCGGGAGGGCAAGCGGCGCGAGGCCGAGCAGGCCCTGCGCCTCAGCGAGCGGCGCTACCGCCAGCTCATCGAAAGCCATCCCGACGCCATCCTGATCGAGCAGGACGGATCGCTCGCCTACGCCAACGCCGCCGGCGTCGCGAAGCTCGGCGCCGCCGGCCCGGACGGCCCGGGCTCGCTGGCCGCGCTCGGCTTCCCGCCGCCGCCCGACCCGCTCGAGAGCACGCGGCCGGGGACGCGGGGCGAGGTGCCGGCCGAGTGCCGCGTGAGGGACGCCGGCGGCGAGGAGATGGACCTCGAGGTGACGTATCAGCGCCTGACCTACCTGGGTCGTCCGGCCGTCCAGGCGATCGCTCGCGACGTGACCGTGGCCAAGCGCCAGCGGGAGGAATCCGAGCGCACGGCGCGGCTGGCCTCGCTCGGCCAGTTCTCCGCCGCTCTGGCGCACGAGATCCGCAACCCGCTCGCCGCGATCGTGATGCACAGCTTCTTCCTCGCCGAGCGCCTGCCCAAGGACGACGAGGAGAACCTGCGCACGCTGGCCGACATCGACGCCGCGGTGGATCGCATGCAGAAGCTCGTCGACGGCATCCTCGGCTTCGTGCGGCCCGGCTCGCTGCAGCTCGCCGAGGAAGACCTGATCGCGGTGATCGATTCGGCGCGCCTCGACCTCGACCGGCGCGCCCAGCTCTCGGGCGTCGCCTTCGTGGAGGACTACCGCCACGAGGCCTCGGTGGTCGAGGTGGACGCCGGCCGCATGGTGGTGGCGTTCTCGAACCTGCTCGACAACGCCGTCAGGGCGATGCCCGACGGCGGCACCCTCACCCTGCGCACGCGCCACCCGGCGCCGGGCCGGATCGAGGTGGTCGTCGAGGACACCGGCGTGGGGATCCGCGAGGACGACCTGGAGCGCGTCTTCGAGCCCTTCTTCACCCGCCGCGAGGGCGGCGTGGGTCTCGGGCTGGCGCTCGCCGCCCGCATCTTCGACCAGCACGCCTGCCGCTACCGGGTCGAGAGCGAGCCGGGCGGCGGCACCCGCTTCTTCCTCGACTTCGCGCTGGCCGGCGCGCCGCGCGCCGCGGCGGCCGGCGAGCTCGCCGGCGTCCACACCCGATAGAGTCCGAGGCGACGGAGACGACCCGATGGCGCGCGGCACCCGCAGAAAGGTACTGATGCTCGAGGACGACGCGCTCTTCGCGCGCTCGGTCCGCAGGGTGCTCGACGACCAGTACGACGCCGCCACCGTGGTGAAGGTCTCCGAGGCGCTCGAGGCGGTCTCCAGGGACCCTCCCGACGTGATCCTGCTCGACATGATGCTCCAGGGCGAGAGCGGCATGGACCTGCTCGAGGCCATGAAGGAGCGCACCGCCGAGATCCCGGTGATCGTGCTCACCGCGGTCGATCGGGTGTCGCAGGTGGTGCAGGCGATGCGCGCCGGGGCCACCGACTACCTCACCAAGCCGTGCAGCTTCGACGAGCTGATCCTGGCGATCGAGAACGCGGTCGAGCACTCGGCGATGCGCGAGGAGGTACGGCGGCGCCGCGACCTGCAGGTGGAGGCCAACCGCCAGGGCACGATCCTCGGCACCAGCGGCGCCATCGAGCGGGTGCGGCGGGAGATCGCCACCGTGGGCCCCACCGACGCCACGGTGCTGGTGGTCGGCGAGACCGGCACCGGCAAGGAGCTGGTGGCGCGGGCGATCCACGCCGCCAGCCCGCGGGCGAGCGGCCCGTTCGTGGCGGTCAACTGCGGCGCCATCCCCGGCGACCTGTTCGAGGCCGAGTTCTTCGGCCACCGCAAAGGAGCGTTCACCGGCGCCCAGTCGAGCGCGACCGGCAAGCTGCGCCTGGCCCACGGCGGCACGCTCCTGCTCGACGAGGTCGGCGAGCTGCCCCTCGAGGCGCAGGTGAAGTTCCTGCGCGCCATCGAGGAGCAGGAGTTCTACCCCGTGGGATCGAGCGAGCTGGTGCGCGTCGACACCCGGATCGTCGCCGCCACCCACCGCGACCTCGGCGAGATGGTGGCGGCGGCGGAGTTCCGCGAAGACCTCTTCTTCCGCCTCAACGTCTTCCAGATCGACGTCGCGCCGCTGCGCGAGCGCCCCGAGGACGTGCTGGTGCTCGCCGCCAGCTTCCTCGAGCACTTCAACCAGAAGTTCCGCAAGCGCGTGACGGGGCTCTCGAAGGGGGCGCGCAAGGTCATGCTCGACTATCCCTGGAAGGGCAACGTGCGCGAGCTGCGCAACGTGATCGAGCGCTCGGTGTTGACCAGCGAGGACGGCGGCGAGATCGCCGAGGACTACCTCGGCCTGCTGCTGGGCCGGCGCCAGGCCGCGGCCTCGCCCGTCGGCCTCCGCCTGCCCGAGGACGGCATCGACCTCGACGAGGTCGAGAAATCGCTCATGCAGCAGGCCCTGGAGCGCTCGGGGGGCAACAAGAGCAAGGCGGCGCGGCTGCTCAACATGTCGAGCGCCACGTTCTACTACCGGGTCGAGAAGTACGGCTTGTGAAGCGCCTCACGGGCCGTGGGCGAGGTCGAAGCGGCTGCGGCGGCGGCCAAGCACGTCGAGGGCCAGCGTCCGGCCGTTGACCGAGTAGCTCCAGGGCGGCTCGACGGAGGCCGACCACAGCTTCGCGCCCGCCAGGTCCCAGGCCGCGAGCTCGCGCTCCGCCGACATCACGACCACGTCGCCGTGGCGCTGCCAGCCCCAGAAGCCCACCGCCGTGCGCTCCCGCCACAGACGGGCGATCCGCTCGAGGTCGTAGCCGAGGATCCTCTCGCCGGCGCCCACGAAGAGGCGCCGGGTCTCGGGGATGAGCACGGCGCCGGGATAGAAACCGGAGCCGTCGCAGTCGAAGCGCAGGGCCACCGCCAGCAAGGGCACCTCGCCGGCGCCCTCGACGCCGAGGAAGCAGGCGCCGTCTGCGGGGTCGTCGAGGTCGATCTCCTCGACCAGGCGGGCGTGCCCCCAGTAGTCGGCGTAGAGCTCCGGCAGGCCGTTGCAGACCGACAGGACGTAATCGCCGACGGCGAGAATGAACACGAGCGGGTCCTCCGGAGAGCTATCTTAGACGATCCCCTCACCGGTCGGCGTCGTCTGTCGCCGCCGGCGGCTCGCCCTCCTCGGCGCGGGCCGCCGCCGGGAAGGTCAGCAGCAGGTCGACCAGCTCCTCGGCACGCTCCTTGTCGAGGCCCCAGCGCATCGCCGTCACGAGGTCCTGGCGCGCGTGCAGGTAGCGGCCCTGCCGGGCGGCTTCGACGCCGCGCTCGAAGATCCGCGCGGCGTAGAGCCTGGGAAGGACGACGGCGGCGACGAGGACGAGGACGACGGCGAGAGCCAGCAGCCAGCGCGCCCCCCACCAGGGGTGCTGCTCCTTGGGCAGCAGGCGCACGATCGGCTCGGTGTCGTCGGGCTCGCCTTCGGCCGCCAGACGCTCGGCGTCGCGGCAGCGGCAGGCCACGACCGTCACGTTGTCGGAGCCGTCCCGGTCGCTGGCGGTGGCGGCCAGGGCCTCCGCCAGGTCCTGGGGACGCGGGAAGCGGCGTGCGATGTGCAGGATCTCGCTGTCGGTCAGGGCGTTGGTCAGGCCGTCGGTGCAGAGGATGAACAGGTCCTCGTGCGCCAGCTCCTCCGTGCGCACGTCGACCACCGGAGCCTCGACGTCGCCGAGGGTGCGGGTGAGCACGTTGCGCTGGGGGTGGCGGCGCGCCTCTTCCGAGCTGATCGCGCCCGCCTCGAGCTGGCGGGCGACCCAGGTGTGGTCCGCGGTGAGGCGCTCGATCCTGCCCGCGCGCACGCGGTAGCAGCGGCTGTCGCCGACGTGGGCGATGAGCGCCCGGCCCTGGCGGAAGACCGCCGCCACGAGCGTGCTGCCCATGCCGGCGAGCGTCGCCTCGGCCTCGCCCAGGCGGAAGATCTCGTCGCTGGCGTCGCGGATCAACCGGCGCACGGCGGCGGCGAGGTCGTCCTGGCCTTCGGGCCGGCCGCGGGAACCGCCCGCCCTCAGCTCCTCGAGCAAGCGCTCGACCGCGAGCTGGCTCGCCTCGGCGCCGCCGCGCTCGCCGCCCATGCCGTCGGCCACGAGCAACACGCCGCTGAGGTCGCTTTGGTCGTCGGGCGGGGGCACGAAGGTGGCGAACCGGTCCTCGTTGCGCCGCCGCTGGCGGCCCACGTCGGTGGCGGTGCCGACGTCCATCTTGAATCGCGCCACGGAGCCTTCCTTTCAGCCGCCCCCCATCTTACTTCCTTTTGGCGGCGGCGTCCTCGCGCAGGCGCCGGAGCTCGCGCAGGCGCTCGCCGATCTTGCCCTCGAGCCCGCGCGCCGTGGGCTCGTAGAACCGCGCGCCCTGGAGCGCGTCGGGCAGGCAGTCGAGGCCGCCCACGCCCTCGTCGGTGTCGTGGGCGTAGACGTAGCCGTCGCCGTAGCCGAGGTCCTTCATCAGCGCGGTGGGCGCGTTGCGGATCGCCGGCGGCACCGGCTCGGCCGGACGCTCGGCGACCGCCCGCCGCGCCGCCCCGAAGGCGCGGTAGACGGCGTTGGACTTGGGCGCCACGGCGAGGTAGACCGCGGCCTGGGCGAGCGCCAGCTCGCCCTCGGGCGAACCGAGGCGCTCGTAGGCCGCCCAGGCGTCGAGGGCCTGGGAGAGCGCCCGCGGATCGGCCAGCCCCACGTCCTCGCTGGCGAAGCGCACCATGCGCCGCGCCAGGTAACGGGGGTCCTCCCCCGCCTCGAGCATCCGCGTCAGCCAGTAGAGGGCGGCGTCGGCGTCGCTCTCGCGCAGCGACTTGTGGAGCGCCGAGATGAGGTTGAAGTGCTCCTCGCCCGCCTTGTCGTAGAGCAGGGCCTTGCGCTGCTCCACGCGGCGCACGTCCTCGAAGCTGACGTTCGTCCGGCCGGCGGAGCGGGCGTCCTCGACCACCAGCTCGAGCAAGTTGAGGGCGCGGCGCGCGTCGCCCGAGGCGAGCTGGACGAGGTCGAGCAGCGCCTCGTCGGCGATCGCCAGGTCGGCGGCGCCGAGCCCGCGCTCGCCGTTGGCGAGGGCGCGGCGGAGGATCTCGAGCAGCTCGCCCTCCGCCAGCGGCTTCAGCACCACCACCCGGCAGCGCGACAGCAGGGCCGAGTTGACCTCGAACGACGGATTCTCGGTCGTCGCCCCCACGAGCACGATGTCGCCGCGCTCCACGTAGGGCAGGAAAGCGTCCTGCTGGGCGCGGTTGAAGCGGTGGATCTCGTCGACGAAGAGCAGGGTGCGGCGGCCGTCGGCGCGGCGGTAGCGCCCCGCGTCCTCCATCACCTTCCTGACCTCCTTGATGCCCGAGGTCACGGCCGAGAAGGGCACGAAGCGGCACGAGGTGGCGCGGGCGAGGATGCGGGCCAGCGTGGTCTTGCCGCTGCCCGGCGGCCCCCAGAGGAGGAGCGAGGGCACGCGGTCCTCGGCGATCGCCCGCCGCAGGAAGCCCTGCGGCCCGAGGATCTCGGTCTGCCCCACCATCTCGTCGAGGGTGCGCGGGCGCAGCCGCTCGGCGAGCGGGGTGCCGCCCAGCGGGGTGCCGGGCTCGTCCGCGGGCGCGGCGCCGGCGGGCAGCGAGGCAGGCGCTTGATCGTCGAAGAGGGTGCGGATGACGTGCTCCTTCGTCCGTTTTCGCAGTCTATCGCCAGGTAGGCGTCGAGCGCGTAGTTGAGGCTTGCAAAAACCAACACTATCCGTTAGTTTCTGCAAGAAGGAGCTAGTTCCCTTGCCCACAAGCGCGCCGTACTACGTCACAGGCCTGGCGTCTCGCGGTCGCTACACGTTCACCGCCGCGCAAGCCCAGGCGGAGCTCGGGGGCTCGGAGGTGGCCGTCCAGGCGGCGTTGAGGCGTCTCAGGAAGAAGGGCGAGATCGCGATGCCGACCCGAGGGTTCTACGTGATCGTGCCGCCTGAGTACCGACAACTCGGATGCCTGCCTGCCGCTGAGTTCGTACCGGAGCTCATGGCGTACCTGGACGCTCCCTATTACGCCGGGCTGCTCACCGCGGCCCAGATCCATGGAGCGGCCCATCACAAGCCTCAGGTCTTCCAGGTGGTGACCAACCGTAACCGACGGCCTTTGGGTGCGGGACGAGTCCGCGTCGTCTTCATCGCCAAGGCGAACCTCGAGGCGACGCCAACGACGGAAGTGGTCACGGAGCGCGGGTACCTGCGCGTGTCGACGCCGGAGGCCACGGCGTTCGACCTCGTCATCTATTCGGGCCATGCCGGGGGGCTGAACAACGTCGCGACCGTTATCACCGAGCTTGCCGAGCGGCTCGAGGCAGAGCAGCTCTCCAAACTGGCTCGTGACGGCGTGCCAGTGGCCTCGGTCCAGCGTCTTGGATTCTTGCTGGAGCTCACGGGTCACCGGGCGTTGGCTGATCGCTTGGCCTCCATCATCGAGGAGAAGTCACCACCCATAGCGCCTCTCCGTGCTGGCCATGCTCTGCGCGGAGCCCTTCGTGATCGGAGATGGCACCTCGGCGTCAACGTGGACGTGGAGCCAGACGTTTGATACCCCCGGCCTACGTCACCGAGTGGCGAGAACACGCGCCCTGGCCCTCGGACGATCAGGTAGAGCAGGACCTGATCATCTCGCGAGTGTTGGTCGAGCTCTACGGCCAACCCGAGATCCGGGAGGCGCTGGCCTTTCGAGGCGGAACCGCTCTGGCGAAGCTCTACTTGGGGCCGGCCTATCGGTACTCCGAAGATGTCGACCTCGTGCAGCTTCGGGCCGAGCCCATCGGGCCGACCCTCAAAGCCATGCGCGAGGTGCTCGACTCATGGCTCGGTCCTCCCTCGTGGAAGCATACGTTCGCGAGCGTGAAGCTGATCTACCGGATCGCGCTCGGCCGCAACGCCACGAACCAGCGGCGGCTCAAGCTCGAAATCAACACGCGGGAACACGAATCCGTCTTTGGATTGACCGCCAGGAATCTGACAGTGGAGTCGCGGTGGTTCACAGGTAGCGCGGCCGTCACCACCTACGAGCTCGAGGAGCTCCTCGCGACCAAGCTCCGGGCTCTGTACCAGCGAAAGAAGGGGCGTGACCTCTTCGATCTCGCTACTGCCCTGACGGGAGAGAAGATTGATCCGGAACGGGTGGTAGAGGGTTTCATCCGCTATCTCGAGAGAGAAGGCCGGCGGATCTCACGGGTAGAATTCGAGGGGAACCTCGCGGAGAAGATCCGGGATGTCGATTTCTTGGCGGATGTCCCGAATTTGGTTGCGACAGATACCGAATACGATGTGGTCGAGGCTGCCGATCGGGTGCGCGAGAATCTTCTCTCCCGACTCGATTGAGCCGCCCGTGGCCAGGTGCTGGCGCCGGCCGCGGTGCGCCGAATCAGGTTCGGTCGGACTTCTTGGCCTTGTGGAACAGCTTCAGACCGTCGTTCTCCCGCCAGACGTTCCAGGCCTCGACACCCTGCCTTAGAATCTTGAGATGCGCTTCGTTGGCACTCCTCCTCCTCGATCGTGGCGAGGCGATCCTGTGCCTATGCGGGCTGATCATGGGGCATCTGGATCATAGCTTTTTGAGCCAGTGGGCTGGACGTTTTAGGTGCGGAGGAAGCCTGGTCCAGGCATCACCTCGGGCGGCGTCGATCTGCAGCTGCAGAAGGTTCTTTACTTCGTGGAGATCCGCGCCGCTCAGGTCCGCGTCGCTGAGACCTACACCGTGTAGGTTCGCCCCGATCAGGTTTGTCCGAATCAGGTTCGCGTCCGTGAGGGCTGCCAACTTGAGGTCTGCGTCGCTGAGGTTCGCGCTGCTAAGGTTCGGTTCGCGAGTCTGCAAAGTAGGGGGACAAGCCTTGGACACCTACTTCGCGAGTTTGCATAGTAGGGGGACAAGCCTTGTACACCTACTTCGCGAGTTTGCATAATAGGGGGGCAAGCCTTGTACCGCCACTCTGCGGACGACGATCTAACCGGGACAAGCTCTGAAGCGGTCAGGCGCGAATTTGCAGAGCAGGAGGGCAAGCGATGTACTCCTGCACTTCGCGGGGTAGGGGTACAAGCGACGTACCCCCTACTCCCGCACTTCGCAGAGTAGGGGTACAAGCGAAGTACACCTACTTCCGCACTTCGCTGAGTAGGGGTACAAGCGATGTACACCTACTCCTGCACTTCGCAGAGTAGGGGTACAAGCGACGTACCCCTACTCCCGAAATCCGCGGGGTGGTCGAAACGGCGGTGTCCTCGTCTTCCCGGGTGCAGCCGGGACGCCTGCGCTCCCAGTACCGAGATAGGCGTCGAGCTCGCGGAAGGCGTCAGCGGGCTCCGGTTGGCCGTCCCACCGCTCCCAGAAGCGCGCCAGGGGCGACGGCTCGGTGTGCATGCGCCGGGCCACGTCGCCCTCGGCGACCGCTCCCGCGGGCTTCCAGTCCTCGCCGAGGGCCTGGCGCGCGGCCCTGAGCAGGTCCGCGGCGGCACCGTCGTCCCCCCGTTTCCAGGCCAGGTAGCCGCGCAGGAAGAAACCGCCGGCCGCCCGCGGGTTGGTGCGGCAGGCCCACTCGAAACGCTGGTCGGCGAGCGCGTCCTCGCCCTCGAGCAGCGCGATCTCGCCCAACGCCAGGAGCGAGCCGGTCTCCTCCTTGTTGACTTCGTGGGCGCGCTCGAGCGCGGCCTCGGCGGCGTCGAGCTCCGCCCGCGAGGTGGCGGTCAGGGCGCGCAGCACGCCCCATTGCTTGTGGCCGCGGTGGCTCAGCGGGTTGGCGCGGCGCAGACGATCGAGCTCGGCCAGGGCCTCGTCGGGCCGGCCGAGCTCCGCCAGGCAGTTGGCCAGGTAGTAGCGCGAGTCCTCGTGCTCGGGGTTCAGGGCCAGGGCGCGACGGAAGAGCTCGGCGGCGCGGCCGACGTCGCCGTCGACCTTCATGGCGTCCATGGCGGCCCTTTGCGTCGACCAGAACTCCATCAGGCGCCGGCGCTCGTCGAGCGTCGCGAGGGCGGGCGCTGTAACCCTGGCGGAGATCCGGCGCGGCTCAGGGTCGCCCTCGGTGAGCTCCCACACGGCGCCGGCTGCGAGGTCCGCGAAGACCTGCGACTCGCCGCCGAGCCACCGCACCTCGAGACGCGAGACGTGCTCGGCGGTCCCCAGACCGAAATGCACCGTGCCGCTGCTCTGCGACAGGTAGGACGCGCCGCCGACTGAACGCCGCAGCTCGACGCCATCGTCCAGGGTGGCGACGAGGACGGCGCCCTCGCCCGGGCCGCGCCGCGCGTCGCGCAGCCGCACCGCGAGCCAGCGGCCCTGCTCCATGTCGTTGCGCAGCAGCTTGACGCCTTCGTAGAGGTGGTAGACGGCCACGTCGAGGTCGCCGTCGCCGTCGTAGTCGGCCACCGCCAGGCCGCGGCCCACGTGGGGCGCGGCAAAGACCTCGGCGAGCGGCGCAAGGTCGTGGAAGTACTCGCCGCGCCGGTTCCACAGCAGCATCGCCGGCTGCGGCTTGAGGCCCCTGGGCTGCCGGTCGTCCTCCAGGGTGCTGCCGTTGGCGACCACCAGGTCGAGCCAGCCGTCGCTGTCGAAGTCGGCGAACTCGGTGCCCCAGCCCACGAATTGGAGCGCGATCTGGCCGAGCCCCAGGGGCACCGCCTGGTCGGTGAAGGAGAGGCGCACCGGGGCGCCGGCGGGCACGGCGCGGCGCAGGTCGGCGAGGCGTGAGTCGTAAAGGGCGTTCTCCTGGGCGAGCCAGTGGGTGATGAAGAGGTCGTCGTCGCCGTCGCGGTTCCAGTCGCCGGCGGCCAGCCCCATGGCGCCGCGGTAGTCGGCCACCCAGGCTTGCAGGCCGGCGTCCTCGAAGGTGTCGCCGCGGTTCAGGAAGAAGGCGTTGTCGGAGATGTCGTTGGCCACGTAGAGGTCGAGGCGGCCGTCGTCGTCGAAGTCGTGCCAGAGGGCCGAGAGGCTGCGGCCCTGCGGGTTCTGCACGCCGTAGAGCAGGGCCACCTCGGTGAACGCGCCCGTGCCGTCGTTCTCGAAGAGCAGGTTGCGCTCGGGCTCGAAGGAGGCGGGGTTGAGGGTGTAGGGCACGGCGGCGCCGTATTGCTGGGAGAGGCTGCGCCGGTCGCCGGCGTCCTCCACGTACTGCACGTAGCCGCACACGTAGAGGTCGAGGTCGAGGTCGTTGTCGAAGTCGCCCCAGGCGGCGCCGGCCCAGTAGCCGTCGGGCGCGACGAAGCGCTCGTCGCGTTCGAGCGCGCCTTCACGGTTGTGGAAGAGGAGGAGGCTGCGGTAGCCGGTCACCACCAGGTCGAGCCAGCCGTCGCCGTCGTAGTCGCCCCACGACGCGGCCATCCCGGCGACGCGGATCTCCGGGAAGCCCGCGACCTTGAGGAACGTCCCGTCGCCGCGGTTCTCGTAGAGCTCCGACGGCGCCCACTGCGACCGCGGTAGGGTCAGGGCGCCGCCGGCGGCGACCAGGAAGATGTCGTCGTCGCCGTCGTTGTCGTAGTCGCCCCAGGCGAGGCCGGCGCCCATGTCCTCGGGAAGCTGCGACGAGCGCGCGCCGGTGAAGGTCACGAAGCCGTCGAGCCCCGCCGCCGCGGTGACGTCGGTGAAGCGGGGCGCGGGCGCGTCCGCCGGCAGGTCGCGCGAGAGCTTCGCGGTGACGTCGTCGAGGGCCTCGCCGGGCCGCCGCACCTCGGGCCGGGTCCGGAGGTAGATCACCACGCCGGCCGCCGCCGCCACGAGCGCCACGGCGGCCAGCACGGCGACGACCAGGCGCAGCCGCTGGCGGCGGGTGAGGCGTCGGCGGGCGGGGCGCAGGTCGTTGCCCATCGTCCGTCAGCCTCCCGCCCTGGTAGGCGCCGCGGCCAGGCTCGCCTGGCGCACGGCCGCCTTGACGGTCGCCTCGGTCCGCGTCATCTCGACCACCGGCGCGGTGAGCCCCGAGTCCTCGCCGAGCAGGAAGTTGATCAGGAACTGGTCGACCTTGCGGTAGAGCAGCGTGGCGACCACCCGGTATTCGTCGACCCCCTCCTGGGCGGGGATCGAGAAGTCCTGCGTTTCCTTGCCCAGCCGGGCCAGGTCCCGCGGCGTGCCCTTGGCCAGGGTCGTCGGACAGTCGACGAGGTACTCCACGGTGTCGGAATAGCCGGGGAAGAGGGCGCGGCGGTAGCGCACCCCCACCATCTCCCACAGGTTGTGGCGGTCGATCAGGTTGCCGTACTGGTCCACGGGCTCGGCCTTGAAGAGGAAGCTGCCCGGCTCGATGAAGTGCTTGGCGTCGCGAGTGCCCGAGGCGAAGATCTCGTTGCCGGCCGGGTCGTAGACGTGGATCTCCACCCAGCTCTGGATGATGTCGAGGGGGCCGGTGGGGAAGTCGTGGCCCACCTTGTTGGCGGTCATCACCACCCGCACCGGCAGCGTGCCGCCGGGCTCGACGGTCTGCGGCACCTCGAGGGCCAGGTTCACGACTGGGCCGTCGCGCCACTTGTCGGCGATCTCGGGGATCTCGAATTCCCCCTGCAGCCACTCCTCGGTGAGGGCGAGCTGCTCCTCCCAGCCCTCGAGCTCGAGCATCTTGGGCACCATGCTGTTGGCGGCGATGAAGCGGTGGCTGCGGTGGCGGCCGTCGCCGGGGCCGCGATTGTAGTCGGTGGCGTCGCCGCGCGCCGGGTCGGTGGAATCGACGAGCGGCATGTGGCACTCCCGGCACTCGATGGTCTTGGTGGGATCGCCTTCCGTGAACCAATGGCTGGCCTTCCAGTTGTCGTACTGGTTCTGGAGCTGCACCCAGCCCACGCGGTTGACCTCCTGGTCGATGAACTGCTTGTGGCAGGCGGCGCAGTACTCGGGGGCCTTGAACATCCGCTTGCTGAGCTTGTTGTGCTCGTCGGGATAGGTGCGGATCAGGAAGTCGCTCGCCAGCTTGCCCGCGCCGTGCTCGTGCCATTGCCAGAGATAGGAGGAGGGCTGGGTCATCACGTAGTTGGCGTTGCCCTGGATATCGGTCTCGCGGACGCCGTGGCAGACCAGGCAGGAGACCCCTTCCTGGTAGCCGTGCAGACCCGTCAGCTCCTCCGTGAAGACGTTCTTGGTGCCGGAGAAGAGCGAGATCGGATCGTGACAGCCGCCGCAGTAGCGGGTCGACTCGGGCCCGTTCTGCTCCGCCATCACGCTCTGGACCTTCTGGAAGAGCGGGTCCATGGCGGCGTAGCGGTGGGCGCTGGGGAGCCATTCCTCGAGAATCTGCTGGTGGCAGCCGCCGGTGCCGCAGGTGCGCGAGCCGGCCAGGGACTCGGCGTCGAAGGCGCCGCCGGTGGTGGTCACGGCAAGGCTCGGCGCGAACGGACGGTCCTCGCCGTAGGCGAAGTGGTAGTCCGCGGGGAGCTCGTTGACGTAGGTCGGCCCGGCGTAGGCGTAAGCCAGGGCGGCGATCGCCACGCCGCCGGCAACGGTGGCGCCGAGCGAGGCCCAGACGGCCCGGCGCACGGCCGGCGCGCTCTCTTTCTTGCGCCGCCGGACGTAGACCAGCACCACGTGCGGCAGGGCGGTGGCGAGCGCCGCCAGCGTCGAGTAGAGGTGGACGTTGCGCCAGGCCGGCGACATGCGGACGCCGAAGAGCCCCTGCCAGGTGACGACGAGCCCGGAGAGCGCGCACACCAGCACCGCGGCCGCGGCGACGTAGCCCAGCAGCACCTCGTCGGAAAACTTGTAGCTCTTGTAGTCGCGCCAGTGGGCCACCAGGTACCAGGTGAGCGGCACCAGGATCAGCAGCCCTACCGCGGTGTGCAGCAGCACGTTCCACTGCACGGCGCCGTGGAACGGCGCCAGGGTGATCACCAGCCCGGTCACCGTCTCGAAGAGCAGCGCCGCCAGGGCCAGTCGGGTCAGCAACGAGGACCATCCGGTGCGGACGGTCTTGCCAGGTACGATCTGGTTCGCCATCAGAGCCTCCTTCGCTCGTCCCATCATCCCTACCCGGGGATCCGGAGCCGCCAAAGAGAGAGGGCAGAGGAACAGGCCCTACTTTGAATCGGCGGAGGGCGACGGCGCCACGGTCCGCGGGGCGGGGCGGACCTGGCTGAAGGGGTAGCTCAGCTCCTACCGTCCCGACTAGATCGAGCGCTTCACAGCGAAGCCAGGACCTCGGCGGCTCCGACGGGATGGCGACGGCCTTGCCCTCTGTGGTAGACAAGAGGACCATGAAGCTCCCCTACGGCGTCGCCGACTTCTACAGTCTCCGCACCGAGGGCCAGCTCTACGTCGACCGCACCGACCGCATCCGGACGCTCGAAGAGCTCGGCAAAGCACTGCTCTTCCTGCGTCCGCGGCGCTTCGGCAAGTCCCTGTGGCTGAGCGTCCTGGCCAACTACTACGACCTGCGCACGGCCGCGGAGCACGAGAGCCTCTTCGGCGGCCTGGCGATGGGACAAGGCCCCACCCCGCTCGCCCATCGCTACTTCATTTTGCGCTGGGACTTCTCCAAGATCAATCCGGACCCGCCGCCATGGGGCGTCAATGCCAACGTCGGCTCGCACCACGAGCGGATCGGCAACGAGATCAACGGCTATCTGAACACGATTTTCGAGGTCTTCCAGAGAGACTACCGTGAGCATCTGCCGGAGATCGTCGAGCTTCGAGAGGATCCCTTCCACAACCTCGAGCGGCTGCTCTCCGTGATCCGCGAGACGCCCTACCGGCTCTACCTGCTGATCGACGAGTACGACAATTTCGCCAACGAGGTCCTCGCCAGCGACGAGGAGACCTACAAGGACCTGGTCCACAGTGACGGTCCCTTCAAGTATCTCTTCAAGTGGGTCAAGGGCCTCATGGCGGGCGCCGGGCTCGATCGCCTCTTCATCACCGGCGTCTCGCCCATGGTGATGTCCGACGTCACCAGCGGCATGAACGTCGCCGACAACGTCTATCTCACCCCGGAGCTCAATACGCTCTGCGGCTTCACCGACGAGGACGTTCGAGATCTCCTCGAACGGCTCCACGACGAGCGGATGGCGACGGCTTCCGGCAGCGGGACGACGGCACCGCCCTGGACGGTCGACGAGGCGTGCGCCATGTTGCGCGATTGGTACAACGGCTACCGCTTCACGCCGACGGCGGAGGTCGAGACGGTCACGGCAGTCTACAACCCGACTCTGGTGCTCTATTTCCTCACCCGCCTCGAGCGTTACGATGCCTATCCGGAGCAGATGCTCGATGCCAATCTGGCTGCCGACGAGGGCAAGCTCGACTATCTCGCGAAGTTCGCCGCGGGCAGGGACGCGGTGGTCGACATGATCCGCAAAGGAAAGCCGCTTGAAGTAACGCAGCTCCGCGATCGCTTCAGCCTGGCCGACTTGCTCGATCCTTCGGCTCAGGACATGAGCTCTATCGGGGCCTACCTCTACTACTTCGGCATGGTGACGCTGGCCGGAAAGACCTCGCGGCGCACCTGGCTCCTGGCGACTCCCAACGAGGTGGTCCGTGGTCTCTACATCGAGCGCATCGCCCGTCTGCTCCTGCCGCTGGGCGCCGACCGCACCGCCGCCATGGAACCGGCATTGGACCTGATGGAGGGCAAGGCGATCGAGCCCTTCCTCGACTTCATTGAAGGGACCCTTTTCCCGAGCTTCTCCAATCGCGACGCGACCTGGGCGAACGAGCTGACGGTGAAGACCCTTTTCCTGACCCTGCTCTGGAACGCGGCCAGCTACATCACCTTCTCCGAGCCTGAATTGGAACAGCGCTACGCCGATCTCTGCTTGGTGCGGCGCCCCGACGCGCGGGCGTCGAGCCTTTGGGACCTCCTGTTCGAATTCAAGAGATTGTCCTTGAAGGAGCTCGGCATGAGCGGCGAGGAGGTGAAGAAGGCGCCGCGGGCGGAGCTGATGGCGATGGAGAAGGTCAAGGACGCCCTCGATCAGTCCGAGGCACAGCTCGTGGCTTACCGGGAAGCCCTCGCCAGGCGCCAGGGCGGCGTCTTGAAGCTGCGCGCCTACGCGGTGGTGGCCCTGGGCTTCAAGCGTCTCGTTGCCCGGCCGCTGTCCTGAGGGTCGCCTAAAGCTCTTTCAAGCCGAGGATTGACCGGGTTGCCCGGCCAGTCCGCGGTGCACGGCAGGAATCGGCGTCGTCGCGGCCTTGCTGCTCTCGGTGGCGCTGGCGGCGAGCTCAGAAGCCTTCGTGAGGCAATTCCGATCGGCCGAAGAGCATAGAATCAGTCACGAGGTGCGCCGTGCAAGACTCTCCATCCCTGGCCGGCCGGCAGCTCCATCCGCAGGTGGAGGAGCGGTTCGTCCGTGGCGCCCGTGAAGCGGCGAGGTTCTTCGTGAGCACGTCGAACATCCATGCGGCGCTGGAGCGTCCGGTCGACCGGCTGACGGAGCTGGAGATCCCCTACGCCATCGTCGGCGCTCTGACTCTCAACGCCTACGGCTACCAGCGGACGACGACCGACGTGGACGTGCTCGTCCGCCGCGACGGTCTGGATGCGTTCAAGAAGGCGCACCTCGGGCGCGGCTACGTGGAGAGGTTCCCGGGCAGCAAGGCCCCGGGCGCGCAGCAGGAGCTCCCGAGCGCGCAGCGGACCGCCGACTGGAGCCGCCGCGCCTGACGGGTCGCCTTGTCCCAGACCGGATCCGCGGACAGAATCTTCTCTGCGTCGGGTATCGTCGCGGCCAGGTATCTACGAGCGGACGGTTCGCCCGCATGTCGGATCTGGCGATGACGGCAAATCCAGCGGCGGCAGAGCACCCTCGATGCGCGCCCGCTCCTTCTCCAGCCACGGCGGCAGCTTGAGCGACGTGCCCAGCGCTTCCGGCGTCTCGTCGCGGGTGAAGCCCGGCGGATCGGTGGCGATCTCGAAAAGCACGCCGCCCGGCTCGCGGAAGTAGATCGAGCGGAAGTACCGGCGGTCGCGGACCTCGGTCACGGCGAGGCCCCGCTCCAGCAGCCGCTCGCGCCAGGCGAGCTGCGCCGCGTCGTCGCTGACCCGCCAGGCGACGTGGTGGACGATGCCCGCGGCCTGACGGCCGCGCGCGCCGGTGGGATGCTCCACCACGTCGACGCCGGCGGCGTCGGCGCCCGCGCCGGCGACGAAGCGCACCCGGCTGCCCGCCTCGCCGGCGCGCCGCAGGCCCATGTCGTCGAGCAGGCGCGCCGTGGGCTCGAGGTCGCGCACCGTCAGCGTGACGCCGGCGAAGTTGCGCACGGCGTGCTCCGCCGCCACCGGACCCCCCGGCCACCAGGGACGCGCGCCGGCGTCGTCCACCTCCACGAGCTCGAGCTCGAGGCCGTCGGGGTCGGAGACGGTGAGCACCTCGTCGCCGAAGCGCAGTGAGCGGCCGCGGGCCGCCGCGCCCAGACGCTCTTCCCAGAAGCCCAGAGAGCCCGCCGGCACCGCGTACGCGGTGACCGTGACCTGGCCGAGGCCGCGCTCGCCGCGCGGCGCCCCCGGCCACGCGAAGAAGGTCATGATCGACCCCGGGTGCCCGAGCTCGTCGCCGTAGTAGAGGTGGTAGCTGCCGGGGTCGTCGAAATTCACCGTCTTCTTGACCATGCGCTGGCCCACGACGTCGGTGTAGAAGCCGACGTTGGTCCGCGGGTCCGCGGCGATCGCCGTCACGTGGTGGATGCCCAGGATGCCGCCGTCCTGCGGCTCGGGGGTGCTCATCTCCATTCTCCTTTCGCCCGCGGGCTACTCCTCGCGCAGCAGCAGCTCGGCCATCAGGACGTAACGCTCGACGGGATCGAGATCGGGCACCAGGAGGACGCCGTAGAGCTCGGAGCGGCGCTCGCCGCGGGCACGGAAGAGGACCTCGCCGCCGGGGCCGCGCACCTGGATGATCGGGTCGCCGCGGCCGAAGACGACGCGCCCCAGCTCGGCCCCTCCCTCGTAGCGCACGCGGACGGTCTCGTCGTTCGGCTGGCGCAGCTCGAAGGCGGGCAGCTCGGGATGGTCCGCCACCAGGATCCGGTGCTTGCCGAAGCGGACCCGCCAGCGCAGCTCGCCCCCAGGCCGGCGCACGGTCAGGGTCCTCGCCTCGGGGTTGGGCCGCGCCAGTGCCACGGCACCGGCACCGCGCTCGTGGTAGCGGCGCTGCTTGGCGTCGCCGTCGCGGCGGCCGCGCAGCAGGCGCTGGCGGCCCTGATCGTCGAAGAGGACGGTGACGTCGTCGGCGGTCAGCCGAAAGGTCACGAGGATCTGGCCGTCGTCGGGAGTGCGGACGTGGATCTTCTCGATCTCGACGGCCGCGGTCTCCGGGGGCGGCGGCGCCTGGTCGCGGCCGCAGGCGGCGAGCGCCGCGACGGCGAGCGCCGCGGCGGCGGTCAGGCCCACGCGGGCGACGGCGAGCGATCTGAGCTTCATACCTGGTCTCCTTCAAACGCCGCGACGGCGGTCTTCTATTCCCCGCTGATCTCGGCGATCCACTCCTTGATGCCGTCGTCGAGCCGCCGGCGCTCGCCGTGGCGCTCGCGGGCGATCGCCACGAGGCGGTCGACGAGCGCCGGCAGGGGCACGCCGGAAAGCTCCCAGAGCCGTGGATACATCGAGATGCGGGTGAAGCCGGGCAGCGTGTTGATTTCGTTGATCCAGACGAGGTCGTCCCCTTCGAGCAGAAAGTCGACCCGCGCCATGCCCCAGCCGCCGAGGGCGGCGAAGGCGTCGACGGCGAGCTCCCGCAGGCGCCGCGCGAGCTCCTCGGGGAGCTCGGCCGGGGCGATCAGGCGGGCTTCGTCGGCGAGGTACTTGTCGGCGTAATCGTAGAACTCGCGGCCAGGCACGATCTCGCCGATCGCCGAGGCCTCGAGGGTATGGTGGCCGAGCACCGCGCACTCGAGCTCGCGGCCGGCGATGCCGCGCTCGACCACCACCCGGTCGTCGAAGCGCAGGGCGAGGCGTACCGCGGTCTCGAGGCAGGCCAGGCTCGGCACCCGGCTCACCCCCACGCTCGAGCCGCCGACGCTGGGCTTGACGAAGATCGGCGGCGTGAAGCGGCCGAGGCGCGCGAGCACCGCCGCCGGCGCGCGCTCGAGCTCGCCCTTGCCGACGACCTCGTAGTCCACCACCGGCAGGGCGCGGGCGGCCAGCAACTGCTTGGCGAAGGCCTTGTCCATGGCCAGCGCGCTCGCGGTCACTCCGGCGCCGGCGTAGGCCACGTCGAACATCTCGCACAGGCCCTGCAGGCTGCCGTCCTCGCCCCAGGTGCCGTGGACGATCGGGAAGAGCACGTCGACCGCCGCCTCCACGAGCACGCGCAGGGTGCCGGCGACGCGTCGGCCGAGCGGCGCCAGGGCGTCGACCTCGCCGGCGAGAGCGCGCGCCGCCGCCGCCGGCTCGAGCCAGCAGCCGTCGGCCGCGACGCCGAGGGGCACGACCTCGTGGCCCGCTTCCTCGAGGGCCGCGGCCACGGTAAGGGCCGAGCTCACCGAGACCTTGTGCTCCACGCTGCGGCCGCCGAAGATCAGTCCGACTCGCGCCATGCACGGGACCCTATCATCTCGCGGGTCATCTCGCGGGAAAGGGCCTTCAGCGTTGCCAGGCCTCGCGGACCGGCTCCGCGGGGAGCTCCCGGACCGGCCGGCCGGTGGCGCAACTCCTGACGCGTATTAGACGGAGTTGCACGGGGGATGCCGCCTTCAACGGCGGACGAAGCGGAGGTGGACGCCGAGAATCGACGTCGTCCGCATCCTGAGCCGGGTCGACGTCGCCAGACGCCCTCGATTGGCCGCTGAAGGGGAGGGGAGGGGGACAAGAGCTCGTCAGACGCCGGAGAAGCGCGTGCGACCGTGGAAGTGTCTCCGGACGGCGGTCGGAGAGCCTCTCGCGCGATTCCGTCGCCTTCAATCCCGGAATGAGCGGGTTTGACGGGACGAACGGCGCTCGACCGCGGTCGAGCAACGTTGCGCCGAAAACGACCGCCTTCAGACGCGGTAATCCGTGGAGTTTCCTCGCGCGATGGAGCCGCGACAATCCCGTCGACCTCGGCATCGGCGGCCGACGGCCACGGCCTCGTGGCTCGGCGCCTGCTCTTGGAACGTCGATTCCGACCCGTCTATTCCGCCCGCCGGCCTGCCCCCGGTTCTTGCAGCAGACTCAGGAGGAACGTCAACGGGGGGACGGCTGCCCCCGTCATGGGGACGCGGCAGGTGTCGCCCCATGTGGCCCTCGCGCCCCCTGCCAGGCCTCGCGCACGGCCTCTGCCGGGAGCTCGCGGCCGCCGAGCAGGGCGACCAGCGCCGGGTAGAGCCAGCTCGGGTCGTGGGCCACCGCCTGCACCGCGGCCTCGACGGTAGGGTGGGCGCGCGGCAGCAGGAGCCGGCCATCGCCGGTGAGGTGGATGCGGCTGCCGCCGGCGCAGAAGTCCACCGCCCGCGGCCAGGGCGCGGCGCCGGCTTGGCGCACGGCGTCGAGGAAGGTCCGCTCGCCGGCCGCCAGCGCCGCCTCGCCGACCACGCCCCGGCGCAGGCGCTGCCAAGCGTAGGCTAGCCGGCCGAGCACGGCGCCGGCCAGCCGGCGCAGGGAGCGGCGCGGCCGCGGACGGGCCGGCGGCGTCGTGAAGGCGACGCCGAGGATCTCGCCGAGGAGCGCGCGCTCGGCGTGGCCGAGGAGGAGCAGCGGACGCGGCCCGGTGACGTAGAGCCGCGGGTCCTGATCGGCGGCGAGGGCGGCGAGCGGCCGGCCGTCGCCACGGCGGCCGCCGTCGCGGCTCAGCGCCTCGAGGTCGGCGATCGACGCCCAGCGGCGCTCGCCGCCGGTGAGCGTGGGAAAGACCGGGATGGCCGCGAGCAGGCGGCGGAAGCGGTCGCGGCGCGCCGCCTCGAGCAGCAGGCGGGCGGCGCGCTCACGGGCGTCGGGTCGCAGGAGCTCGGCGCGCCGCGCGAGCCCGGCGACGAGATCCACCGCCTCCGCGATCAGCGCCTCGAGAAAGGGCTGGATCGCCTCGCGCATCGCCGCCGGCGACGCTCCCGGCGGCGCCACGCCCGCCATCTCGACCGCCGCCTCGAAGGCGGGATAGCCCGGCACCGTGGCGCGGGTCGAGATGATGCCGTGCTCGAGCAGCCACAGCCGCGGCGTCTCGCCGTGGGCTGCGAGGGCCAGCACGGCCGGCAGCGGCTCGTGTACGCGGGTGCGGATCAGCGGCCGCCGGAAGCCGCGGGCGATGGGGCGGCCGGCGATCCGGATCGGCACCGGTGCGAAGCGGCCGTTGCGCTCGAGCCACCGCGTCGCCGCCGCCGCGTCGAGCCGCAGCCCGGTGAGCGAGACGGCGAGGCCGGGAGCGCCGCAGCCGTGGCGCAGGCGCGGGCGGCCGCCGGCCGCGGCGGCGAGCGTCCAGCCTTGCGGCCCGCCGCTCTCCAGCAGCAGGCGCCGCCACGGCAGCGTCGCCAGAGCGGCGAGCGCCAGCGCGCCGCGCTCGTCGAGGCTCATCAGGGCGCGATGGCGGCTGGCGGCCGGCGCCGCGGCGTCGAGCACGGTGCCGAGGTCGCGGACCACCACCAGGTCGAGACGCGCGCCGGCGGCGGCGAGCTCGAGGCAGGCCTTGCGGATCCCGAGGTCGACCTCGCTCGCCCCGGCGGCGATCGCCAGCCGCGCCAGCTCGGCCGGGAGCTGCCAGGTGCCCTGGAGCTGGGCCGGCGCCAGCTTGGCGAGGGCGGCGCCGAAGTCGATCGACAGCCGTACGTCTTTCATCGGCGCACGTCCTTCATCGGCCGAACCTCTCCAGCAGCGCCTGCCGCGCCGGCTCGGCGAGCACGCGGGCGCGGTCCGCGGCGGCGAGGCCGAGGTGCGCCGCGGCAGCGTCGAGGAGGCGGAAAACGTCCTCCGCGGAGGGCTGCTCGAGCGCCGCGCCGGCGAGGCCGGCGCGGCGCGGATCGAGCAGGACCTGGCGGTGGCCGAGCCCCAGGCGGGCGAGGTCGACCACCGCGGCCGGCGCGTCGAGCGGCGCCAGCGCCACGCGCCAGCTCTCTCCCGCGGCTTCCAGGCAGCGGTTGACCCGGCCGGCGAGGGGCGGCCGCGTGCTGCTCTCGAGCAATCTCTCCCAGGCGTCGAGGTCGGTGGCGGCGAGCCCCAGGCTCGTGACCCTCCCCTCGGGCGTGGAGGCGTCGATCACGCAGCGGCCGCGGGCCGCGGCCTCCCGCGCCACACGCCCGCCGCCGGCCGACGCGAAGAGCCGGCTCGCCGCCGCCCGCCGCTTCGCCTGGTGGAGCGAGACGGCGCCGCCGGGACGGACCAGGGGCACGAAGCGTCCATGGAGGAGCGCCGGCAAGCGTGCCAGGCCCGGATGGCGCAGTGCCCCGCCCAGCAGCGCGGCGAGGTCGGTCTCGGCGTGCGGAGGCGTTGCCGGGACGTTCCTCTTCCAGTCCAGCCAGCCGTCCCATGGCCTCGAGTGCCGCAGCCAGACGCCGAGCACCAGGACGGCAGTCGCCAGGGCGACGAGCGCCGCCGGCGCGCCCAAAGACGGCGGGGCCGGGACTTCCACGGGAACGAACAAGCCGATGCCGCCGACCGCGGGCGCCATCTCGCCGGCGGCCGGCGGTCCGGCGGCCACGGCCGGTGGTGGCATCGGGGCGGGCGGCGACCGGGTGCTGGCGTCGGCGATCCGCCACCTCCGGTCGTCGTCCAGGTACTCCACCCACGCGTGCAAGCCAGGGACGACCGTGCCGTTGCGGCCCACGTAGCCGACCGCGAGGCGGGCTACGACGCCTGTTGTTCGAAGCAGGGCAACGACGAGGCCGTTCTGCACGTCGCAGTCCCCTTTCCCGATCTCGAGGGCGGCCACCAGGGGATCGAGGCCCCTGGCGCGCGCGGCCTCGTAGTCCGCCTGCGCGGCTTCGGTTCGCGAATAGCGCACCCTGTCGGCCACCGCGGCGACCGCCTCCTTCACTCGGGCGTCGAGCGGCAATTCCCGAAGACGGTCCGCGACCTCCTCCAACCCCAACGGAACGTCGCGTCGCAGGCCGCCTCCGTGTGTCGGGCTTGGCTCCGGAGCAGGACCCGTCTGGTACTCGACGGTATCCCCTTGGTGGGCGTCGAGCAGCAGCGGCTCGCCCTGGAGGGAGCGCACGACAGGATGGTGATTGCCGTTGAGCCGCAGCGATTCGGGATCGAGCCGATGGCCGGTGGGCACCGGCAACCGCAGCGGCCCCGACTCCGTCATCAGGCGCACGGTGACGCATGCCTGCGGATCGCGGCATCGCGTGCCGGCGTAGTCTCCCCAAGGGGAGAGTTGGGGGGCGCTGCCTTCCGGCCAGTTCGCGGGATCGTCGATCGTCAAGGCCTTCAGGAAGAGAACCCGGTCCCTCGGTTCGTAGATCAGGGCCAGCCGCGGTGCCTGCCCCACCATCGAGTCGAGTCGCGGTCCCCGATAACGCGCGCCGAGGTCGGCGTAACGCTCGAGCGCCACCTCGCCCTGCACGGACGCTACGGGCGCCATCGCCCCGGATCCGCCGAGGGCGGCCCAGCCCACCACCGTGCCCGCCACCACTCCGCCCGCCAGCGCCGCGAGCAGGACCCGTGCCGGCAGCGCCGGCCGGAAAGCCGCGCGCCACCGCTGAGCCAGCTCGGCGAGTCGGGTGCGCACCGCCGCGAAGGCGGACGGCGGGCGCAGGGCGCGGAGCTGGCGCTCGATCAGCCGCGCCAGCTCGCGCTCGGCGGTCAGGACCAGGCGCCGCAGGTGGCGCGTCTGGCGCACGTCGCTACGCGCCAGCAGCACCTCGAGCTCGCGCGAGTCGAGTACGATCCGGGGCGCCACGCTGGCCGGCAGGTCGAGCCCCTCGTCGCCGTCGCCGGAGCCCTGCTCCCCGCGGAGGGGATCGGCGTCGACCAGCTCGTCGAGCGACGTGGCCCGGCGCACGAACAGGCCGTTGGCGAAGAGCTCGACCTGCGGCTCGGTGCCGAGCCCCACCACGCCGCGCAGCCCCCGCCGCCGAAAGACCGACGCCGGCGCCGGCAACGTCATCTCGGTATGGACGGGACGGCCGTCGACGGTGATCGCCAGCGGCCGCTCCCGGCGGCGTTTCAGGGAGGGCCAGTCGGGCTTCTCGTAGCGGGTGGCGAAACGCCCGTAGCGGTAGACGGCCGCGTACACCTCGCGCGCCAGGTCTTCGCGGGAAGCCTCGCCGTCGGTCGAGAGACGCTCCAGCACGATCTCGGTACCGGGCTCCATCGCGCAAGGCGCGAAGGCGGCGCTCTCGAGGCGCCGCTCGAGCTCCACCTGCCAGCCGCCCCCGTGCCGCGGGCGCGAGCGGATCACGATGCGCCGCGGCCGGAAGCGCAGCACCGACCAGAAGCCGACGCCGAACTGGCCCACCTGGCGCTCGTCGTCCTCCTTGCTGGAGGCGTAGAGGGAGAAGAGGTAGCGCTCGGCGTGGCCCGCGCTCATCCCGCAGCCGTCGTCGCGGCAGGTGATCGACTCGCCGTCGGCGCCGGCGGCAACCGTGATCTCGACCCGGCCGGCGCCGGCGTCGCGGGCGTTCTGCAGCAGCTCGCGCAGGAAGACCCACGGATCCGAGCCGTAGCGCGTCGCCTCGGCCAGGGCGCAGTCGCGGAATGAGAGGTCGCTGGATCGGCGGTCGGTCATCACTCGCTCATCGGCGTCGCCGGCGCGGGCGGGGGTTTGAGCTCCACCGTAGATGTTGCCACGTTCACGCGCCCGTGCCAAGCTAGGCCAAGCCAGTAGCGTAAACCACGGGAAATTCCTCGGCCCTCACGACTCCAGGCAGCATCAGGGCTCCGGCGGCCGTGGGGCCGATGCCGCGGCGCGAGCTGCTCGAGCGCTCGTGCCGGTGGCTTTGGTTTCCGCTTGCTCCACGAGTTGCCGGATACCGACTGGCAACTCGCCAAGAGCTTCCGCGACACCGAGGCCTCCGGCGGCGATGGCGCGGCGGCGCTCTTCGGCCGCGAGACGCTCCAACTTACGAGGAAAACCAGGAACCTCTCGATCGGGCAGGGCGTGTATCAGCCTCTTCCTTTCAGTGGTGCTACCATCCGGGCGGATAACCTACGACTTGAGGCGATTGCGGCTGCATGTGATCATCGAGCGACTTCCGCGAAGGAGCAGCTCGACACCCTCCACGAATTCTCTCATGTGGTGATTAGGATCCGCAACAGGTGCCAGAGCACTAGACCGCAAATCGCCAGTGAACCAGCCCAAATCAGAGCGAGGAAGATCACTTTCACCCACCTGCGGCTACGAGAGGCCACGGCGATCCTCCTTCGCGCCTCAAGCATTCCTCCGCCACCGAGAACCACCATCACTACTACCCAATAGCAGAGGAACAATCTCTCGCTGCGTATTGTGATCGAGCCGATCTCGATCTCCGAGGTAAAGAAACTTGGCAGCAGGGCCACCAACATACCCACAACGAGTATCAACGTGAGGCGCTTGCTCATCGCTTAACCACAGCCATCGCAGATACGCGGGTAGCCCCGTGAAAGCGCCTCGAACCACTCCGGCGCCTGATTGATTATCTTGGTCATCTCGGGTCCGATGTATTGCAGGCTTCTGGCCACCTCTGCCAGCCCTTCGAACACTCCGCGCGCCACCCCGTCGAGCTCGTCGTACGGCACGAACTCGCCGGAGAAGGTCGCCATGGGTCAGCCCGACCCAGAGCTTGCTACAGCCTGAAGGACGCCGGGAGCGTCGTCTTCGCTCCATTAAGCTAGCCTTACTGTTGCGATGTGGGCCCTGCAAGGTGTCCCTCCACTCTCCGAACAGCTTCCTCCTTCAGTACCTGAGCGTGTCGAATAAAGTTTGCCACCTCCAACCCCCCGCTCTCTTGCCGGCCTCCGCAAGATACCCGGCAATGTCACGCAAAATCTTGCTGCAGTCTGGATCCACATCCTCTCGCGCTCGAGCAATCTGTACTGCTTCCTCCCAAGTCTCGAGAGCCAGTTGTACCCCGTGTTTTAGGCGGAGTGTACTCTACCTGGAAAGGAAAGTAAAACTTCGCGCCAGGCGGAAAGGGCAGCTCATTGACGGACAATCCAGGATTGAATCGGAACTGACCGGGGTTCGTACCATTCATCGCACGGAAGAGCGTTACCTGCTCCCGAGGGGTACACGGGTCGAGCAATACAGGGCTCGCCAGCGGTGAGGCAGCCGGGCACTCTTCCGGGGGCCACGGCGCAGTGGACCCTTTACACGGATGGACCTCGACATCTCAATGGCCTCCCTCAGCCGATTTAGTCTTTTCAGTGAGCCCTTCAACCCCACCTTCACGCTGTTGAGCTGGACTTCTTATCCGAATCGTGTTCACGGCTCCACAACTCTGGCATTGGAGATAACGCTCTATATACGCTCCGCTCTCCCCTTCCCAGGGAACGTCCAAGACTTCTAAGAACTCGTTCTGGCAGTTGGGACAAGGGACTTCTCGGTCGGGATGCTCGGCTAGAATCCGTGCTGCCTCCACCCACCTCCTTGTTACGTCAGTCGACATTTTGGAGTACCTCCTTGAATGCCCGCTCTGCGAACTCAAATGCCGCTTCGGTCTCAGCCGAAGCCGCCGCTTGCCCGACTGGAGCGCCGTGCTGCGTCGGATCAAACTGACCAAGCGTCGCGTTCGTAAACGTCCCGGTTCCGCTCGCCAGCTCGATTGCCGGTCCACCGTCCAGAGACCGATAGGCGAGCGTCCAGCTCTCGATCTCCTCACCTTCGAGCGTCGCCACGACGTCGACCGGCGCCGTGATCACGTCGAGGTCTTGTGGTGCGTGGAACACGATGTTCGCCTCGAGTCCCTGGACCAGCCGCTCGAAGGTCACGAAGTAGCCCCCCGCTCCGGTCGTCGGATCCTCCAGGCCATAGCCCGTCGTGTCCCAGGTGTCGAACGGGAGCTGGGTCTGCGAGAACCAGGCGATCAGGCCCCGGCCGACGCCGGCGCGCACGCTCGCCTCGGCGTCCGAGCTCAGCTCGGCCGCCGCCAGCGCCGGCTCGACGTTGGTGGCGTCGATCCTGGTCAGCGTCTGCCCCTCGCGCGCCGCGCGGGTCAGGAAGCCCACCGCCGTCAGGTGCTCGCCGCCGAGGGCCTGCGCCAACGACTCGCCTTCGCGCGCCGAGCCCTGAGAGCCCAGCAGCTCGAGGGTCGACACCGAGGTCGACGCCGGCCCGGCGACGCCGTCTGCCGGGAACAGCCCCAGCACCATCGCTCCCAGGTCGAGGCTCGGCGGCGCCGCGCTGAAGGTCAGCGGCGTTCCGTCCGGCGAGCGGGACACAGCCCCCCGCTGCACCGCCAAAACGACGTTGCCGAGTTGCACGGCTCGCCGATACCGGAGGGCTGACAGGTGCTCGAGATCACGGCTCAGAGAGCGCAGGTAGACCGTGCCGGCGAGCGCGAGGCCCCACGCCTCCGCTTCGTCCGGCTCGGTGGCTGCGTCGCGCCCTGCGGTGTATCGGTCGATCGTCTCCTGCGGGATCTGTCCGAAGTCGGCAGTGAAGGCCGCGTGCTCGCCCGCGAACATCTCGAAGCGCGCCACCGTGGGCGAGCCCTGCGGCGGCGTCAGCGTCGCCAGAAGCTCGATGTCCTCGGCGCTGCCGATCTCCTCGCCCGAGGCCACCTCCGCTCCGTCGACGCGGAGCACCGGCCGCAGGTCGACCTCGTAGGGGGGCGTCGCGAAGACGCCGCCATTGAGGTCCAGTGCCGCCTGGTCCGCCGAGGTCGCGCCCGGCCAGGCCAGCTCGACGCGCTTTCCGTAGACCGCCGGCCACGGCGTCGACCAGGTGAGCAGCACCGCTCCCCCAGTCTCGCGGACCTGGAGCTCGAGCTGCTGCTGGTACCCCGCGGGCACCTCCGTGGCCTCGCCAGAGACGGTCAGGATCTTGGCGCGCGTGCTCGCCGGCACAAACGGAAACGCCTCCTGGATTAGGCTCTTGGCCGGTTTCACCTCTTCGCTGCCGGCGACGCCGAGGTTATGGGCGTCGGCGTAGGCGGCCAGCGCGTCCTCGTAGTAGGCTTGCGGCGAGAGCAGCGTGCCGCTTTGCAGGTACTCGCCCAGGTCGAAGGGCACCTCCTCGTCGAGGCGCACGCCCGCGCCGACGTCGAAGCGCTTGAGCGACGGGTCCATGCGGATCCAGTGGTCCCCCGGTCCCGGCGTCGCCTGCTGGCGGACCTCATAGGCATACACGTAGTTGTGGCCATCGATCATCGTGTACAGGTTGAGGGCCACCAGCGTCAGGACGAGGATCCGATGCTTGCGTAGCACGTGGCGAAGCCGATTCAGGGCGTTCTCTCCAGACGAGCCACCAGGAGCTTAGCACCAAGCGTCCGAGGGTCCGGCGCGCCGGCGCCGAGACGCCGTTCGTGCCGCTTTTTCCTAACGCCCGGTCGAATCCGCCCGCGCGGTGCTATCTTCCAAGCAGCTTGAACGGGAACGAAGAAGTCCCGGCTCCTGTGCTCTCGTCTCTTCCCATCCTTGGCGCAGTGCCCGGGTAGACCGGGCGAACGGACCTTGAGCCAGCGGCCTTCGCGTTCCATCCAGAGAAGGGGAATCTGGTGAGTGGTATTCCGAGCCTTCTGGGACACAGGAGATACCTGCGAGGGCTCTGGCTGCTGACGAAGGTGCTCCGCAACCGCAAGGGTCTGCGCGCCTGGCTCGGCGAACGGCTGCCGGAGCGGTTCGGCGCCGACCTCGACGCGCCGGGCTCCGGCAGCGGCGACGACGCCCCCGCCCAGGGCTAGTGAGCCCTCACTCCGAGGCCACGACTCTCCCCGCCGGATCGCCCAGCCAGCGGTCGAGCACCGCCACCAGCTCCTCCTTGCGGAACGGCTTCGAGATGTAGTCGTTCATCCCCACCGCCAGGCACCGTTCGCGGTCGCCCTTCATGGCGTGGGCGGTCACCGCGATCACCGGGATCTGCTCGCCCACGCTCTCCCGCTGGCGGATGCGGCGGGTGGTCTCGTAGCCGTCGAGCTCCGGCATCTGGCAGTCCATCAGCACCAGGTCGTAGCGCTCCCGGTCGAGCGCCGCCAGCACCTCGACGCCGTTTTCCACCGCGTCGACCCGGTAGCCCAGGGCCTCGAGCTGGCGGCAGGCCACCAGACGGTTGACGGGGTTGTCTTCCGCCAGCAGGAAGCGGCAGCTCGCGGGGTCGTGGTGGAGCGGCAGCGGCGTCTCGACCACCGGGCGGCGGTCCTGCCGCCGCGCCGGCAGGAACGGGACGACGAAGTAGAACGTCGAGCCCGGCGGCGGCGACCGCTCGAGCCCGATCTGGCCCCCCAGGAGCTCGACCAGGCGCTGGCTGATGGCCAGGCCGAGCCCGGTGCCCCCGAAACGCCGGGTGGTCGAGCTGTCGGCCTGGGTGAAGGCGGTGAAGAGACGCTCCTGAGCGTCCGACGGCACCCCGATCCCGGTGTCGTGGACGGTGAAGCGGACGTCGACGCCGTGCTCGTCGAAACGTTCCTGCTCGACGCGGACCTCCACGAAGCCGTCTTGGGTGAACTTGATGGCGTTGCCCACCAGGTTCACCAGCACCTGGCGGATGCGCGTGGGGTCGCCCTCGAGCTGCTGCGGGTAGGCGTCGGTGATCTCCACGCGCAGGTCGAGCCCCTTGGCGTGGGCGCGGATCGCCAGCGGCTCGACGGCGCGCTCCACGACCTCCCGCAGGTTGAACTCGACGACCTCGACCTCGAGCTTGCCGGCCTCGATCTTCGAGAAGTCGAGGATGTCGTCGATCAACTGCAGCAGGCCCTCGGCCGACGAGTTGAGGATCTCGGCGTGCTTGCGCTCCTCCTCGCCCAGGCCGGCGTCGAGGAGCAGGCCGGTCATGCCGAGGATGGCGTTCATCGGCGTGCGGATCTCGTGGCTCATGTTGGCGAGGAAGAGGCTCTTGGCCTGGCTGGCCAGCTCGGCCGCCTCCTTGGCCTTCTCGAGCTCCTCGCGCCGGCGGCGCTCGAAGGCCCCCAGCATGAGCTCGCCGACGATCTTCATCAGCGCCACCACGTCGTCGGACCAGTCGCGGCGGCGCCGCACCGACGAGAACGAGAGATAGCCGACGACCACCTCGCTGGCGACGATCGGCACCGCGACCAGCGAGCGCAGCCCTTCGCGGTCGTAGACCGCCTTCTCCGCCGCCGCCGCCGCGGGCAGCTCGTCGACCGCCGGCACGATCACCACCTCGGGGGTGCGGATGCGCCTGGCGAACCAGGGATAGACCGCGGAAGCCAGTTCCTGGAGGGCGTCGTGGTGGGGCTCGAGGCCGTTGCGGCACCACTCGTGGGTGCTCGACTGCACGGCGCCGTCGGCCGAGAAGCGGAAGAGGTGGCCGCGGTCGGCGTCCACGAACTCGCCGACCTCGCTCAAGGCGCCCACGATCTCCTGGTCGGTGCGCTCCGAGGCGAGGTTGATCAGCCGCGAAGAGATCGACGTGACGAGCCTCTCGAAGGCATATCGGTAGTCGAGCTCTTCTTCGAGAGCCCGGATCCGGGCCCGGTTGTTCTCGGAGTCGCTCATAATCTACTGTCCACTGCCGGGCGATCATCTTATGCGCATATCGTGATCATGCCCAATCCCCCGATCCCCGGGGCAGGGCGCCTTGCCGGCGCGCCGCCCTCAGCCGGTGCCGGCGCCGCACACCTCGCCGCTCCCGACGAGGCAGCCCAGCACCCGCTCGTAGCGAGCGACCATCTCGTCGGCCGAGAAGGTCTCGGCGCGGCGCCGGGCGGCCTCGCGCATCGCCTGGTAGCGGGGCCGGTCGGCGAGCAGGTCCGCCGCCAGGGTGCCGAGGCAGACGTCCTCGCCCGCCGGGCAGAGCACCCCGGTCTCGCCGTCGGCCACCACCTCCGGCAGGCCGCCGGCCTTGTAGCCGATCACCGGACAGCCGCAGGCCTGGGCCTCGAGCGCCGAGAGCCCGAAGCTCTCGGCGAGGCTGGGCAGGAAGAAGAGGTCGCTGGCCTGCAGGATGGGCTCGAGGTGGGTCAGCCGGCCGAGCACCCGCACGTCGTCGCCCACGCCGAGCTGGCGCGCCAGGTCGACCGCCATCTTGCGCTCCGGGCCGTCGCCCACCAGGGCCAGCACCGCGTCGACGCGCCGGCGCAGGGCCGCGAAGCCGCGCACCACGTCGTCCACGCGCTTGACCGGCCGGAAGTTCGACATGTGGGTGATCACGAACCGCCCTTCGGCGCCGAGCTCGCGGCGCGTCGCCGCCGCATCGGCGGGCCGGAAGCGCTCGAGGTCGACGAAGTTGGGGATGACGACGACCTTCTGCGGCGGGATGCGGAACTCGGACTCGGTCTTCTGCGCCAGCCAGCGGCTCGGGGCCGTCAGCACGTCCTGACGCAGGATCGAGAACCGCGTGAGCTCGAAGAAGCTGCGCTCGATGCCCACCAGGGTGATGTCGGTGCCGTGCAGGGTGCAGGCCAGCGTCACGTCGAGCCCGCGTTCCTCGCGCAGCACCTCGCGCGCCTGCCACGCGGCCTGGGCGTGGGGCACGGCGTAATGGCTGTGCACCAGCTCCACGCCGTGCTCCTCCACCAGCTCGATGATCTTGTTGGCGAGGTTCAATGAGTAGGGCTGGTAGCGGAAGAGGGGGTAGGTGCTCACCTCCACGGCGTGGAAGTGGAGGTTCCTGAGGTCCTCGTCGTAGCGGAAGGGCCGCTCGTAGGACACCATGTGGACCTCGTGGCCGCGGCTCGCCAGCTCCTTCGCGAGCTCGGTGGCCACCACGCCGCTGCCTCCGTAGGTCGGATAACACACCACGGCCATCCGCATCGCGCCCTCCTGGTGTCGTTCTTCAAGACCGGGACGTCCGGCCCTGGCGGCTCTTTCGCTCGCCGTTCTTACGGCGCTCCTCGGCCTTGAGTTTCTCGGCGGCGGCCCAGGAGCAGACCCGGCAGGCGTCGAGGTCATGATAGCGCGCCGGACAGTGCTCGCGGCCGAAGTAGATGATCTGCAGGTGGAGCTTGTTCCAGCTCGCCTGCGGGAACGCGCGCTTGAGGTCGCGCTCGGTGCGCGCGACGCTGGAGCCGTCGGAAAGGCCCCAGCGCCGGGCCAGGCGGTGGATGTGGGTGTCCACGGGGAAGGCGGGGTGGCCGAAGGCCTGGGCCATCACCACTGAAGCGGTCTTGTGGCCCACGCCGGGCAGGGCCTCCAGCTCCTCGAAGGTCCGCGGCACCGCGCCGCCGCGAGCCGCAAGCCGTTCGGCGAGGCCCTTGAGGTTCTTCGCCTTCTGCGGCGCCAGCCCGATCTCGCGGATCGTCTCGCGGATCTCCGCCTCCGGCAGCCGCGCCATCGCCGCCGGCGTCGGCGCGCGGGCGAACAGCGCGGGCGTGACCTGGTTGACCTTCTTGTCGGTCGTCTGGGCCGACAGCACCACGGCGACCAGCAGCGTGAACGGGTCGCGGTGGGCGAGGGGGATCGCGGTCTCGGGATAGAGCTCGTCGAGGATCGCCATGATCCTGCGAGCTTTCTCTTGCCGGGTCATGCGCGGATCAGAAGCTCTTCTTGGTGCTCACCAGCCACTGGACGCGCTCGATCGAGTCGTCGCCGTCGAGCGGGAAGGCGACGTCGAAGTGGACGACGGAGCCGAGGCCCGAGCGGCTCGACGAGAGGCGCAGGCCGAAGCCGGCGTCGCGCAGCAGCCCGAGGTCGGGGGTGCGCCCTTCGCCCCAGGTGCGGCCGAGGTCGACGAAGACCGCCGCGCTCACGTAGAAGAGCCGGAGGGGGTAGAAGTCGGTGAAGAACCGCTGCTCGAGCGACACCAGCAGGCGCTGCTCGCCGTCCTGGTAGCGCAGCGGGTAGCCGCGCAGGCCGCTGTCGCCGCCGAGCAGCAACTGGTCCTCGGGGTCGAGCTCGTCGACGGCGTCGAATTCCACGCGGGCGAAGAAGAGATGGGGACCGAAGTTGCGCCAGTAGTAGCGCGCGTTGCCGCCGAGGCGGACGTTCTCCCCCCCCGCCTTTCCCCAGCGGCCGCCGGCCGCGGCGGCGAGCAGCAGCCACTGCCGCTCGCCGAAACGGAAGCCGGCGCTGAGCCGGCCGTCGGCGATCGCCGCGTCGTGGGAGGCGCCGAAGGCCTGCGCGGCGTAGCCGAGGCGGACGCGGTAGTGGAAGCCGAGCGCCACGTCCTCGGTGCGGCCTATCTGGTCGAGCAAGTGCGCCTCCGCGTAGTCATCCCCCACGGACTCGAAGCCGATCCACGGAAAGGCCAGGGTGCGGTCCGCCGGCAGGTCGACCGTCGCGTCGCCGGACTTCGGCCCGCCGGGAAAGCGGCGGGGACGCTCGCGCTGGGGCACCCGGCCGTCGCTCGAGCTCTCCTCGCTCGGCGGCCGGAAGGGGCCGCTCAGGCTCGTGAAGTGGTGCTCCTCGTAGGTCAGACCTGCGATCCAGCGCCGCGAGCGGCCCCCCACCAGGCCCGGGGACATGCCGCCGTTGACCTCGATGCGCCGCTCGCGGTGGCCGAACTGGTCGACGATCTCGCCGAGGGCGTAGACCGACTCGATGCGGTTGTCGGTGAGGTACTGGAAGCCCGCGGACCAGCGGCTGTCAAGCGAGTAGAACGGCCGCGCCAGCTCGAGCTGGCGGGTGCCGCCGTCGCTCGAGTCGCCGTATTCGAGCTTGAAGGTCAGCCAGCGGCCGAGGAAGTTCTCCTGCTCGTAGCGCGCCATGAACACGTCGCGGTCGACGTCGGAGGTGTGCTTCAAGGTGACCGAAGCTCCCGTCCCCAGGACGTTGTGGTCCTGCAGCTTGGCGTCCGTCGAGCTGACGCCGCCGCTGCGCCCGATCGACAGGCCCGGCCGCAGCGTCCAGACGTCGCGGGTGCGCACCTCCACGTCCACCCGGTTGTGGCGGTAGCCCACCACCCGGATCTCGGCGTCGTACAGGTAGCGGTTGCGCCGCAGGATCCGCTCGGATTCGTCGAGGATCCGGCGCGAGAACGGATCCCCCTCCGCGAACAGGAGCTGCCGGCGCACCACCTCCGGACGCGTCGTCCGGTGCAGGCGGTTGGTCAGGCGGTAGATGCGGTTGTTCTCCCGCGGATCGTCCGCGTCGAACACGTCGTCCGTCACCACGTGGACGTCGCCGATCACCGCGCCGCGGCTCTCCAACACCTCGTCGTTCGGGATCGCCCCGGACCAGGCCGAGGCCCCCGGCGGCTCGGCGGCCACGCCCGCGGCTGCCACGAAAGCGGCCAACGCCATGAGGCAGGCGCCCCCGGGTCGGTTAAGAGGATGGTTGCTCGAAAGCGGCATGGCCACGAAGCATGGCTGCTCCATTCGCGATTGTCAAGACCTTGACACGTCGAGCGCAGAGGATAACAGAACCTCCCAGGAGCGCAAGGAATCTCCGCCCACCCCCTGGCCAGGCCGGCGCGAATCCGGTAAACTATCGGACCGGCTACGAGCGCCGACCACCCGGTCGCAACCCACGTCCAAGGAGCCCCAGGGCCGATCGTACCCGAGGACGGCACGGAGAGGAACGTCATGGCGACTACCGTCGAATCCCCGCAGGTGGAAACCCACCAGTTCCAGGCCGAGACGCGAAAGCTGCTCGACCTGATGATCCACTCGCTCTACACGCAGAAGGAGATCTTCCTGCGCGAGCTCGTCTCGAACGCGTCGGACGCCTGCGACCGCCTGCGTTTCGAGGCCTTGTCGAGCCCCGAGCTGATGGCGGGCGACGACCCCCTCGAGATCCACCTCGAAGGCGACAAGGAGGCCCGCACGCTGACGATCAGCGACAACGGCATCGGCATGAGCCGCGAGGAGGTGATCGCGAACATCGGCACCATCGCCAAGTCGGGCAGCCAGGAGCTGATGGCCAGGCTGCGCGAGGCGCCGCCGACCACGGCCGAGCTCCACGAGCTCATCGGCCAGTTCGGCGTCGGCTTCTACTCGGCGTTCATGGCCGCCGACAAGCTCACCCTGGTGACCCGCCGCGCCGGCGAGGAGAGCGCCACCCGCTGGGAGTCGACGGGCGACGGCACCTACACCCTGGCGTCGGCCCAGCGCCCCGGCCGCGGCACCTCCATCACCCTGCACCTGAAGCCCGCGGACTCGGACGCCGGCATCGAGGACTACACCGAGCGCTGGACCGTCTCCCGCATCGTCAAGCGCTATTCCGACTTCGTGGCCTACCCGATCATCTTCCACGACACCAGGGAAGTGACGAAGGAGGAGAAGGACGAGGAGGGCAGAACGAAGGAGGGCGAGACCGAGACCGTCATCGAGAAGGTCACCCTCAACTCGATGAAGCCGATCTGGACCCGTCCGGCCGTGGAGGTCACCGAGGAGGACTACGCCGAGTTCTACAAGCACATCTCCCACGACTGGAACCCGCCGATGCGGACGATGCGCTTCGAGGCCGAGGGGCGCATCGAGTACCAGGTGCTGTGCTTCATCCCCTCGGAGGCGTCCGAGGAGCTCTA
Organism: Thermoanaerobaculia bacterium; assembly: GCA_036397835.1. Taxonomy (GTDB): domain Bacteria; phylum Acidobacteriota; class Thermoanaerobaculia; order Multivoradales; family J023; genus DASWIG01. The sequence continues at coordinate 49,998 of DASWIG010000100.1, forward strand.
CTACCACGCCTTCGAGTACGGCCTGCAGCTCTACGTGCGGCGGGTCAAGATCATGGACCGTTGCGAGGACCTGGTGCCGCGCTACCTGCGCTTCGTGCGCGGCGTCGTCGACTCCGAGGACCTGCCGCTGAACATCTCGCGCCAGCGGCTCCAGGAAGACCGGCACATCGCCCAGATCAGGAAGTGGATCACCCGCAAGGTCCTCGAGACCTTGCAGCAGGTGAAGAGCGAGGACGCCGAGAAGTACCTGGGGTTCTGGGAGCACTTCGGCCGCGCCATGAAGGAGGGCCTGACCGCCGACTTCGACAACAAGGAGAAGCTCCTGCCGCTGATGCTCTGGCAGTCCTCGGCCGACCCCGAGAAGCTGACCACCCTCGCCGAGTACAAGGAGCGCATGCAGGAGGGCCAGGAGCACGTCTACTACCTCTCGGGCGAGTCGCGCGCCGCCGTCGACAGCTCGCCCCACCTCGAGGCCTTCAAGGCCAAGGGCTACGAGGTCCTCTACCTGACCGACCCGGTCGACGAGCTCGTGGTGCAGTACCTGCACGAGTACGACGACAAGCGTCTGAAGTCGGTCGGCAAGGGCGAGGTCGACCTCGAGGCCAAGGACGAGGAGGAGAAGAAGGAGCGCAAGAAGCAGCTCGAGGCCAAGCAGGAGAAGCACAAGGACCTGCTGGACCTGATCCAGAAGAAGCTCGACCGCGAGATCAAGTGGGTGCGCTTCTCCGGGCGGCTGACGGCCTCGCCGGCGTGCCTGGTGGGCGCCGAGCACGACTACAGCCCGCAGCTCGAGAAGCTGCTGATGAAGGGCAAGGGCGGCGGCCCCAAGCAGCGCTGGATCCTCGAGCTCAACCCGGACCACGAGCTGCTCGTCAAGATGGAGGCGCGCTACGCGGCCGACAAGGAGGACCCGCTCCTCGGCGACTACGCCGAGCTCCTGCTCGGCTACGCCCAGGTCGCCCAGGGCTCGGAGCTCACCGATCGGGTGATCTTCAACCAGGCCCTGGCCAAGGTCATGGTCGAGCGGCTGTAGACGCGCTCAGCGCAGACGGCCTCGAGGCGGGGCGCGACAATGACCATTGAGACGCGATGAACGCCCTTTCATCATGGGCTAACGTAAGTTGGCGCATGATGAGTGACGAGAAATCGCGGCTCAATGACCATTGAGACGCGCCGGACGTGTCGTCCATCATGGGCCAATATCGTTGGCGCATGATGAACGGGGAGAAAACGCGCCTCAACGGCCATTGAAGCGTCCCCAGGGCAGGCACGGGGGCCTGCCCCTACGCCGGACGGCCCGCGATCAGCATAGGGGGCTTGATCCTGATGCCTGTGATGCGCTATACTGGCGTCTGATGAGCATCAGATAGACGCATAGGACGCACAGACGACGCACCAAGACGCACAGACGACGCACCAAGGAGACCGCCATGCCCCGACTGACCATCGAGTTCCCCGAAGAGGGCGACAGGATCCTGAGCAAGCTGGCCAAGGACGAAGACACCACCAAGCGCGAGGTGATCCGCCGCGCTCTGGCACTCTACAACTACATCCACAAGGAAGGCGTGAGGATGGGCGGCGGCGAACGCCGCCTGTCGATCACCGACAAGGACTCCAAGGTCGTCAAGGACATCATCATCTGAGAGCCTCCGTTCCGGAGGTGACGAGCAGGAGGGATTCTCCATGTCGGAGCGAGGAGACGACGCCCCCAAGGTCCTCGAAGAGGACGACGCCGAAGGCCTGATCTTCGTACGGGACTTCCCGCCGATCAGGACGCCGGACCCCGAGTCGTATCTGGAGTGGTCGGGCGTCCGGCAGATGACGATCGTGCTCGTGATCATCTGCGTCGCGGTCGTGGGCTTCCTGGCCGCCTGGGCGTTGACCGTGCCGACGATCGAGGACGTCCGCGCCCTCGCCGGCGGCGCCTCCCCCGCTGACCCGCAGGCCGCCGCCGAGCTCCTGGACGGCCTGCGCGAGGGACACATGAGTCGGTTCCGCGACCTGTTCCAGCTCCTGGTCATGTCGGCGCTGGTGCCGCTCTTCACGCTGCTCGCCGGCTACGTCTTCGGCAAGAGCAGCAGCGAGCGACGCCGGAAGCAGGACCCGTGACGCCGCGAGCCACGCTCTACGTCGGTGTGGCCGTCCCGCTGGTCGAGGTCTTTCACCTGTGGATCGCCAAGGTCCCTCGGCACGACGATCCACAGGAACAGCAGCAGGCCCTCAAGTCGTTCCCACACCGCGAGATCGGCGCCTACGCCCTTCGTCCTGCCGGCGACCCGTCCTCGGGGACAGTCCCCGCGGCTCTGGCGTTTCGCACCGCGGCGACCGTGTCGCCCGAGCGGGTGCGTGAACGGATCGAGGCGTGGAGCGCCGAGCCGCCGGAGCTCGTGGCGAGCGACTCCACGCCGATCGCGCCCCTCGACCACCGCCGCTATCTCGACGAGCTCCAGCGTGCCCTGGAGGACAAGCCGGTGCGGGTGGTCCCGCGCATCGGTCTGACGCTCCAGCACCTGCAACGCGACCGGCTGGCACTGCGGCCCGAGATGGTGGCGCTCTTCTGCCACGGCACGGACGAGGGATGTCTGCTGCTCGAGGACGGACGCGGCACAGCCGCGGTGACGCCCGGCGATCGCGTCCTGGGTGTTCTCACGCCGCGACCGCGGGTGACCGTCCTCGCCGCCTGCTACTCGGAGGCAGTGCTGAAGCGGGCGGCCGAAGACGGCGGCCCGGATGCCGCGATCGTCTCCGTGGACTCGGAGTCGGCGATCGAGGTGACGGCCACCGCCGAATTCCAGTCGCTGTTCTACGACCTGCTGCTCCAAGGTCGAACGGTGGGCGAGGCGTTCGACGCGGCGCAATCCTTCGTCGCCAACAGTGACGTGACGGGCGACCTCGCTTTCGCCAGAACCGCGCCCAGCCAGAAGCTGCGCATCAATCCCGCGGGCAGGGACGTCCGTCTCGACGCCGCGCCGGCGACCGCCGCTGAGCTCCCGCCGGAGCTCGTGACCACGCCCCATGCCCGCTCGCCGCGCATCCGCCGCGGGCTCGACCACTTCGTGGGACGCCGGCCTGAGCTCGCGGAGGTGCTGGACGCTCTGCTGCCGCTGCCTGCCGGCGTCCGTCGGCCGGGCGCCGGCGTCCGCCGGCTGGTGACGCTGACCAAGGAAGGCGGGATCGGCAAGACGGCGCTCGCCGCCCAGGCGTCGCAGTGGGCGACGGAACGCGGTCTCTTTCCGGGAGGCGTCGTCGAGATCTCATGTGAAGAGATCCCGGGGCCGGGTCAACTCCTCTCGCGCCTGCTCGCGACGTTCGGCGTGCCCGCCGAGAGCCAGCGCGGTGACCTCTTGGAGCTGCTCGCCGGGGTACTTGGCGCTCTTTCGCCGCGGCAAGGTCGGGTGCTGCTGGTGCTCGACAACCTCGACGACCTGGTCGGGAACCAGATGCCATTGGAGACGAACCGCGAGACGCAGGCTGTATTGGAGACGGCGGTGGCCGCGGCGCCTGAGCTGCGGATGCTGGCTACCTGCCGCTGGCCCTTGGGGATGGCGGAGGAGGCGGTGGTGGCGGTGAAGCCGCTCACCGACGGCGACAGCCGCGACGTCTTCATGTCCTACGTCGAGTCGCCTCAGCACGTCCTCGAAGCTCACCAGACCTGGCCGCAGGACGACAGCCCGGTCCGACAACTGATCCGGCTCTCGGGCCGTCACCCGCAGTCGCTGCGACTCCTGGCGCGTCAGCTCGGGCGTCATGGAATGACGATTGCCAAACTGCGCGACGAGGCATACGCGGACCTCCTTCCGGTGCTGACGGATCCTTATCGCCGTGAGGACGACGACGACCGGCAGCTCAAGGTGGAGCGTTCCTACGAGCTCTCCTACCGTCATCTCAGCGCGGAAGGTCAAGTGCTCTTCGCTCGGCTGGCGCGTTTGCCCGGGGGCGTGTGGTGCGGGGAGATGCCGGAGAACGTGATCGGGTGGCAGGAGCTTCTGGGCGAGCAGTGGAAGGCGGTCCTTGAAAAGGAGCTCGACTACTACGCGCTGGTCCACTTCGAAGCGGACCCGTCGGGGAGGACGGAAGGATTCTTCCGCATGCTGCCGGCCATGGTGGAGCTCAGCCGGAGGAAGCTGGAAGAGCGGGAGGACGAGGAATGGACCGGCCGGTGGGTCGAGTTCTGGCGGCGGCGACTGAGCCTGTGGAATCAGATGCTCTCGGGGAAGGTACCCGAAGAGATGGGAGAGCTGGATCCTGATGGACGCGCCGCGGCCGGAGGTCGCCTTCGCAGCGTGGCGGCCATGCTGTTTGCCGGCACCCAGGCCAACTGGACGTCGCTTTTCGAGCTCGCTTGCGAGAACGATCCGAAGCTTGCGAAGTGGGTCCTGCTCAAAATCGTCCCCTTCACGCAGCTCACCGGCCAGCGATTATTGCGTCGGGATCTTGCCCGGAGAGCTGTGGTGGCGCTCCGCAGCGGCAATCACGAGCCGGAGCTGGCCGCCTGTCTGGGAACTCTCGGCTACGGGCAAAGCGATCTCGGCGAGCACGAGGCGGCGCAAAAATCCTACCATGAGGCGCTCGAAATCAGGAGGCGACTGGCCGCCCAGCACCCCGCCGCTTTCGAACCCGACGTCGCGATGACGCTCAACAACCTCGGCAATGTGCAACGCGCTCTCGGCGAGCGCGAGGCGGCGCGAAAATCCTTCCATGGGGCGCTCGAAATCTATCGGCGACTGGCCGCCCAGCACCCCGCCGCTTTCGAACCCAACGTCGCGATGACGCTCAACAACCTCGGCACTGTGCAAAGCGATCTCGGCGAGCGGGAGGCGGCGCGCGAGTGCTATGCCGAGGCTCTCGGTATCTACGCTCCGCTGGCGGAGAAGTATCCCCGAGCCTTCGTCCATAACCTCAGGATCGTCCTGCGGGGATACACGTCGGTTACTCCCGAGTCCGAGGACGATCCCTGGTGGCGGCTTTGGCGGGAGCTCACCCGTCAGCCTGAGGACGCCCCGACCTGAACGGCACGCCGGAAGCGGCAGGGACCGTTGCGGCCCACCTTGCGGCTCATGCTCCGGACTCTACCATGGACACGAGCCGCGGATCGAAAATTGCACTTTCGATCCGCGGACGGTATCCTGGGCGCATGTACCTGAGACGGACCCTTCAGGGCGCCCTCTCCCGGGCCGTGCGCGGCTTCCCGGCGGTGCTCGTCACGGGACCCCGTCAGTCGGGCAAGACGACGCTGCTGCGCGCCACCTACGGCGAGACGCACGGATACGTCTCGCTCGAGAACCCCGACGTCCGCGAGCGAGCCCTCGCCGATCCGATCGGATTCCTCCGCGATCATCCCGCCCCGGTGATCCTCGACGAGATCCAGCACGTGCCGTCGCTGCTCTCCTACGTCAAGACGGCGATCGACGAGGACCGTCGGCCCGGACGCTGGCTGCTGTCGGGATCGCAGAACTTCCCCCTCATGCAGGGGGCCAGCGAATCCCTGGCGGGACGCGTGGCGGTCCTCACCCTGCTGCCGCTGTCCGCGGGCGAAGCCGCGGGACGCCCAGGTCCCCGCCTCGGCCTCGAACAGATCCTGGATCGAATCCTCGAAGCCCGGCAGGCGCCCCGAGGACGCCGGATTCCGCTGGCGCGTTGGATCCTGCGGGGCGGCTATCCGGCACTCTGGGAGAAGCGCCGTCCCGACCGCAGTCTGTGGGCGGCAAGCTACATCCAGACCTATCTCGAGCGCGACGTCCGCAGCGTCGTGCGGGTCAACGACCTGGGCACCTTTCAGACTTTCCTGCGCCTGACGGCGGCCCGGACGGGCCAGATCCTCAACCTGGCCGACCTCGCCCGCGACGTCGGCGTCTCGCCCCCGACCGTGCGCCAGTGGCTGAGCGTGCTCGAGGCGAGCCACCAGATCTGCCTGCTGCGGCCTTACTTCGAGAACTTCGGCAAGCGCATGATCAAGAGCCCCAAGCTCTACTGGCTCGACCCGGGCATCGTGACGTTCCTCGTGGGCCTCCACGACGAGGAAGCGGTATTGCGCGGCCCCATGGCGGGAGCCCTGGTCGAGACCGCGGTGGTCGCGGAGCTGATGAAGGTCTACCTGCACCGGGGCATGCCACCGACGCTGTGGTATTGGCGTACCCGCGACGGCTGGGAGGTCGACGTGCTGCTGGAGCGCTCCCAGCGGCTCCACCCCATCGAGATCAAGAGCACTGCGACGCCGCGGCCGGCGCACGCGGAGGGCCTCCTGCGATGGCGGGAGCTGGCCGGCAAGAAGGCGGGAGACGGCCTCCTGGTGGCGAACGTGGAGCGTCCCTCGGCGCTCGTTCCGGGCGTCCGAGCCCTGCCCTGGGACGCCATCTGAGCTCGAATTGACGGTGGTCGCCGCTTTCGAACCCGACGTCGCTGGCACGCTCAACAACCTCGGCAATGGCCTCGGCGAGCCGCACGGCGAGCTCTGCCGGCCGCGCGTCGAGGAGCTTGGCGAGGCAAGTCCACCGATCCGGCGATCTTCAACCAGGCCCTGGCCAAGGTCATGGTCCAGCGGCTGTCGCGCGAATCGCCCAGCGGATCCAGGGGAGCAGGAGCCGCGGCGCGTTCGCTTTCCCCGCTTCGCCTGTGATAGAACGGCCGGCGGAGCTTCACGATGCGACTGATCACCCGTGGCGATCTCGACGGTCTGGCGTGCTCGGTCATCATCACCGAGCACGAAGACGTCTCGGAGATCGTCCTGCTCCATCCGCAGGACATCACCGACGAGCGCATCGAGGTCACGGGCGAGGACGTGATCGCCAACCTGCCCTTCCACCCCCGCTGCGCCCTGTGGTTCGACCACCACCTGCAGACGTCGTCGAACAAGCGTCCCGAGGGCGAGTTCAACGGCCGCTACGGCCTGGCGCCGAGCGCCGCGCAACTGGTCTGGGAGCACTACGGCAACGAGCCGCGCTTCGAGCAGCTCATCGAGGAAACCAACCGGCTCGACTCGGCGCAGCTCACCCACGCCGACGTGCTCGACCCCAAGGACTACATCCTGCTCGGCTACACCATCGACAGCCGCACCGGGCTCGGCGCCTTCGAGTACTACTTCCGCCAGTGCGTCGAGTGGGTCAGGGCGATGCCGATCGCGGAGGTGCTGCGTCAGCCCATGGTGATCGAGCGCGTCGAGCGCATCCGCGAGGAGGACGACAGCTTCCGCGAGGCCCTGCTCGCCGCCACCGCCCTCCACGGCAACGTGATCTTCACCGACTTCCGCGACAGCCCCTACCTGCCGATCGGCAACCGCTTCCTCGTCTACACCCTGTTCCCCGACGGCAACGTGTCGCTGCGCGTCCACTGGGGCCCGGACCGCAAGTTCGCGGTGGCGGCGGTGGCCCACTCGATCTTCAACCGTACCTGCAAGACCAACGTCGGCCAGCTCATGGCCCGCTACGGCGGCGGCGGCCACCACGGCGCCGGCTCGACGCCGCTGCCCACCGAGCGCGCCGACGACCTCATCGGCGAGCTCCTGGAAGAGTTGTGGGAGAAGTGACGGCCGACCGACGCCTCGCCGCCGCGGCGGCCGTGACCGCGGCGCTGCTCACGGCCGTGGTCGCCGTGGGCTGCGCCACCGCGACCGGGAGCCGGGACGCCGCCCTTCCCGGCCCGGCGGTCTCGCTCGACGTCGACCACCTCGAGCAGCGGGCACTGCTCCTGCTGCTCGCCGACCGCCAGACCTACGAGCCGGTGACGATCGACGCCGCCCTCGACGCCTCGCCCGAGCTGCGGCGGCAGGCCGCCCTCACCCTGGGGCGCCTCGCCGACGCCCGCGGCGGACCGGTGCTCGCCTCGCTCCTCGCCGACGCCGACGCCGCCGTGCGCCGCGCCGCCGCTTTCGCTCTGGGCGAGCTCGGCGAGGACCTGCGCGCGCGCCCGGCGGCGGCCGAAGAGGGCTACGTGGAGGCGGCGGCCGCGGCGCTGCTCGGCACCGTCAACGACCCCGACCGCGACAGCGGACGCCTCGCCGTGGAGGCCCTGGCGAAGCTCGGCGTCACCGTGGAGACGGTGGCCGAGCGCCTCATCGAGGGACCCTCGGAGGAGCTGCTGCCGCGCCTGCTGCCCTCGCTCTTCCGTTTCCAGAGCCGCGAGGATCCGAGCGCCGGCGTGGTCCGTTGGGCCGCCGCCGGCCTCGCCGAGGACGACGGCGAGCGGCGCCGCCAGGCGGCCTACGCCCTGGCGCGCACGCCGCTGCCGGAGAGCGCGCCGGCGCTGCGCCCGCTGCTCGCGGACGGCGACGCCGAGGTCCGCGGCTGGGCCGCGCGCGCCCTCGGCGAGGTGGGGGAGCGTCCCGACCTCGACCTGCTGCGCCCGCTCCTCGACGACCCGGCGCCGGGGCCGATCGTCCAGGCCCTGCGCGCGGCGCGCCGCCTGATCGCCGCCGGCACGGCGGCGCCGCCTTCGCACTGGCAGCCGCGGCTGCTCGAGCTCCTGGACGAGGCGCGCCCGGGGGTGCGGCTGACCGCCGTCGAGGCGGCGGGCTCGTGGCTGCTCGACGACGAGCTGGGCGAGGCCCTGGTGACCCTGGCCGCCGCCGGCCATCCCCGCGAGCGCCAGCTCGCGCTGCTCGCCCTGGCCGAAGGCGAGGACCCGCGGGCCGTGATCGCGCTGGCGGCGGCGGCCCGCGACGCCGACGTGGCGGTGCGCCGCAACGCCGCCCGCGCCGCCGGATTGCTGAGCGCCGTGGAGGTGCTCGAGCAGCTCGCCGACGACGAGCACCCGGCGGTGCGCGCGGCGGTCCTCGAGACCTGGCTCGCCGCGGACCCCGACGACGCGGCGGCGCGCGCCGCCGAAGGTCTCGCCGACGCCGACGCCGGCGTGCGCGCCACCGCCTTCGAGTGGCTCGCCGAGCACCCCGTCGTCCCCCTCGAGCTGCTCGTGGAGGCCCTCGCGGCGTCGCTGCGCGACCGCATCCCCGACTCCCGCCTCGCCGGCGTCGACGCGCTGGCGGCGCGCGCCGCGGCCGAGCCCCTGGAGCGCGGCGCCCTGATCGCCGAGCTCGAGACCCTGGCGCGCGACGAAGCCTACCTGGTGCGGAGCCGGGCGTCCGCGGCCCTCGCCGGCCTCGGCCGCGAGGCCCCCGAGCCCGGCGCCCTGCGCCTGAGGAAGCCGGTCGAGGTCTACCGCGACGTGGTGCGGCGCACGGCGCGTCCGCGGCGGGCGACGATCCGCACCGAGCGCGGCGACGTGGTGGTGGAGCTGGCCTGCCCCGAGGCGCCGCTGACCTGCCTCAACTTCCTGCAGCTCGGCGCCCAGGGCTTCTACGACGGCCTGCCCTTCCACCGGGTGGTGCCCGACTTCGTGGTCCAGGCCGGCGATCCGCGCGGCGACGGCCGCGGCGGCCCGGGCTATCAGATCCGCGATGAGATCAACGTGCTGCGCTACGAGCCCGGCGTCCTCGGCATGGCGCTGGCGGGCCCCGACACCGGCGGCAGCCAGTTCTTCCTCACCCTGGCGCCCCAGCCCCACCTCGACGGCGGCTACACCGTCTTCGGCCGCGTGGTCGCCGGCCTCGAGGTCCTGGACCAGGTCGTCCAGGGCGACCGCATCCTCGGCGTCGTCGAGGAGCCGTAAGAGGCCGACTTCGTCGACCGAATCCCCCTGCCCCTTTGAAAAGGGGGCAGGGGGATATCCCCGCCGGCCGTGGGATACTGTGCCGGTCCTGCAACCTTCCTCCTGACGCTGCGTAGTAGCCCATGTCGAGACCGATGCAAGCCCAAGACGAAGAGTTGGTGGAGTCGGTGCTCGCGGGAAAGGTGGAGCTCTTTGCCGAGCTGATCGAGCGCTATCAGGGTCGACTGGTCAACTACCTGTACCGGATGCTGCGCAACGAGGAGGACGCTCATGATCTCGCCCAGGAAGTGTTCCTCAAGATCTACGGCGCCCTCGACCGGTTCGATCCGCGCTACCGCTTCTCGACCTGGCTGTTCCGGGTGGCCCAGAACGCGGCCATCGACCAGATCCGGAAGCGGCGGCTGAAGCTGGTCTCGATCCACCGCCCCGAAGACGCCGACGGGGACGGTGGCGATTGGGAGCTCCCGGGCGAGGGGCCGACGCCCTATCAGGCAAGACGCAACGTAGAGCGGGGCACGGCGATCCGGGAGGCGATCGGGGAGCTGCCCTGGGAGTACCAGGAGCTGATCACCCTCCGGCACTACGGAGAGCTGTCTTACGACGAGATCGCAACGCTCAAGAACATGCCGCTGGGCACCGTGAAGAACAAGCTCTTTCGCGGCCGGCAGATGCTCAAGGAAAAGCTGGGAGACTTCCTGACCGATTGACTCCCTCAAGACAGGCATGGAGAGGCATTCGATGAAGACCATGGATCGGGAAAACGTCGCCGAGTGGCTGGATCTCGACGTCGACGGCCAGCTCGGCGAAGCCGAGCGCGCACGGTTGGCGCAGGTCCTGGCGGCGGGCGGTGAGCTGGCGGCCGAGCGCCGCCGCCTGGAGGCCCTGCATGCCGATCTCGCGGCCGCCCGCGTCGCCGTGCGGCCCGGCTTCCGCGACGCGGTGATGGCGTCGCTGCCGGCGCCTGCCTGGCGGCGCGGCAGGTCGTGGACGCTGCCGCTGGCGATGGCGGTCGGCTTCGCCGTCGCCGCCGCTCTTGCCCTCGCGGGTGCGTCCGCCGAAGGCGCGGCCCTCGGCACCGGCGTCGCCGTGCTCGACCTGCTCGCCACCGCGCTGCTCGCCGGCTCGGGGCTGCTGGCGGCGTCGTGGCGCGGCCTGGCCCTCGCCCTCGAGGAGCTCATCTCGGCGTCGGGACTGAGCCTCGCCGCCATGGCGCTCGGCGTGCTCTTCCTCAACCTGCTGTTCTTCTCGATGCTGCGCCGCCGCCGGCCGCACGACCCTCAGCCGGTGCTCGAAAGGGCGGCCGTGGAGCGCGATACAATAGAGCGTCAGTGAGACGACGTTTCCCGCTTCCCCTCCTGCCGCTCGCCGTGGCGGCGGCCTGCGTGATCGCGGCGGCGCCCGGCCCCGCCGATCCCGCCGGCGACGAGACGCCGGCCTATCACCTTCAGCGGGGCAGCGTGGCGCGCCGCCACGTCGTGGCCCTCGGACGCGACATGGTCGTCGACGGCCACGCGCGCAGCCACGCCGTGGTGATGAGCGGCTCGATCCGGGTGTCGGGCACAGTGGACGGCGACGTGATCGTGATCTCGGGCGACGCGCGCCTGGCGCCGACGGCCGAGGTCGCGGGCGACGTCTACGTGCTCGGCGGCAGGATCGAGGCGTCGCCGGGCGCCGCGATCGGCGGCCGCTCGGTGGCATATCCCGACGCTTCGGCGTTGTGGATGGGATTGCTCGAGGCGCCGTCGCTGGGCCGCTCGGCGTTCTCCCCCGTCGTCCTCGGGGCCCAGCTCGCGCTCCTCGCCTTCTGGTCGTTCATGGTGCTGCTGGTCCTGAGCGTCGGCCGGCGCGAGCTGTTGTCGACCTCGGAGAGCGTGCGCGCGGAGCCCTTCCGCAACTTCCTGCTCGGCCTCGTCGGCGTCGCCGCGATGACCCTGACGGCGCTCCTCTTCAGCGCCTTCTCGGGCATGCTGCTGGGGGTGCCGCTGCTGGTGCTGGTGGCGGTGGCGGCGCTGGTGCTGCGCTTCTGGGGCATGGTGGCCGTCTTCCATGCCCTCGGCGATTGGCTGTGCCGCGTGCTGCGCAAACGCCCGCCGCTGCCCCTGGTGGCGGCGAGCTGCGGCCTCCTCGTCCTCGGGATCCTCAAGCTCTTCCCGTGGATCGGCGCCTGGACCTGGATGGCGGCGACGTTCATCGGCGTCGGCGCGGCGCTGTCGACCAAGATGGGACGGCGCGAGACCTGGTTCGAGACCGTCTGAAGGACCGGCGTCGTCAACGCTGGAAGCGCGGGCGTCTCGCCCGCGGGTTAGGCTTCTCGAGACCGTATCGTAATGGAGCGGCGCGACGCGCCCCGGCACGACGCGCCCTATCATGACCAACGACGTCACCCAGCTTCTCGTCGACTGGAGCAACGGCGACGAGGGCGCCCTCCGGGAGCTGCTCCCCCTGGTCTACGACGAGCTCCACCGCCTCGCTGAAACCTACATGCGGCGGGAACGGCCCGGTCACACCCTGCAACCTACGGCGCTCGTCCACGAGGCGTACCTGCGGCTCGTCGACCAGACACGCGTGAGGTGGCGCAACCGCGCCCACTTCATCGGCGTTGCGGCGCAGTTGATGCGCCGCGTCGCCGTCAAGCACGCCGAGCGTCACCGCGCCGCCAAACGCGGCGGCGGCGCGTTGCGTATGCCCTTCGACGAAGCCGCGCTGCCGGGCACCGCGAGCGAGGAGGACGTGATCGCCCTCGACGAGGCCCTCGAGCGCTTGAAGCAGCTCGACCCGCGCCAGAGCCGGATCGTGGAGCTGCGGTTCTTCGGCGGGCTCACGGGCAAGGAAATGACCGCGGTGCTGGGCGTCTCGCAGGCCACCCTCGATCGCGAGTGGCGCGCGGCCCGGGCCTGGCTGCGCCGCGAGCTCGCCGCCGGCCGCTGACGGGGAGGAGAAGGGGACCGTGTCACGGCGGCGCTGGCAGCAGGTCAAGGCCCTCTTCCAGGCCGCCCTGGAGCGCGACGCGGACGACCGCGACGCCTTTCTCGAGACGGCCTGCGCCGGCGACGGCGCCCTCCGCGCCGAAGTGGCGTCGCTCCTGGCGTCCGACGCCGACGAGCTGCCGTGGCTCGATCGTCCGGTCTTCGAGGCCGCGGCCGGGCTGCTGGCGAGCGATCCGACGGCCGGCGCGGGCTCGCGGATCGGCCCCTACGGGCTGGTCCGCGAGCTCGGCCGCGGCGGCATGGGCCGCGTCTTCCTGGCGGCGCGGGCCGACGGCGCTTTCGAGCAGCAGGTGGCCGTCAAGCTGCTGCGGCGGGGCATGGACAGCGACGACCTGGTGCGCCGCTTCCGCCAGGAGCGCCAGATCCTCGCCAGCCTCGATCACCCCCACATCGCCCGCCTGCTCGACGGCGGCGTGACGGCGGCGGGCGAGCCCTACCTGGTCATGGAATACGTGGACGGCGAGCCCCTCGACGCCTACTGCGCGCGGCGGCGTCTGGCCGTGACGGCCCGGGTCGAGCTCTTCCGCGCCGTGTGCTCGGCCGTACACTTCGCCCACCGCCACTTGGTGGTGCACTGCGACCTCAAGGCGTCGAACGTCCTGGTGACGGCCGGCGGCGTGCCCAAGCTCCTCGACTTCGGCGTCGCCAAGCTGCTGGGGTCCGAGCACGTCCCCCGGCTCACCGGCGTCACCGCGCCCGGCCTGCGCCTGATGACCCCGGACTACGCCAGCCCGGAGCAGGTGCGGGGCGAGGGCGTGACCACCGCCAGCGACGTTTACTCCCTCGGCGTGTTGCTCTACGAGGTGCTGACCGGGCGGCTGCCCTATCGCTTGGCGAGCCGGTCGCCGCGGGAGGTCGAGCGGGTGATCTGCGAGCAGGAGCCGGCGAGGCCGAGCTCCGTCGCCGGCGCATCCGGCGTCGAGCCGGGGGGTCTCGTGGGGGATCTCGACAACGTCGTGCTGATGGCCTTGCACAAGGATCCCGGACGGCGCTACGGGTCGGTCGAGCAGCTCGCGGAGGACCTGCGGCGGCATCTCGCGGGCCTGCCGGTCCTCGCCCACACGGACTCCTGGCGCTACCGCGCCGGCAAGTTCGTGCGCCGGCACCGGCTCGAGGTCGTGGCCGCGGCCCTGACCGCGCTCTCGTTGCTGGCCGGCATGGCGACGACCGCCTGGCAGGCGCGCGAGGCGAGGACCCAACGGGAGAACGCCCGCCTCCAGCAGGCCGCGGCCGAGCAGGTCGCCGACTTCCTGGCCCGCCTGCTGCAGCAGGCCGACCCCCGCGGCCGCGGCGGCGAGACGGTGACGGTGCGCGAGGCGCTCGACCAGGGCGCCGCGCTGGTGGAGCGCGAGCTGCGCGACCAGCCGCTGGTGCAGGCGCGGATGATGGACACCATCGGCGTGGCCTATCACAACCTCGGCCTCTACGACGCCGCGCTGCCGCTGCTCGAGAAGGCCCTGGCGACTCGGCGCCGGCTGCTCGGCGACGCGCCGGAGGTGGCCAAGAGCCTCGACGCCCTCGGCTCCCTGCTCCAGGCCCGGGGCGACTACGGCGCGGCCGAGCCGCTGCTGCGCGAGGCCCTCGCGCTGCGTCGCCGGCTGCCGGGCGAAGCGACGCCGGAGGTGGCCGAGAGCCTCAACAACGTGGCGCTGCTGCTGCGCGACAAGGGCGAGTACGCCGCCGCCGAGCCCCTCTATCGCCAGGCCCTCGAGCGCTATCGCGAGCTGCTCGGCGAGCGCAGCGTGGAGGTGGCGATGGCCCGCCACAACCTGGGCGGGCTGCTGCGCCTGCGCGGCGACTACGACGAGGCCGAGCGTCATCTGCGCGCCGCCGTGGCGATCTACCGCGAGCTCCTGGGCGAGGGCCATCCGCACCTGGCCAGCGGCCTCAACACCCTGGCGGTCCTGCTGCGCAACAAGGGCGACTTCGACGAGGCCGAGCGCGCCTACCGCGAGGTGCTGGAGCTGCAGCGCCGGTCGCTCGGCGGCGAGCACCCGGACGTGGCGCGTACCCTCAGCAACCTGGGGGCGCTGCTCGCCGCCCGCGGCGACGCGGACGCGGCCGAGCCGCTGTTCGTCGAGTCGCTGACCCTGTATCGCCGCCTCCTCGGCGAGAGGCACCCGGAGACGGCCAATCCGCTGCACCACCTGGGCCTGCTGCGGCAAGGCGCCGGCGACCTCGCCGCGGCCGAGTCCTATCTCGACGCGGCTCTCGACATCCGGCGCCAGGCCCTGGGCACGGATCACCCCACGGTCGCCATCTCGGCGCTCGCCCTGGGAAAAGCGCTGATGGAGCGCGGCGCCGCCGGCCGCGCCGAGGCGCTCCTGCGCGAAGCGCTGCGGATCCGCGAAGCCAGGCTGCCGCCCGGCGACTGGCGCACCGGCAGCGCCCGCGGCATGCTCGGCGGCTGTCTCGCCGCGCTCGGACGCTATCGCGAAGCGGAGCCCCTGCTGCTCGACGGGCACCGGATCCTCGTCGCCGAGCGCGGCCCGGACGACCCGCGGACGCGGGAGACGGCGGCGTACCTCGCCGGGCTCTACGAGGCCTGGGGCCGCCCGGCGCAGGCCGCCGCCTACCGGGAAAGCGCGGGCCTATGAAGCGCCGGCGTCCGGCGCGGGGCTCTTGCCCTCGTCGCAGGTCGCCTCCAGGTTCGGCCGCGCCGCCGTCGCCGGTGGCGGCGGGCCCGGACAGGGTCCCCAGGCCGCGAGCAGGCTCCAGACGTCGACGGAGTCGATCCGCCCGTCCCGGTTGAGGTCGAGGCGGCAATCCCGCAGACTGATGGGGCTCGATACCCGCTGCGCGAGCAGGTCCCGGTCGGCGAGGTCCACCTCGCCGTCGCCGTCGAGGTCCGCGCGGGCCGCGGCCATGGAAAGCGGCGTCGAGTTGCCGAGGTACGCCTCCAGGAGCTTGACGTCCCAAAGACAGATGACGCCGTCGCGATTGAGGTCGCCGCGGCAGTCGCGTCCCCAGACCGTCTCGACGTCCTGGAGGTCCTCGGGGCCGATGCTGCCGTCGCCGCTGGAATCCGCGGGACAGGCCGGGCAGAGGACCTCTCGGAACTCCGAGAAGATGACGCTGTAGCGCTCGACGATGACCAGGTCCGGACCTGCGAGGATGCCGTCACCGTCCAGGTCCGCGCGCGGCGATTCGGGATCGAAAACGATCGCGTCGGCGACGATCCCGACGTCCGTGGCGTCGACCAGCTCGTCGCCGTTGACGTCGGCGGCGCGGCAGCCGTCCACCGCCCGGGCGCCGGGCGCCCATGCCGCGAGCAGAAGGAGCCCCCCGAGAAACGACAGGATCTTCATCACCGCAACCTCAGGGGCAGGTACCCCAGGACGCCAGGAGCGCCCACAGGTCGTTGGTGTCGACCTTGCCGTCGGCGTTGAGGTCGAACACGCAGTTGTTGCCGATCGTGGAGAGCAGGGCGGTGATGTCGAGGAAGCTCACGGTCCCGTTGCCGTCGAAGTCGGCCCGCCCGTGCGCGGGGGTCGGCGCCGTCTGGAAGTAGTACACCCAGGTGTCGAGGTCATACTCGTCGTCGACGGTGCCGTCGCGATCCATGTCGAGGCGGCAGTCCGTCCCGTAGGCGGCCTCGAGCAGATCCCGGTCGGCGGCGTCGACGACGCCGTTGCCGTCGAGGTCGGCCGTGCAGCCGGTGCACGTGCGGAAAATGAAGCCGAACACCATCAGCACGTCGGGTGTGTCGACAAGCCCGCTGCCGTCGAGGTCCAGGCGCGGGTCGATGGTACCTGTCGCGGCGATGATCGGGTTCAGATCGAAGAGGAAATCGACCTGGCCGTCGCCGCTGACGTCGGCGGCCGAGCAGCCGTCGAAGGCGAGGACCGGGCTCGCGGACGCGGCGAGCAGGACGAGGACGAAGGACATGATGGGAAGTCGCATCGCTCGATACATTGGGCACCTCCATTGTGGCACGTTCCGACGAGCGGACGCCGGGCGCTCCCCGGGGCCGTCGGCGCGTTGCCGGGATTTGCCTGATAACGCCCGAAACGGCGGCGAAATCCGTCACCACGGTTGCGCCGCGAAATGCCGTTACAATCCACGCCCGGGGCCTGACGGTCGACCCGGAGGAGGAAGGAATGCAGCGTTCCCCGACGGAGCTCACCAGTCTCGTCCCGATTTTCGTGCTTCTCGTCGCCGCCGGCTGCGGCACCGACGCGCCGACCGGCGAGCCGGGACCCGCCGTGATCTCCCTGCTCGACCGCTGGCCCGAGGCGCGCGTCGAGCTGCCGACGCCGCCGCCCGCGGCGGCGCCGCGGGCGGAGATCCGCTTCGACGGCTCGGGGCTCGAAGGCGTGAGCTGGAGCGTCGTCCAGGGGGTCGAGGACCTGAAGGTCGACGGCGGACGCCTGACCGGCCGCGCCACGTCCGAAGCGCCGGTGATCCTGCTCGAGACGGCCTCGCCCATGGGCACCGGCGACGAGCTGTGGGCGGTGGAGATCGCGCTCTCGGCGTCGGCCGGCACGCGTGCCGGCGTCCATCCGGTGCCGGCGCAGGGGCCGCCGGTGCCGGCGATCGTCGCCCGCGCCGGGGAATGGCCGCTGTCGAGCCCGCTGGTGCCCGGCGACGAGGTCCGCACGTACTCCGTCGTCCTCGACCGCGTCTTCACGCTGGTGCTCCCGGTGGGCGAGACCGACGTCACCCGGGTGCTCGTGCGGCCCACCGACGCCGACGCCGCCGACTTCACCGTCGAGTCCGTGCGCCTCGTCTTCCGCCGCGAGCACCTGGCGTCGATCCCGTCGGGGCCCGGCTGGCACGGCCTCGGCGAGGTCTTCCGCGAGACCCTGGTGTCGCGGGCGCCCGAGGCCCTGAGCTTCACGGTGACGCTGCCCGAGCGCCCGTGGCTCCACCTCGCCGTGGGGACGGTCGAGGAATCGCCGCCGACGTTCCGCGTCGAGGTGGCGCCGGCGGGCGGCGCCTCCGCCGAGGTCGTCGCCGAGCTCGAAGTCGAAGCGCCCGAGGCGTGGCAGGAGACGCGCCTGGACCTCGCGCCCTGGGCGGGCCGGACCGTCGAGCTGCGGCTGGCGGCGGTGGCCGACGCCGCCGGCGTCCTCGCCTTCTGGGGCGCGCCCACCGTGCGCAACGCCGCCCGCGGCGGCGAGCGTCCGCAGGCGGTGATCGTCTTCCTCGCCGACACGCTGCGCTCCGACCACCTCGACGCCTGGGGCCACGGGCGCGAGACCGCCCCGACGGTGTCGCGTCTGGCCGCCGAAGGGACGCGGTTCGCCGACGTCGTCGCCCAGGCGACGTGGACCAAAGCGTCGGTGTCGTCGATCCTGACCTCCCTCTACCCGGCGACCACCGGCGTCGCCGACGTCCACGACAAGGTGTCGGCGGCGGAGACGACGCTCGCCGAGGCCTTCCGCGGCGCCGGCTACGCCACCTTCGCCACCTCGTCGGTGCCGTTCACCGGCCAGCTCACCAACCTCCACCAGGGCGTCGAGGTGCTCTACGAATTCGGAGCCGCCGCCGGTGCCGCCGCGGGCAACGGGAGCGGCCGCAGCGTCGAGGATTACCAGTCGAAGACGGCGGAGGTCCTGGGTCGACGCCTTCCTCGAGTGGCTCGACTTGCACCGCGACGTGCCGGTCTTCGCCCTGATCCACGTCATGGACCCGCACAGCCCGTTCCGGCCCAAGGCGCCCTACGACACGACGTGGGCCGAGCCCGGCGGCGCCGAGCGCTTCGCCGAGCAGGCGGCCCGGGTCGAGCCCCACATCGAGAGCCCGCTGATGCGGCGTTTCATGGCGCCGAGCCGCGAGGAGCTGGCCGCCGCCGGGGTGGACGCGGCGAGCTTCGTGGCCCACGAGAAAGCGTGGTACGACGGCTCGATCCGCGGCATGGACGCCCAGCTCGCGCGTCTGGTGGCGCGGCTCGGCGAGCTCGGCCTCGCCGAGGACACGGTGCTCGCCTTCGTCACCGACCACGGCGAGGAGTTCCTCGAGCACGGCCGTCACTGGCACGGCCACACCGTCTACGGCGAGCTGTCCAACGTGCCGCTGGTCCTCTGGGGCCGCGGGGTGCCGGCGGGCCGGGTGGTCGAGGACATGGTGCGCAACGTCGACGTGATGCCCACGCTCCTCGACCTCGCCGGCATCGAAGCGCCCCGGCGCGCCCAGGGACGCAGCCTCCTCCGCTTCATGAACGGCGGCGCTGCGCGCCCGGAGCCCGCGTTCATCGAGCAGCGCGGCGCCGGGCCGGGCGAATACGACAGCTTCGCCATCGTCACCGAGGGCTGGAAACTGATCTGGAACGACGGCGCGCCCGAGGGCGTGCCCGAGCGCGAGCTCTACGACCACGAGGCCGATCCCCTCGACCAGAACGACGTGGCCGCCGCCCATCCCGACGTGGTCGAGCGCCTGGCGCTCGACCTGGAGCGTTGGCGCCTCTGGGCCGAGTCCGACCGGCTCGATCCGGACGCCGCGACCGAGGGCCTCTCCGCCGCCGAGCTCGAGCGTCTGCGCAGCCTCGGCTACCTGGAGTGAGCGGCTGATGACGTCAGGCTCACGATCCGCCGTCTTCGTGGCGCTCCTCCTGGCGCCGCTGCCCGCCCGCGCGGCGACGCCGGAGCTGCGCGCTCTCTTTCCGCGACAGGCCGAGATCACCGCCCCGGGCGGCCAGCTCGTACGTCTCGCGCTGCCGCCCGAGGTGCTCGCCGACTGCCGCGCCGACCTCTCGGACTTGAGGATCTTCGACGCCGAGGGCCGCGAGGTCCCCTACTTCGTCGACGCCGGAACGCCGCCCGGCGTGGCGCGGCGGCCGGCTCTCGTCTTCTCCCTGCCGGGAACGGCCCCCTCGGGGGGGATCGGGGGGGAGGGCTCAGGCGAGACGACGGCGACGCTGGGCTTCGGCGGCGGCCGCGCCTTCCCGCCCCGCTACGACCTCGCGTCGCTGGTGCCGGCGGCCGGCACGCTCCACGGCACCGGTGCCGAGATCGGCGAGCGTCTCTACGACCCGGCGCTGCTGGGCGCGGCGCGGCTGGGCGAGGTCACGGCCAACCCGCGCTTCGATCCGGCCCCGGTGCTGGCCTTCGCCCACCGTCCGGGCAGCGTGCTCGACGCCCGGCGCCACCGCTGGCGCCGCGAGCTGACGGCGACGCCGTCGCCGGAAGGGCTGGCGCGCCTGACGCTCGGGCTCGATGACCTGGCCCGCGCCCGCGGCGACCTCGCCGACCTGCGGGTGGTCGACGCCGAAGGGCGTCAATGGGCCTACCTGGTGGAGCGTGAGGCGGACGAGGCGGTGCGGTCCCTGACGGCTTCTTCGACGTCAACGGACGAGGGCACCTCGCGCTATCGTTTGAAGCTGCCGGCGGCGCCCGCCGTCCTCGCGCGGCTGGTGCTCGAGACCGACGCCCCCTTCTTCGACCGCGACTACGAGCTGGCGGGCCGCCGCGGCAAGGAAGAGGTGACGCTGGCGCGCGGACGGCTGGCGCGGCGGATCGGCGACCCGCGGCCGGTCTCCGTGTCCTGCCCGGCGCGGGCGGTGGACGCCCTCGAGCTGCGGATCGCCGACGGCGACGACGCCGCGCTCGTCTTCACCGACGTCCGCGGCCATTTCCCGGTGCCGGCGCTCTACTTCGCGGCGCCGGCGGGCCGTTACGCCCTGC
>DASWIG010000101.1:0-7671 GCA_036397835.1 Thermoanaerobaculia bacterium
CTCAATCCCGGATAGCTCGTGGTGAGCGAGACTGATGAGAAAAGAAGAAATCGTCTCCCGCGATCCCGAAGTGATGAACGGCGATCTGGTCTTCGCCGGCACGCGCGTTCCGGTCGAGATCCTCATCCAGCACTTGGCGGCTGGCGACTCACTCGACAAGTTCCTGGACGACTTCCCGACGGTGTCCCGGCAGCAAGCCGTCGCGTACCTACGGATGACGCTGGAAGTCGCCGATGCGCGTGCTGCTTGACGAGAACCTCCCGAGGGCGTTGACACGACTCTTCGAGCCTAACGTCGAGGCCGCCACGATAGGCCAGGTCGGCTGGAAAGGCATCAAGAACGGAGCCTTGTTACGGAAGGCTGAGACCGAATTCGATGCTCTGATCACGATGAACAAGGGGATCCCTCACCAGCAGAATCTGAACCAGGTCACGATAGGCATCGTGTTGCTCGAGGCGTACAGCAATCGGTATGAAGATCTGGCGCCACTGATGGGACAGGTCAACCGCGCGTTGAGGACCCTTCAGCCTGGTGAGATCGCTCGCGTTTCCGCCTGATCTACGGCTCGTCAGGGGCAAGGTTCAGGGGCCGCACTACGCGCCGAAGCTCTCGTCGATCTCCGAGCTGCACGAAGACCTGCTCCAGCGCTCGCGCAAGCTGGCGCGGATCATGTACTGAGGTTTCCGGTCCCGCGAATCGCCCGCGGCACCCTTTCGCCATTGGCCTCCAAGAGGCTCGGCACCCGAGCGGACCGCGGGCCAAAGGCTTCGCGTCCGACCGGGTGCCTTCGGAGCTGAAAATAGACGTCTTACGTGTAGGTCAGGCTGCGCCTGACGATTCTGCCACGGATCGCGTGAATCGGCAGGCGGAGCCTGCCCTACACGGAGCTCCGCTTGTTGCGCAGAGCAAGGATATCACCGTTCGCGAGCGCGGCGCCTTCCCGGCGGACGGCTTTCCCCCGGGCTCGGTGCGCCTCAACTTCAATGAGAACCCCCTGGGCCCGTCGCCGCAAGCCCTCCGGGCGATCCTCGACAACGGCCTGGCGAAACGAAACGTCTACGTCCAGGACGGGAGCGCGTGGGACATGCCGACCTACCTTCGCGTTTCGGTCGGCTTGGCGGACGAGAACGAGGCTTTCCTCGAGGCGCTCGCTGCCGCGCTTTTGGGCGGGCCACTGTCCGTTCACGATCAAGCAGCAGCGACCTTCTCCTTGAGCCAGCGGCGGATCAGTTCCTCCGTTGAGACGCCTTTCCGCCGTGCCTGTTCTCGGACTTCTCGCACCAGATCTCTTTCGATCGCAAAGTAGACCTTGCTCGTGGAGAGGTCGACCTCGACGTCGACGTCCTCCATCTCGTTCTCGTAGTCGACGCTGCTGTGCGCGTCCCAGAAGCTCCGGCCGCATCGAGCGTCTCGAACGACTCGGGCAAGGGACCGCGTCGTTCTTCGGTTCTGTTCTCATTTGGCATAGCTTCTACGTTCCTTGTCGTCCATGTCTCGCGCACTGATGACGAGCGCCTCGTTGGTGCGCTTCAGAACGAAAAAGACCGCGAGATATCGACCCTCCAGTGTCCGCCCCAGAGCCCGGTAGACGTGCTCTTCACGATGGCGGCCTCGATTCACCTTCTTCACCTGAAGCTCAGCACGGTTCCGTGGCCCTCTGCTGCGGGACACTGTCGCGGCCCTGCGCCACAGCGCGCGGGGTATTGAGCCCATGGTATCCTTACGGCATGAGCGCTCCATACTCGACCTCCCACGGCCCCTTCCTGGCGAGTCAGATCCGCGAGGGCGATCCCTACGAGCTGTCGAACGGACACGCGATCCGGTGCATGCCTACGGGCGGACGCGGCTCGGACGCGGCGGCGACCGGCGCGGCGGTCTTGAAGAGCGACCCGGACGTCGATGCCGCGGGGGTCGAGACCGGCTACTCGCCGACGCCCGACGTGCTTCGGGCTCCCGACGTCGCGGTGGGCAACGTGCCCAGGGAGCCCGGCTGGGTCAAGGGCGCGCCCCCGCTAGCGGTGCAGTACGCGGACACGGGCCAGGACGAGGCCGATCTCGCCACCAAGATCCGGGAGCTGCTCGGCGCCGGAACCCGTCTGATCTGGGTGGTGCGGCTCACCGGACCGCGACGAGTCGAGGTTCACGAAGCGGGCAAGGAGAAGCGCATCGTCCGGCCCAGCGAAGAGCTTCGGGCTCCGGGCATCCTCAGGAATCCGGTGCCCGTGGAGGCCCTCTACGACTGGGAGGTCGGCCAGGAAGTCACCCTGCGCAACCTCCTGCAACGCCACGGATATGACGGTCTCGACGCGGTCAGGGCCGAGGGCGAGTCGAGGGGCGAGGTCGACGCTCTACGGCGGTCGATCCTCGAGGTCTTCGCGGCGCGAGATCTGGCCGTGGGCGAGGAGGTTCGCGCCGCGATAGCGTCCTGCGGGGACGTGAACGTCCTGACGCGCCGGCTGCGGCAGGCGGCGACCGCCACCTCGGCGGCGACCATTCTTGCGGGCTTGTCAGAGTAACAGCCGCACGCAGTCCTGTCGGACCGCCAGGGCCGCCGTCCGTCAAGCGGCGAGACCGAGCGCCTCCTCGACCAGGGCGACGCACGCCGCGTCGAGCTTCTTGCGGTTCGGTTGCGACGGCAGCGGACAGCCCTTGGACGCGGCCAGCGCGTCGAGCTCGGCCTCCTGGCGCTCGGCCCAGCCGACGAGCTCCTCGTAGGACCAGATGCCGCGCTCACGGATCGCCAGCAGCTCCTCGCGGTCCGGGCGCCGCACCCGCACCTCCCCGGTCGCCAGGATCTCCGCCGCCATCCGCAGCAAACGCACCAGGTGCATGGCGTGCTTGGTGTCGTAGCCGAACCGGCGCTCGAGCTGCGAGCGCTCCGGGTTGCGGTTGGCCAGCCATTCCTGGTACTGGCTCCACTCGCGCACCGCGCGGCGGTAGTGGCGCTCGCGGTCGAGGTAGTCGAGGAAGTTGGCGTCGAAGCCGAGAGTGCCCGCGGCCGCCATGAAGCGCAGGTGCTCCACGTCGCCGTCGATGCCCACGGCACTCGCCACTTCGCTCAAATAGCGGGCGATCTGCTCCTCGATCTCGATCTTGACCGCCGCCTCGGCGTCCCCGAAGTCGATCGCCCACTCGGACGTCTTTTTGCGGATCATCGACTCGGCGGCCTCGAGCTGCGCCTTGGAGACGGGAGGCTGCCCGGGGAGCCCGAAGTCCGCGCGCTCGGGCGGCCTGGCGGGCGGGTCGAGGAGCCAGCGGCGGTGGCTGCGGATGCGCCGGAGCTGCTGGTGGGCGTAGCCGCCGAAGGTCTGGCGGATGCGCCGCGAGAGGAAGTCCGGCCCCAACGCGCGCAGCCGGTCGCCGAGCGGCGTCGACCTGACCACGTCGTCCGGGTGGGTGAAGAGGATCTCGAGGGTGCTGGGATTGGCGTCGGCGGCCAGGCGGAAGAACTTGGCGATCTCGAAGAGGAAGACCTCGACGCCGTCCTCGTCCTTCTGCAGGTGCTCGACCCGGCGCAGGAAGCCGAGGAAGTACTCGCGCGGCGCCACGAACACGCCGCGCAGGTCGAGGTCGCTCGCGGGAGTCGCCAGGCCGAAGGCGTGGCTGCCGTAGCGCGTCATGTAGATCGGGTCGGCGTCCTCGTAGCGCATGGCTTGGTCCCGCGCCGTATTATGTCTGACCGGCTGCGCCCCGGCGCCGTGACGAAGGCGTCGACGGCACGGGAATCTCCGGCCCGCCGTCCGTGTTCTGGTAGGATGACGTTCCGAAGCCCGGTCCCGGGATCGTCCCCTCTTCGTCAGACGCCGCCCGGCTCCGTCGGTGCCGGCCGCGGCCCCTGGCTCCTGTCGTCTTCCTGAATCCACCCGAGAGACCCTCCTCATGTTCCAAGCTGTCCTGACCAAGGTGATCGGCACCAAGCACCAGCGCGAGATCAAGCGCCTGCTGCCGATCGTGGCCGAGATCAACGCCCTCGAGCCGGAGACGGAGGCGCTGTCGGCCGACGCCCTGCGCGCCAAGACCGACGAGCTGCGCGCCCGCGTGAGCGCCGGCGAGAGCCTCGACGACGTGCTGGTGCCCGCCTTCGCCGCGGTGCGCGAGGCCGCCAGGCGCTCCCTCGGCATGCGCCACTACGACGTGCAGCTCATCGGCGGCATCGTGCTCCACCGCGGCAAGATCGCCGAGATGAAGACCGGCGAGGGCAAGACCCTCGTCGCCACCCTGGCGGTCTACTTGAACGCGCTCTCCGGCAACGGCGTCCACGTGGTGACCGTCAACGACTACCTGGCGCGGCGCGACGCCGAGTGGATGGGGCCGGTCTACCGCACCCTCGGCATGGAGGTGGGCGTGATCCAGACCAACATGTCGAAGGACGAGCGCAAGCGCGCTTACGACTCCCCCATCACCTACGCCACCAACAACGAGCTCGGCTTCGACTTCCTGCGCGACAACATGGAGTTCGAGTTCGAGCGCATGGTGCAGCGCGGCCACCACTACGCCATCGTCGACGAGGTGGACTCGATCCTGGTCGACGAGGCGCGCACGCCGCTGATCATCTCGGGCCCCTCGGAGGACTCGACGGACAAGTACTACGAAGTCGACCGCATCGTCCCCCGGCTCCACCGCGGCGAGGAGCACGAGGACGACGGGGTGAAGACCACCACCGGCGACTTCCTGGTGGACGAGAAGGCGCACACGGTGTCGCTGACCGAGGACGGCGTGGCCAAGGTCGAGAAGCTGCTCGGCATCGAGAACCTCTACGACATGGAGAACATCGAGCTCCTGCACGGGGTCAACCAGGCGCTGCGGGCCCACCACCTCTACAAGCGCGACGTCGACTACCTGATCAAGGACGGCAAGGTGGTGATCGTGGACGAGTTCACCGGCCGCATGATGGAGGGCCGGCGCTGGTCGGACGGGCTGCACCAGGCGGTGGAGGCCAAGGAGGAGGTGCGCATCGAGCGCGAGAACCAGACGCTGGCGACGATCACCTTCCAGAACTACTTCCGCATGTACGACAAGCTCGCCGGCATGACCGGCACCGCCGAGACCGAGGAGGCCGAGTTCGGCGAGATCTACGACCTCGACGTGACGGTGATCCCCACCAACGAGCCGATGATCCGCCTCGACCATGCCGACGAGATCTACCGCACCGCGCGCGAGAAGTGGAACGCGGTGGTGGAGGAGATCGTCGACTGCCAGGAGCGCGGCCAGCCGACGCTGGTGGGCACGGTGTCGATCGAGAACAGCGAGATGCTCTCGAAGATGCTCAAGCGGCGCGGCGTCAAGCACGTGGTGCTGAACGCCAAGTACCACGACCGCGAGGCGGCGATCGTGGCCCAGGCGGGGCGCAAGGGCGCGGTGACGATCGCCACCAACATGGCGGGCCGCGGCACCGACATCGTGCTCGGCGGCAACGCCGAGGCGCTGGCCAGGGGCGAGGCCGGCCCGGAGGCCACGCCCGAGGACCTCGCCGCCGCCATCGCCCTCTACAAGCAGGGGTGCGAGGCCGAGAGGCGCGAGGTGCTCGACGCCGGCGGCCTGCACATCCTCGGCACCGAGCGCCACGAGTCGCGGCGCATCGACAACCAGCTCCGCGGCCGCAGCGGCCGCCAGGGCGACCCGGGCTCGTCGCGCTTCTTCCTTTCGCTCGAGGACAACCTGATGCGGATCTTCGGCTCCGACCGGATCCAGGGGCTGATGGGCCGCCTCGGCATGGAGGAGGGCGAGGCGATCGTCCACAACATGGTGTCGAAGGCCATCGAGCGCGCCCAGAAACAGGTCGAGTCGCGCAACTTCGACACCCGCAAGCAGCTCATCAAGTACGACGACGTGATGAACAAGCAGCGCGAGGCGATCTACGAGCTGCGCCGCGAGATCCTCGAGGGCGAGGAAACGCGGGACTACGTGATGCGGGTGGCGCGCGAGGTCCTCGACGACGCCCTCGACCGCCACTGCGGCGAGGAGCTCGACCCGCGCGACTGGGAGCTCGCCCAGCTCGCCAGCGACGTCGACAACGTCCTCGGCGTCGACGCCTATCAGGCCGAGCACAAGCTCGACGAGCTCGGGGTGGAGGAGCTGCGCGAGGAGCTGTGGAAGGTGATCGAGCACAAGTACGTGGACAAGGAGGCCCGTCACGGCGAATCGACCATGCGCCAGCTCGAGCGCAACGTGATGCTGCACGTGGTCGACCGCGCCTGGAAGGACCACCTGCTGGCGCTCGACCACTTGAAGGAAGGCATCCACCTGCGCGCCCAGGCGCAGAAGGACCCGCTGGTGGAGTACAAGCGCGAGAGCTTCGAGCTCTTCCGGGAGATGAAGACGCAGATGGAGGACAAGATCGTCTCCGACGTCTTCAAGGTCGAGCCGATGAGCGAGGAGGAGCTCATCGAGCGCCGCCGCCAGCTCGCCGAGCAGCGCCGCCGGCTCCTGCGCTTCCAGGCGCCGGCGAAGGCCGCGGCGGCGCCGCAGACCCAGCGGCGGCAGATGCCGAAGGTGGGCCGCAACAAGCCGTGCCCCTGCGGCTCGGGCAAGAAGTACAAGAAGTGCCACGGCGCTCCCGGCCGCGCCCCGAGCACGGCGTAGCCTCAAACAGGCCGACCCAAAAGCGCCTCGTCCCACGTCCGAAGTCGCCGTTTCGCCGCCTCCGCGGATCTCCGCAGTAGGGGGACATCGCTTGTCCCTTGTCTCCGCAGTCGCAGGAAGAGAGGGACATCGCTTGTCCGTCTACTCCGCGAGTTGCAGGAAGTGAGGGACGTCGCTTGTCCCCCTGCTCTGCAAGCTCGCGCTTGACCGGTTCAGGCTCATACCCGGTCAAGCCGCGCCTGCGGAAAACGGGGGACGTCGCTTGTCCCTCAACTCTGCAAGCTCGCGCTGGGCCGGTCCAGGCTCGCACCCGGTCCACCGCGCTTGCGGGAAGAAGGGGACATCGCTTGCCCGCCTTCTCTGCCGATTGGCGCTTGACCGCTTCAGAGCTTGTCCCGGTCAGGTCGCAACTCGCCAGAGTGGGGGACAAGGCTTGTCCCCCTACTTTGCAGATCCGCGGGAGAGCGGTACAAGGCTTGTACCGCTCTGACCGCAATTGCGGAAACAAGGGGCAAGCGGCGTCCAGTTGGCCTTGCCGGACGCCTTCCATCGGGCCGGAGGCGCGCCGTCGATGCTACCGAGCCACCGGCGGACGATTGGACGACGTCAAATTGCGTCCAGGAGCGTCCTGGACGCGATTTTTGCGCGAAAACCGGGAAACCGTCACTACCGTAAGCCTTTTGCGGTCGACAAATCGGCCAACGGAGGCTACCTTATGCGATTTTCGCACGCGAATCGTGCAAGGGAGCGTCCCGGACGGGATTTGTCGACATCAATCGTCCTCGGGACGGTCCTGGGCGGCTTGACGTCGTCCCGATCGTCCCCAAGAGAGGACGGAACGCGACCGAACGGGCGAGACCTGCGTCCATGACGCCCTCGTCGCCTTCGGGATGTAGGTCAGGCTCCGCCTGACGATCCCGGTCGATCGCCGACAGTAGCCGGGTCTCCCGCTTGTGGTCAGCAGTGGCCGGGACAGGTGAGCTGCTGGCCTGTACTGCCCCGTGAGCTCCCCTTGACAGGCCCGTGAGGCTCGGTGTAGATTCTCTCCCGCGTGGAGTAAACTCAGCCGATAAAGGAGTTACGTGACAC
>DASWIG010000102.1:0-2732 GCA_036397835.1 Thermoanaerobaculia bacterium
GTAGGCGAAGAGCTTGAGCCCGCGGTCCTTGACCTCGGTCGAGGGCGAGAGGACCTCGACGACCAGGGTCGGATTGACGAGCGTGTCCACCTCGGCGTCCTCGAAGGCGGGCTCGCCGCAGACCACGACGACGTCCGGATAGACGTAGCGGGGGCTCGCCGGGATCCGGACCCGCATGTCGCTGACGTATCCCTCGCAGCCGCGGCGGCGGATCTGCGGTCCCAGGACGTTGGCGACGTTCCAGCAGATCAGGCCGTGCGCCCGGCTGGCGCCGGCCATGGCCACGGCCCGGCCGTCCCAGTACTCGTGGCGCTGCGCGGATTCGCGCTCCCGGCTGAGGTATTCTTCGACGTTCAGGAGCCGCTCGGCTTCGGCGCTCATGGGATCAGGATAGCACGGCGGCTACGGCAGCACCCCGACGCGCACGCCGCTCGGATGCTCGGGCGAACGGTAGACCCGGTTGGTGACGCGGATGAAGTCGTCGGCGTCCGCCTCGAAGATGTTGGGCACCCACTTCTGCGGGTTGCGGTCGACGAAGGGGAACCAGGTGCTCTGGATCTGGATCATGACGCGGTGGCCGCGCCGGAAGGTGTGGAGCACGTCCAGGATCTCGAACGACACCTTCGTCACCTCGCCCGGCGTGAACGGCTTCGGCTGCTCGTAGCTCTCGCGAAACCGCCCGCGGAAGACCTCGGCCCGCACCAGCCGCTGCGTGCCGCCGAGGTCGGCCTCGTCCTCACCGCCGCCGTCGTCGTCATCGTCCTCGTCTCTCTTCGTCGTCTTCGGGAAGACGTCGACGAGCTTGACGATCCAGTCCGAATCGCCCCCCGAGGTCGACACCCACAGGTCGGCGACGAGCGGCCCGGCGAGCGTCACGTCGTCCGCCAGCTCCTCGCCCTGGTAGACCAGCACGTCGGGCCGCCAGGCGGCGAAGCGCTGGTCCTCGGTCATGTACTCCCGGGCCCAGCGGGTGGTGATCTCCATGGTGTAGGGCACCGGCCTGGCGGGATCGCTCACGTACTCGTCGTAGGGGCTCTCCGTCGCGCCGGGCGGCTGCCATGCCAGGCCGCCGCCGTCCTGCAAATAGAGGGTCTTCTCCCGGAGCTTCGGCGGCGGCCAGGCGTCGAAGGAGCGCCAGCGGTTGGCGCCGGTCTCGAACGCCAGGGCCTCGGGGAGACGGTGCTCGCCCTCGCCCTTGAGGAAGTGCCGGAAGAACGGCAGGTGGACGTTCTCCTGGAAATAAGCCGACGTCTTGAAGCCGAAGCCCGCCGTCCCCAGCGCCTCGCCGCCGGTGCGGTTCCAGCCGCCGTGGGGCCACGGCCCCATCACCAGCACGTTGAAGATGCCAGGGTTCTGCGCCTCGATGGCGCGATAGGTCTTGAGCGGACCGTAGAGGTCCTCGGTGTCGAACCAGCCGCCGACGGTCATCACCGCCGCCGTGACGCCCCGCAGGTGCGGCAGGACGTTGCGGGATTGCCAGAAATCGTCGTAGTCAGGATGGCGGACGATCTCGTTCCAGAACGCGATCTCGCCCTTGAAGTGGCGTTCGTTGACGTTCTTCAATGGACCCAGGTCGAGGAAGAACTGATAGCCGTCGGGCGTCTTGTGATCGATCCCTTCGGTCCTCTCGGTGGTCGGCGCCTCGCGGGCCTTGCCGAAGCCGGAGAAGAAATTGAAGGCCAGGGGCAGGATGAAGGCGCCGTGGCGGTGCATGTCGTCCCAGAACCAGTCGGCGATCGGCGCCTGGGGCGAGGAGGCCTTGAGCGCCGGGTGCGAATCGATCGCTCCCGCCGAGGCGTAGAAGCCCGGGTAGGAGACCCCCCACTGGCCGACCCTGCCGTTGTGGCCGGCGACGTTGGCGAGCAGCCACTCGATGGTGTCGTAGGCGTCGGTGCTCTCGTCGACGTCCTGGTCGCTCTTCTTGGCGGCCACGTGCGGGCGCATGTTCACGTACTCGCCTTCCGACATGTAGCGTCCGCGCACGTCCTGGTAGACGAAGATGAAGCCGTCGCGCTGGAACGACTCGTCGGGCCCGAGCTTCTCGCGGTAGCCGTCGGCGCCGTAGGGGGAGACGCCGTAGGGCGTCCGGAAGAGCAGGATCGGGTACGTCGTCGAGACGTCGTAGGGAACGTAGACGGCGGTGAAGAGGCGCACGCCGTCGCGCATGGGGACGCGGTATTCGTACTTGGCGTAATGGGAGCGCACGGACTCGGCGCTCTCGGCGTCGGTCTTGTCGTCCTGGGCCGCGGCCCAGGGCGTCGCGGCGAGGAGGAGCAGGGCGAGGATTCGGCGCGTGAAGGCGGTCGTCATCCGATGGGTCTCCACGAAGGGTCGGGCGGTGGAGGCGGTATTATAGGCGGATTGAATTCCGACACCGAGGAGGAGGGATGAGCGAGACGAAGCAGCGAGTCGAAGAGATCCGCGGACGGCTGGCCGAGCTCCAGGCCGAGCTCAGCCGACTGGAGGCGTCGGACGAGGACGACGCGGCGCCGCGCGCCGAAGGACGGTCGATCGTCGTCCAGCGCGACGCCCGGGGCGCGATCCTCGTCACCGGCGACGGCAACCGGATCCTCGCCGGCGACGCCGACCCCGAGCTCCTGCTCAAGGCCTATCTCGCGTCGCTGGCCAACGACTGCGACTATCTCCCCCTGGGGACGATCGACACCCAGTTCCGCGACGGCGGCGAGCGGCGCGTGCGCCTGCCCGACGTCTACGTCGAGCTCGACGTCACG
>DASWIG010000103.1:0-34339 GCA_036397835.1 Thermoanaerobaculia bacterium
GTGGTCGAGGAGCCGCTGCAGATCCGCGTCGACGGCGAGAACCTCGCGGTCACCCTGCGCACGCCCGGCGCCGACCGCGAGCTGGCGGCGGGCTTCGTCTTCACCGAGGGCCTCGTCGACGCGCCGGAAGACCTGGCGTCGGTCGAGCGGGCGCGCGACGTCATCGAGTCCTCGCACCCCGAGAACACCGTCAACGTGCGGCTGACGGCGGCGGCGGCGCGCGAGCTGCCGCGCCGGCGCGAGCACGCGGCGCGCGCCTTCCGGGCGGTGGCGGCCTGCGGCGTCTGCGGCAAGAAGACGATCGACAGCCTGCGCCAGACGATCCCGCCGATCGCACCGCTCGCGGTGCCGCGCGAGCTCGTCGAATCGTTGCCGGGCCGCATGCGCGCCGAGCAGCGCCTCTTCGCCGACACCGGCGGCATCCACGCCGCCGCCCTCTTCGAGCCCGACGGCCGCCTGGTGTCTCTCTTCGAGGACATCGGCCGCCACAACGCCGTCGACAAGCTGGTCGGCCACGCCCTCTTGAACGGCCCCTGGCCCCTCGCCGGGCGGATCATCCTCACCAGCGGACGCGCCGGCTTCGAGGTGGTGCAGAAGGCCCTGCGCGCCGCCGTGCCGGTGCTGGCGGCGGTGGGCGCGGCCTCGAGCCTGTCGGTGGAGATGGCGCGCGAGGCGGGGATGACGCTTTACTCGTTCGTCGGGCCGGGGCGCGGCAACCGGCACGTGTGAGGAGAACCGCCATGCTCGATGCCAATTCGCTCGACCTGTCCGGCGCGCCGGAATACCGCAAGAAGGCGACCGTGCTCGCCTTCCGGCAGGAGACGGGCGCCACTTACGACAAAACGGATTCCTGGGGCACGGTCCAGGAGATCCCGGACCCCCACTATCTGATCGTCGGAACGGTTCAGTGGCAGTCGCGACACGTCGGCGGCCGGATCATCGACGGTGACGTCTACGGCTGCGCCGAGAAAGAGTTCCACGAGCTCTACGAGCCGACGGAAAACGAGAACGAATACCGCAAGGTTGCGCCCGTCCGGGCACTGCAAGTGAAGGAGCCCTTCACCCTCGACACGACGACCCGCGACGGCAACGTGGAGGTTCGGGGCGCCAAGGGCGAGGAGGGAGATTGGGCGGTGCTCCAGCCCGGCGGCGAACGGCAGGTGATCAAGGCCGCGACGTTCGATGAGCTCTACGAGCCCGTTCCGGAGGCCGTTGGAACGTAGGTCAACGCACGTCGACCTCGTCGCCCATCGCCACGTCGGCGCCGGCGTCGAGGGCGGCGCCGGCGTCGTCGTCGAGCGTGCCGGCGGGCGGCGGCAGGGGCGCGTCGGCGGCCAGCAGGAGGCTCTGGTAGGCGCCGGGGGCGGCCAGCTCGACGACGGCTTCGAGGGTGTCGCCGCGGCGGCGGCAGGGGGGCTCGCCGGCGCAGCGCAGCACCAGCTCGCGGTCGTTGCGGTAGACGCGGAGCTCGGCGTGCGGCCGGCCGCCGGCGGCCGCGCGCAGCACCAGCCGGTCTCCCGGCTGGGCCTCGAGGCCGCGCCGCCCGGAGGCCGACTCGACCGCGACCTCGAGGCGGAGCCCCGCCGGCGGCGGCCTGGAGGGGACGACCCAGAGGACCGCCGCCAGGGCCGCGGCGGCGAGGGCCGCCGCCGGCGCCAGGAGCCAGCCGCGACGCCGGCGCTCCCGGCGCTCGTCGAGCCGCGCCCAGACGCGCGCCGTCCAGCCCGGCGGCGGTGCGAGCTCGGCGCCGGCCGCGGCGAGGGCCTGCCCGAGTCGCTCGTAGGCGGCGCGCGCCGCGCGGCAATCGGCGCAGACGGCGAAGTGCTCGTCGAGCTCGCGGCCCGCCTCGAGCAAGGCGAGGCCTTCGTCCTCGAAGCGCGTGCAGCGCGTCACGGCCTCACCCCCTCGCTCTCCAGGCAGCGCCGGAGCGCCGGCAGGGCGCGCGCCACCCGGGCCTGCAGGGCGGGGGGCCGCGCGCCGCAGACGAGCGCCATCTCGGGGTAGCTGAGGTCTTCCTGGAAGCGCAGCAACACCGCCGTGCGCACCGCCGGCGCCAGCTTGTCGAGACAGCGGCGCAGGGCGCCGCGCAGCGAGCGCGCCGCCAGCCGTTCGTCCGCGGCGGCGCCGCCGTCGGGCGCCTCGGGGGGGTCGGCCACGAGCTGGAAGCGCGCGCGCCGCCGCCGCGCGGCCTTGAGCGCGTCGAGGCAGCGGTGACGGGCGATGCCGAAGAGCCAGGTGGAGAGCGACGAGCGCCGGGCGAAACGAGGCAGGCCGTCATGGGCTTGCACGAAGGTCATCTGCAATACGTCCTCGGCCAGGGCGTCGTCGCCCACGAGCTGGCGGCAGAAACGGTAGAGCGGCGTGCCGTAGGCCTCCATCAGCACGGCGAGAGCCGCCCGCGGGTCCGCGCGGTCGAGGGCCGCGAGGGCCCGCCGCTCGGGATCGGAGATCGCCAGGGTCTCGTCGGCCGTCGCCATGGCTCAGCAACGACCGACCGAGCGCCGCCGCCTCAGAACGGATCCGGCTCGGGTGGGAACGGGCACCCGGGCGGCGGGGTGCAGGGGAGGAAAACGAGACCCACGCCGTCCCAGCGCGAGGCCCCCGTCACCCGCACCACGAACAGGTCCTGGAAGTCCGCCAGGTCGAGCTTCAGCGGTTCCCGTTCCGGCGCCACCCACGACCCTTGCAGGCGCGGAGGTACCGCCGGCGCCGCCGGATCGACGACCGTCCGCAGCGCCAGGAAGTACTGCCCGGGCTCGGCCTCGAGCGTCAAAGTCTCGCCGTCGCTCTGCCACGTTCCCTCTTCGCTCAGGAACATTCCGTCGCCGGCCTGGCCGGCGACCTCGGACGGCATCATATCGCCCATGAAGCAGCCCAGGCCGAAGGCGGCCATGGCGAAAAGCACGGATGGCCAACGTCGGATCATGATCGTCTCCTTTTCAGCTCGCTCGCAGGTCGGTCATGGGTCTTGGATCGGTGAGAGCGGATCGGCGGCTCCGAGCAACACGAACGGAGCCCAGTCCGCGGGCGGCGCGCCGCCGGCGATCAGGGCGCGCTGCGCGCGCGCCAGGGCGCCGGCGGGATCTCCGGCGCCGCCTTCGCGGTAGAAGCGCTCGACGAATCGCCGGGCGGCGTCGTCGTCGATCGAGCTCAGGGACGCCAGCACCGCCTGGCTGCCCGCGGCCAGGAAGGCGGCGCCGAGCGATCCCCACAGCCCCTCGCCGCGGCGCGCCGCCGAGGCGCAGCCGGCGAGCACCACCAGGCGCGGCGCCAGGGGACCGGCGAGCACCTCGGCGGTGCCGGCGTCGCCGTCGGCGAGCGCCAGCCAGGGGCCGCGGGGACCCAGGCCGGTATGGGTGGCCAGGTGCAGCACCCGCGCCCGCGCCGCTTGGCGCAGCGCCTCCAGCGTGGCGTCGCCGCCGGTCAGGGCCACCGTGCCGAGGGCCGCGGCCACCGCCGCGGCCTCGCGCGCCGCGCCCGGCAGGTCGCCGCGCGGATCTCCCAGCACCACCGGCTCGCCCGGCTCGCCGCCGCGTCGCTCGCCGAGCACGGCCAGGGCGCTGACGCTGGGCAGGTAGACGACGGCGTGGTCCTCCACCAGGAAGCGTCCGCGGCGGACGAGCGCCGCGAAGGGCAGCCGGCCGAGGTCGCCGTCGGTCACCACGTGGAGCGGCTCGCCCGCCGCCGGCAGGACGCCGGCCGGCAGCAGGACCTCGCCGAGCTCGGCGGCGGCGGCGCGCTCGTCGAGCCGCGCCAGCAGCCGGTCGACGCGGCGCCCGATCTCGGCGGCCGAGGGCGCCAGCCGGTGCGGCCGCACCCGGCCCTCGCCCACGGCGATCAGCCACAGCTCGTCGCCGGCCCGGAAGTAGGCGAGCACGCGGCGGCGGCCGACCGCGGCGAGGAGCTCGCCGGCGGGCCGCGGCGCCACCACCGGCGAGGCGCTGACCGCCGGCAGCAGCGCCGCCAGCGTCTCGAGCCGCTGCCCCGCCGCCGACCAGGTGGCGGGCGACCGCGTGGCGGGCGGTGGCGCGGTGGCGGTTATGAAGGCGTCGAGGAAGGCGCGGGACTTGGCGCGTTCGACCGCACCGAGGACCTCCTCGGGCCGGCCGCCGCCCACGGCGAGGCGGAAGAGGGCTTCGAAGGGTTCGCGGCGCGCGTCGAGCAACGCCGACTTGAGCTCGTCCAGGGCCAGGTCGGCGCGCATCGCTTCGAGCGCTCCGGCGGCGTTCTGATAGGAATGTCGGGCGGCGGCGACGGCGCCCGCCGCCTCTTC
Organism: Thermoanaerobaculia bacterium; assembly: GCA_036397835.1. Taxonomy (GTDB): domain Bacteria; phylum Acidobacteriota; class Thermoanaerobaculia; order Multivoradales; family J023; genus DASWIG01. The sequence goes on from DASWIG010000103.1 coordinate 4,274, forward strand.
TGCCTGGCCCCGGTGGAGCTCGAGGAGCCACCGCCAGTCCGGCCCCGAGGCGACGGCCAGGGCGTCGGCATAGAGCGCCGACGCCTGCTCGTGACGGCCGCGCGCCTGGGCCACGCGGGCGGCGAAGTAGAGCCTCGTGACGCCCTGGCCGTCGTCGTGCTCCGCGAGCGCCGCGAGGTGCCGCTCGGCCGCGGCGAGGTCGTCGAGCTCCAGGCTCGCCTGCACCAGATTGGCGCGCAGCGAGCGGTCGAAGCGCGGCACGTCGACGGCCGGCGCCAGCTCCAGGGCGCGCTCGAAGTCGTGACGCGCCAGGCGCGGCCGCCGCCGGTCGAGCTGCAGGAGCCCGCGGTTGAGCAGGAAGCGCGCGCGGGCGCCCTCGTCGGCGGGCGGCCGCAGCTCGTGCGCGGCCTTGAGGGCGCGCTCGGCGTTGGCCAGGTCTCCGACCTCGTAGAGCACCGTATAGAGGGCCTCGTAGGCCTTGCCCTCGGCTTCGCGGTCGTGCGCGCGCTCGGCCGCCGCCAGCGACTCGCCGGCGAGCTCGAGGGCGCGGCGGTGCTCGGAGGCCCGCCAGGCGAGAAAGAAGAGGCCGTAGAGGCATTCCGCCTCGGCGGCCGCGTCGCCGGCGGCACGCCGCAGCTCCAGCTCGCGCCGGTAGGCGCGCTGCGCCGAGGCGCCCTCGCCGCGGCGGCGGTGGACGCCGGCGGCGAGGCGCCAGGCGGCGGCCTCGGCGTCGCTGTCGACCAGCCGCTCGGCCCAGGCGAGCGCTGCGTCCTGACGGCCGGCCGCGAGCTCGGCGCGGGCGGCCAGGAGACCGGCCCGCGCGTCGCCGGTGCGCTCGAAGACCGCGGCGCAGCGCTCGGCCGCGGCGGCGTGGTCCTCCTGCTCCGCGAGCTCCCGGCAGGAGCGGAGGGCGGCGTCCTGGCAGGCGAGGAGCCCGGCGGTCACCAGCGCGGCGGAGCCGATCGTCGAAAGTCGCATGGCGCGTCCTGATCCTTGAGGCGACGACGGCCGCGGAACCGCAACAGCGGCTCGGCGGGGGCTCACTGCGGCGCGGCGGCGGCGCTCTCCTCGAAGAGCGCCACCCGCTGCGCGGTCGTGACCGCGGCCGGCGCCTCCGGAGGCGACCCCGGCCCGGCGCGGACCCCGCCGCGCAACGCCTGCCGCACCTGGCTGAGCCGCATCACGACGTCGAACCAGAACGGCCCCCCGAGCCCGAGCAGGAAACCCGTCAGGAGCACGATGAAAGCCCAGCTCCAGAACTTCCAGGTCCCGAGGTCCACCGTCACGGGATAGCGGTCGTAGCCCACGGGGAGGCCCGTGCCCTCGAGGTCGCCGAGGCTGTCGCGCACCTGCGCCAGCCGCGCCGCGACCGCCGCGAGGTCGCCGCCGCCGTCCGACCTGTCCGACAGGTCCGACCCGTCCGACCCTCCTGACGAGCGCTCGAACGCCGCGAGGCTCTCCCGGGCCTCCCGCCACTGCTCCAGGAAGACGTCGCTCTGGGCGATGACGGCCTGGGCGGCCACCGAGTCCTTCAGGTAGCCGTTGAGGATCCGCACCGCGTCGACGTTGCAGATGAAGGCCAGGCCGATGCCGGCGGCGACCGAGAGGACCTTGGCCCGGCGGGCGAAGAAGTCTGAGGCCACGGCGCCGTAGTGGTCGAACCTGCGGGCCAGGCGGTCGAGGGCCTGGCCGATCTCCGCCGCCCGCGCGCCGAGCCGCTGGCGCAGGAGCGCGCCGGCCTCGGTGTCGCCGAGCCGGCGCAGGAACTCCTCGGTGGACATCCGCTCGAGGCTGCGCAGGGCCGGCTGCAGGCTCCTGCTCTCGGCCAGCGGGTTCTCGAGGATCTCGCGGAGGAATCGCTGCTTGACGTCTTCCGCCGCGCCCTCGAGCTTTGCGAGCTCCGCCGCCAGCAGCGGCCGGAGCTCCTGGTCGTAGATCCGCTCCAGCATCCTGCGCAGGCCCTTCGCCCGCAGTTGGCCGATCCGGTGGACGATCTCCACCAGCAGCGTGGCGACCGAAGCGAGCGCCAGCATGGTGAGGGCGAAGGCGAGCAGGGCGTCGAGCAGCGGCATGACGCTCTCCTCAGAACTGGAAGCGCACCATCAACTGCAGCCGCCGCGGATCGAAGAACGACCGCGGATCGCCGAAGCCGGCGCTGTTGACCCGACTCTGGACGTTGTATCCCGTCTGTTTGTCGAAGACGTTGTAGAGATCGGCCCGGAGCTGCACGTTGTAGCGGCCGCCGAAGCGGAAGCTCTGGGTGTAGTTGAGGTCGACCTGGTAATGGTCGCTGGTGGTGCGCGAGCCGGCGGGCTCGGCGAACCGGCTGGTGTCGCTGGTGCTGCTGGTGAGGTGGCGGTAGACCTCCACGTTCCAGGCTTCCCACGGCTGGCCCGACTGGTAGACGGCGAAGACCCCGACGCTGCCGTTCCAGTCGAAGTTGTAATAACCGTAAGCCTTGAGCTGATGGCGGCGGTCGCCGCGCAGGTCGCCGTAGCGGAAGTCCCAGAGCTGGCGGCCGGCACCGTCGGCGATGAACGACGAGCCGATGAAGATGTTGTCGTCGTTCTCCGCGGTGGTGTTGTCCTGGTCGAAGTTGCCGTAGTAGTGACTCCACACGTAGGAGCCCTGGAAGTGGGCCTTCTGCCCCCGCCACTGCGCGTCGAAGCTGGCCTCGTAGTACTTGGTGAAGGCGTTGTCGAGCTCGGCGATCACGTACGAAGAGCCGCCGACCTCGGCGCGGTAGCTGCCCAGCTCGGGGATGTAGTCCTCCTGCGGGACCCCCTCCGGCGGCTCGAAGGCCAACCGCGCGTTGTTGTTGGTGTCTTCCCAGAAGTTGTAGCCGTAGCGGTAGCGGGCGTGGGCCTTGGCGGTCCAGCGGCTCGAGATCTGCCGCGAGTAGCCGATGAGGTACTCGTCGATGGCGCGGGGATCGAGGTCGGGCTGGAAGAACTTCCCGGAGGAGGACAGCACCGGCTCGGAGGAAATGAGGTTGCCGTCGGCGTCGAAGAAGGCGCGGATCGACTGGCGCAGATTGCGCGCCCACGAGGCCGCCCGCGGCAGCGAGCTGGCCGCCGGGTGGTAACGCGCCCAGTTGGCGTAGGCCGTCGAACGGCCCTCGCCGAAGCTGCGGACCAGGCCCAGCCGCGGCTGGATCATGTCGCCGAAGTCGACCTCGTACATCTTGTACTGGTTGCCCGGCGCCAGCTCGAAGCCCGATTCGTTGGCGCTGTTCTCGCGCAGGCCCTGGCCGTAGAGCTCGTCGTTGGAGAGCACCACGCCGAAGTTGATCGTCCAGTCCTTCAGAGCCCAGGTGTCGTTGACCTCGATCGACTGCGATTCGAGCTCGGAGTGGATCGGCGGGATCACCTCGCCCGAGGCGTCGAGCAGGCTCTGCTGCTCGAAACGCGCTTCGTAGAAGATCGGCGTGCCGTCGGCCGTGGCGGTGCGGCCGCCGGGCACCGAGATCACGCCCCAGCCGTTCGAGGTGCGCGAAAGGTCTTCCTCGTCGACGTACCACTGGTAGCCGAAGTGGAGCTGATGGTCGCCGATCGTCGTCTCGTAGGCGACCTGGAAGCTCTCGCGGCCGAAGTTCTGATCGTTGATCGTGCTGCCCACGCCGACTTCGCCGCCGCCGGTGCGCACGCCGTTCTCGAGGAAACCGAAACGATCGACGATCGACGCGATGAAGGCGTTGTAGGCATCCTGGCCGGCGATCGGCTGCGGCACCAGGAGGAGCCCCTGCCGGTCAAGGCCGGCGACGTCGAGCCCGAGGCTGCCGTCGACGAAGATCGGGAAACCGAGCAGGTCGTCGGGCCGCGACGAGTTCTCGTTCAGGAAGTCGGTGTACTTGAACGTCACGAAGCTCCGGTCGCTGACGATCCACGAGCCCTCGAGGATCGAGATCTCGAGCGTCGTGTCGCCGCCTTCGGAAGTCGATCCGGCTTCGTCCTCCGCGGCGACGCCGAGGCCGCTGTCCTCGCGATCGGAGTTGCGGTGGCTCAGGTGGAGCAGCAGAGAGTCGCTGGGCGAGAACGACAGCTTGCCGAACAGCTCGTCGCGCGTGCTGTCGAAGTCGGGCACCTCGCCGTAGAGGTTGGACCGGCTGGCGCGGCCGACGGTGGGCCGGTAGTAGGAGGCGTAGAAGAAGAGGCTGTCCTCCAGGATGGGGCCGCCGATATTGGCCACGATCCAGTCCTTGTCCTCCTCGAACTCGGAGCTCGAGCCGGTGTCGCGGTCGCCGGTCATGTCGTCGGTCTGGAGCTGGAAGCTCACGTCGCCCAAGAAGCGATTGGTGCCCGATTTGCTAATCGAGTTGATCGTGAAGCCGCCGGAGCGGTTGAAGTCGATGGCCTTGGCGCCGCCCTTGACGATCGCGATCTGCTCGACGTCGTGGGACGAGGGCTCGGCCGACAGGGTGCCGAAGAGCGGCAGCCCCACGTTGACGCCGTCGAACTGGTAGACGTTGTCCTGGCCGCTGCCGCCGGCGCTGGGGCCGCGGGTGGCGTCCTCGGTGTACTGCACGCCGGGGATGAGCTTGACCAGGTCGCGGTACTCCTGGCCGACCGGCAGCGACGAGATGACCTCGTCGGAGACCGCGGTCTTGATCTCCGCCGAGGTGGCGTCGATCGGCGCCGACTCGCCGTAGACCACCAGCTCCTCGGTGACGCCCTCGGGCCGCATGGCCACGTTGACGGTGGTGTCCTGCTGCAGCAGGACCTTGACCTCCCGGGTCGCCGTCTCGAGGCCGCTCAGGGTGAAAGTGAGCACGTAGTTGCCGGGGGGCAGGAGCTGGAAGCGGTAGTCGCCGTCCGCCTCCGTGGTGGTCGTGCGCGGCCGCGGCAGCACGTCGCCGCGGGCCTCGACGGCCACGCCGGGCAGGGCATCGCCGTCGGGGGACGTCACCTTCCCCGAGATCGAGCCGGTCTGCTGGCCGAAGGCCGGCAGAGCGCAACACAGCAGGATGCTCACGAACGTCACGAATCTCTTCATGGGCGGGATCCTTTCTGGCTCTGGCTGAGGGAGCGATCGTAGCACAGAAATCCCCCTGCCCCCCTTTTCAAAGGGCCTGGCGCACGTGTCCGCCGGCGGCCGCCAGCAGCCGCCGGGCGGCGTCCGCGCTGACCCCGCGGCGGGCCATGACGATCGCCGTCTTGACCTCGCCGCCGGCCTCCCGCCAGAGGCGCTCCGCGTCGCCGGCCGCCACGCCGGCGGCCGCCGCGACGATGCGCAGCGCGCGGTCGCGCAGCTTGGCCGAGCCCGGCCGCAAGTCCACCATCAGGTTCTCGTAGACCTTGCCCAGCCGCACCATGGCGGCGGTGGTGAGGGCGTTCAAGACCGCCTTGGTCGCCGAGCCCGCCTTGAGCCGCGTCGAGCCGGTCAGCACCTCGGGGCCCGTCGCCAGGGCGAGCACGAGGTCCGCCCGGCCCGCGAGACCCTCCGGCGCCGCGCAGGTCAGCAGCACGGTGCGCGCGCCCCGCTGGCGCGCGGCGGCGAGCGCGCCGTGGACGAAGGGCGTCACCGAGCTCGCCGACAGCCCCACCAGCAGGTCGCCCGGGCCGAGGTCGCCGGCGGCGCGGCGGCCGTCGTCCTCGCGGTCCTCGGCCCCCTCGCGGGAGCGGAAGACGGCGTCCGGACCGCCGGCGATCACGGCGCGCACGCGCGCGGGATCGGTGCCGAAGGTGGGCGGGCACTCGGCCGCCTCGACCACGCCCAGTCGTCCGCTGGTGCCGACGCCAGCGAAGACCACGTCGCCGCCCGCCGCCAGCGCCTCGGCGATCCAGTCGGCGGCGCGCGCGATCTCGGCCTTGAGACGCAGGGCCGCTTCCAGGCCGCGGCGGTCCTCGTCGAGGACCGCCGCGACGACTTCCTCGGTCGTGAAGGTGTCGAGCGCGAGGGTGTCGGGGTGCCGGGATTCGGTGAGCAGGCGATGCCAGCGGGACAGCTCCGGCCCGTCGAGCTCGTCCGGCTTGCTGCCTTTAGCCTCCGACACGCGGCGAGCCTATCGCGGCCGTCCGCGGCTTCGCCGCGGAAATCCCCCCTCGGTCCCCCCTTTTTCAAAGGGGGGGAGGCTGACTCCTCGCTGTCGCATCGGCTCGGCGTCGAAGATGAATGGGCGTGCGTCCGCGCACGCGCGAGGCGAAGCGAGCCGTCCAATACCCCCCTTTGAAAAAGGGGGGCAGGGGGGATTCCCGCGGCGAAGCCGCGGTCAGGGACATACGAGCGGATAGAATCCGGGTACGGATCGAAGGGAAAGACGATTTGCGCTACGTGGTCGGCATCGACGCCGGAGGGAGCAAGACCGTGGGCCTGCTGGCCGGCGAGGACGGCGAGGTGCGCGCCGAGGCGCGCGCAGGCGGCGCCAACCTCCAGGTGCAGGGCGAGCTGGGCGTCGAGAAGGTCCTCTACGAGATCCTCGAGCGCCTCGAGCCCCCCGGTCCCATCGCCGCCGTCTGCCTCGGCATGGCCGGCGTCGACCGGCCCGGCGAGCGCGACGTGATCCACGGCGTGCTGCGCCGCCTGGGGCTGCACTGGACGTCGCGCACCCGCATCGAGAACGACGCCTTCATCGCGCTGGTGGCGGGCGCCGCTGAGCGCGTCGGCATCGTGGTGGTGGCGGGCACCGGCTCGGTCGCCTACGGCGTCGACGCCGCGGGCCGCACGGCGCGTTCCGGCGGCTGGGGCTACCTGCTCGGCGACGAGGGCTCGGCCTACTGGCTGGGGCACGCGGCCCTGCGCCGCGCCATCCGCGCCGCCGACGGCCGCGACGAGGAGACCTCGCTCGTCGACCGGCTGGCGCGGCGGCTCGACCTCGAGGTGCCCGCCGGACTGGTGTCGTGGTTCTACGACCAGGAGCACTTCCGTTTCCGCGTCGCCGAGCTGGCGCCGCTGGTCGAGGAAGCGGCCGCCGCGGGCGACCGGGCCGCCGTGGAGCTGATCGACCACGGCGCCGAGCACCTGGCCCGGGCGGCGCGGGCGGTCGCCCGGCAGCTCGCCTTTCCCGGCGACTTTCCGCTGGTCTTGTCCGGCGGCGCTTTCCGCGCCTGCCCCAGCCTTGGCGAGCGGCTGCGGGCGTCGCTCGAGCTGCCGCGGGCGCGGGTCACGCGGCTGGTGACCGAGCCCGCCCGCGGCGCCGTGACCCTGGCTCTCGACCTGCTGAGATAAGATGCCGGCCATCCTGCGTCACCGCTTCCTCGACCTGCGCCTGCGCCACACCTTCCGCATCGCCCGCGACGCGAGCGACGCTCGCCGCACCGTGGTCGCCGAGCTCGAGCACGACGGCCTGGTGGGCCTCGGCGAGGCCGCGCCGATACCGCGCTACGGCCAGACCCCCGAATCGGCCGCCCGCGCCCTGGAGACGATGGCCGCGCGCCTCGGCGACCCGCGCGCCTTCGCCGGCGCCGCGGCGCGCGCCGCCGTGCCGGGCGAGCGCGCCGCCGAGGCGGCGCTCGACATGGCGCTCCACGACCTCGCCGGCAAGCGCCTCGGGGCGCCCCTCTACGAGCTCCTGGGCCTCGACCCGCGCGCCGCGACGCCGACCTCGTTCACCATCGGCCTCGACACGCCCGAGGCCATGGCCCGCAAGACGCGCGAGGCCGGCGACTACGAGGTGCTCAAGATCAAGCTCGGCACCGCGGACGACCGGGCGCTGATCGAAGCCGTGCGCGGCGAGACCGACCGCCCCCTGCGCGTCGACGCCAACGAAGGCTGGACTCTCGAGCAAGCGCGGGAGCGTCTGGCGTGGCTGGCGACGATGGGAGTCGAGCTGGTGGAACAGCCGCTGCCGGCGTCGCAGCTCGCCGAGACCCGCGAGCTGCGGCGCGAAAGCTCCCTGCCCCTCTTCGCCGACGAGAGCGTGCAGACGGCCGCGGACGTCCCGCGCCTGGCCGGGGCCTTCGACGGCATCAACGTCAAGCTCATGAAGTGCGGCGGGCTCGGCGAGGCCCTGCGGATGATCGCGGTCGCCCGCGCCCACGGCATGAAGGTCATGCTCGGCTGCATGATCGAGTCGTCGCTGGCGATCACCGCCGCCGCTCACCTCGCGCCGCTCGTCGACTACGCCGACCTCGACGGCAACCTGCTGATCGCCGACGACCCGTTCATCGGCGTCGTCGTCGTCGGTGGACGGCTGGCGCTGCCGGAAGGGCCGGGCCTCGGCGTGCGCCCGCGCTCCGGCGTCGCGTGAGCTCAGGGAGCGTCGATCCACCGGCTAAACATCGTCTAGCCGGCCGGACTCTATTCTCTTCGGCAACCACAGCCGGAATCCCCTGGCTGTCGATCAACTACCTGCGAGGGATTGCGATGACTCGAAGAATCTTCACCCTGGCCGTCCTGGCCCTTCTCCTCTCCTCCGCCTCGTACGCCGCATCCGTGCGCGGCACCGCGAACGGGAACGCCACCCGAACCTATGGCTTCACCATGCCGGCGACGGGCACCGTCCAGCTCACGTTGACCTGGAACCAGCCCCATGACGACCTCTTCATCGTCATGGCGTGCGGCGACGGCGCCAACACGCTCGAGTACTCGTCGGTGGCCACCGAGGCGCGCGCCGTGCGGCTCGACGCCGGCGTCCTCGGCGGTCTCGACTGCGCCTTCGGCGTCGCCTCGTTCCAGCGGGTCGGCACCTTCACGGTGGTGGTGTCGAGGTCCGTCAGCGGCCCGGGCCTCGTGCCGCTCAGCCAGGGACCGGCTCAGGTCGATCTCGTCGAGCTCGACGAGGAGGAAGCCGCGGCGCTCGGAGTGACCGCGCTCGAAGACAAGGTCCGTGCGGTTCGCGGGCGCCGGCGCTGACGCCCGCGGGCAGGAACCAGAGTCCTGGGAAGGCCGATCCGCCACGGATCGGCCTTGAGCGCCGGCGACGGTATGCTAAATATTAGAGTCTCCTTCGTGAAGACTCTGAGTGCTGAGGACCTGCGCGCCGCCGCGGACTGAGCTCAGGGAGTATCGATCCAGGGATTGTTGCCGGCGTGGAGTTGGCTCTTGATCGTCATGATTCGTCTCCTTCTCGATCCGCCGCTCCCCCCTCGTTGCCCGATAATACGGCGGTGATGGCGCCAGGGTTTGCGGCTCGCGGCAGCGGAGGAGCCGTCCGTCCCTGCCGTCGATGGGTAGGCCGTGAGCACGCGGGATAGGATCCGGATCACGACTCACGCAGAGGATCCGAGCATGAGCGCCAGGAATCACACCGGCCCGAGGCGTCGACTCGTCGGGGGTCTCGCCCTCCTCGTCGTGGCAGCGGCGGCCGGCGCCGAGCTTCGCGACGCCAAGGACGTCGTCGACCGCATCCAACGGGAGTGCCTGCGCGCCTACCCGCCGCAGATGCGCGCGGAGATGGCGTCGGGGGAGAGCGAGATCCCCGCCGACGTCGAGGCCGATCCCGAGGCCCAGATGCGCTATCTCGACAAGGAGCTCGAGGTCGAGAAGGGTCTTTTCTACCCCACCCTGCTCGAGGAGGCGCTGCCGCCGCTCGAACGCTACGTCAAGGCGGGGACGCGTTTCCTCGACCTTGGCAGCGGCGACGGACGGGTGGTCTTCCTCGCCAACGTCCTCGGCGCCCACGCCACCGGCATCGAGTGGGAGAGCGAGCTCGTGGACGTCAGCCTCGCCGCCGAAGCGGCGCTGGCGGACCTCGTCGACCCGGAGCGCATCGAGCTCCTCCAGGGCGACTTCTTCGAACACTCCTGGGCGGGCTACGACGTGATCTTCTACTTCGACACCAGCAGCCACGAGCACGCCCGCTTGCGGCGCAAGCTGCGCGAAGAGCTCGGGCCGCAGGCGCGGCTCATCGTCGGTCATGAGATCGTGCCCTTCGAGGGGTTCGAGCTCGAGGCGGAATACGAGAGCATGAAGGTCTTCCGCCAGCCTTCCGGAAGCCCATGACAAAGCGGCCAGCGGGCGCCATGGGGACGAGATCTTTGGCCGAGAATCTCGTCCTGGCGAGGGGGGATCGGCCTGCTGCTCAGCTCCCGGTGAAGCGCCGCAGCTCGGCCGCCAGCGGATCGCCCGAGGGGCCGCCGACGTGGAGCACGAAGGCCTCGATTTCGCGGTGCTCTTCCACCGTCGAGAGCTTCCAGTAGAGGATCCCCGCGAGCATCGCCTCGGCGAGCCGGCGGTGGGCCTCGTGGAGGGCGCGCACGGCGAGCGCCCGTTCCCGCGGGTCGGGCTCCTGGTCCTGCCACACCACCAATTTCTCGCCCTCGCCCACCGGGAGCACCGAGAAGCCCGTGTCGGCCCAGGGCTCGATCGTGCAGTTGGCGCGCCAGGTGTAGCCGAGCTCGGTGAACATCACGTTGCGGCCGGTCAGGCCCTGGCCGGCGCGGAAGTCCCGGATCTCCCCCAGGACTCGCGACCAGCCCTCCACGAGCGTGGCGTAGAGCTCGTCAGGGCCGGCGTCGGTCAGCAGCTCGCGGCGCAGCGGGAAGTAGGCGTTGATGCCCATCAGGTCGAGCTCGCCCCAGAAGGAGACCATTTGGTACTGGTCGAAATTGGCGGCGTAACCCAACTTGCCGTGGTAGACCTCCCGCGCCGCGCCGATCACCTCGACCCACTTGCGCTCGAGGCGGCGCCGGCGCTCGTTGACCCGGGCGAGGGCTTCCGGCCCGCCCTCCGTGACCTGGGCCGCCCAGCCCTCTTCCGAGGCCATCCGCGCTTCCAGGTATTCGGCGAGATCGGGATAGTGCTCGCGGCCGCGCAGCCAGAGGTGGCGCTCCTCGATCTCGCCCTCGTAGCCGAGGAGCTGTTCGCGCCGCTCCTCCTGCTTCGTCTCGTCGAGGAAGTACTCCTCGAGGCTCGGCAGCTCCGCGAGCTCCACCGTGGAGGCGAGGGCGTTCATCTCGCTGCCGATCATCAGCACGTCCACGCCCTCGCGCTCGGCGATCTCGGCCCAGCGCGTGACGAGCTCGCCGTAGCGCCGGAACCACTCGTCGAGCTGGGCGTCGGTGCGCGGCATGATCATGCCGTGCCACAGGAAGCGGTTGCGCTCGAAGGCGTGGTCGAGGGCGACCCGCAGCACCAGCACCACCTTCATGCCGCGCGCGTGGGCGGCGCGGACCTCGGGCAGCAGGCTCTCGAAGTCGTCGTCGCTCCACCAGAGGTTGTCGGTGTCCCAGTCGCCGTGTTTGGCGTAGGCGGTCACCGCCACGGTGTTCATGCCCTCCACGGCGAGGGCGTCGAGCCAGGCGTCCAGGTCGGGCTCGTTGACCTGGATGCCGCCGAGGAAGAAATCGCTCTCCACCACCGGTGGCGGCGGCTCGGCGCAGGCGGCCAGTGAGCAGGCTGCGACGAGAAACGTGGCGGCGAGCCACATCGTCGAGGTCGTGTCCATGGGGATGTCGTTACGGCTCAGGAGTCGCGGGTTGAGGCTCACGCGACGCGGGCCGCCGCGCCGCGCGCGGCGATCTTACCGCCCTCGCGCGGCGGCGTCGATTCGGGGTCGATCTCGAGCTCGACGGTGTGCTCCTCGCCGTCGCGCCAGCAGGTGAGGGTGAGCACCCGCTGGGGAGAGTCGCGGATGGCGTCGAGCAGGTCGAGGGGCTGCTGCGGCACGCGGCCGTTGACGTCGACGATCAGGTCGCCGCGCTCGAGACCCTTGTCCGCCGCTTCGTCGCTCACCGCGACGACCACCAGGCCGTCGCGCTCGGGCAGGCCGTGCTCCGCGCGCAGCTCCGCCGTGGCGGCGCGCACCGTGAGCCCCAGCACCCGCACCACCTGGTCGGGGACCTCCGGCGCCAGGAACTGGAAGTCGGGCTGAGCGTCGACGAGCGCCGCCGCCACCCGGATCCGGGCGCCCGTCCGCAGCGCCAGGGCGAGGCCGTCGCTCGGCCGCGTGTCCACCCACTGCGGCTCGTCCTGGCCGTCGACCTGGAGCTTCAACAGGCCGTAGTACGTGCCTTCGCGCAGCTCGGTCACCACGACCTCCTCGAGCCTCGCGCCCAGCTCGCCGATGAGGTTGGCCATCAGGTCGTGGGTCATCGGCCGCGGCGTCTCGATGCCGTGGAGCGCCAGGCCGATGGCGCGCGCCTCGGCGACGCCGATCCAGATCGGCACCACCTGGCCCGACGCCAGGTCCCTGAGCAGCACCACCGGCGATCCGGAGAGGGCGTCCCAGCCCACGGTGCTCAGCTCGGCGGTCAGCATTTCGCCGTCCGGCGGCTCCGCGCCCGGCGTGGGCAGCTCCGCGCCAGGCGCCGGCGGCTCCGCGCCGGGTCCGGGAGGCGGCGCGCCCCCCGCCGTCTCGGGCGCCGGCGACGACGTGCACGCCGAGCAGCCGGCCAGCAGACCCAGGACGAGGACCGAGGAAAGGTACGGTGAAAGGCGTGGGCGACGTCTCATCTCGGTTCCTTGCCGGCCGCCTGGGAGTATACACGGACTTTTTTCACGGATGGGTTACCGAACGGTCGGTCTTTGGCGTAGAATGGCGATCGGTCGAGCCTCGCGGGTCCAGGTTCGCCCGACAACTCAGCACGGAGACAAGGGGAATCCAGTCATGACGACACGCAAGCAGATCGTATTCACCATCGCCGGCGCAGCCCTCCTGACGGCCGCGGCGGCGCTCCCTGCCGAGGCCGAGGCCGCGACCGAGCAGGCTCCGGCGGTCCGCGGCAAGACGGTGCTCTCGCGAGTGTACACGGTCGACCAGTTGTACAAGTCGATGAAGGGTCCGGCGAGCACGCAGAACGTCGAGCTCGGGGAGGGCGGCGAGGCGGAGCTGATGTGGATCACCGGCTACGAGGCGGTGATGGTCGGCGCCGACGGCGAGTCGTCGATGGCGCAGGAGTTCATGTGCCACTCGAACCTCGACGTCAACGTCGGCAGCCACCGCGAGGCGGTGGGGTCGACGCACGGGTTCAATCCGCGGCTCTTCACCCTCTCGCAGGGACAGCTCAAGGTCGAGTTTCCGGAGGGCTTCGGCATCCCGGTGCTGTCCTCGGAGTCCCTGGGGCTCACCACCCAGGTCCTGAACCACAACCTCGAGGGTCAGACGTTCGAGGTCCGTCACCGGGTGACGGTCCATTACGTGCGCGACGGCGAGGCCGGCGAGATGAAGGCGCTCTTTCCCGTGGGGGCCTACGGCCTGGCCTTGCTCGAGGGCGAGGACGGCTACTTCGGCGTCCAGGACCCCACCGAAGAGCAGCACGGCCCGGGCTGCCTGCCGGGCTCGAACGCCTCGGGCCACACCTACCGCGACCACCTCGGGCGCACCTTCACCGGCCACTGGGTGGTGCCGCCGGGCCGCGAGGTCAACCGCACCCTGGTCACCGAGCTCATGCAGATCCCCTACGACTCCACGGTGCACTACATCGCCGTCCATCTCCACCCGTTCGCCGAGTCGCTCGAGCTGCGCGACCTGACGGCCGGCACGACCGTGTTCAAGAGCGCGGCCGACAACTTCGACGGCAAGATCGGCCTCGCCAACGTCGAGTACTTCGCCAGCCCCGAGGGGTTGCCGCTCTACAAGGAGCACGAATACGAGATGGTCAGCGTCTACCACAACACCACCGAGGAACCTCAGGACTCGATGGCCGTCATGTACCTCTACCTCCACGACAAGGTCTTCGACAAGGAGCGCGTGAAGCTCGCGGCGGAACCGGAGCCGCTGGCCAAGGGCATGACGAGCGTCGACGGATCGAGATGACGAGGAGCTCGTTGATAGGACCGCCGCCGCGCCGACCTTCCGGGGAGAAGAAGCCCGTCGTGAATCGCCTGAATCCGGACGACGTCCTGTGCGAGCGCTACCGCGTCGTCCGCATGATCGGTCGCGGCGGCATGGGCGAGGTGTACGAGGCCGTCGACCTCGGATCCGGCGAGCGGGTCGCCGTGAAGACCGTGCTCGCCAAGTTCCTCGGCAGCTCGAAAGTCATCGCGCGCTTCCGCCGCGAGATCGATCTCTCGCGGCGCATCTCGCACCCCAACGTGCTGCGGATCCAGGACGTCTTCGAGCTGCCGCCCAACGGCGAGGACCCGGACGCGCCCCAGATGGCGGCGCCGTGCATGGTGATGGAGTACCTCGAGGGAGAAACGCTGGCCGACCGCCTGGAGCAGGGCCGGCTGGTGCGCCCCGACGAGGCGCGCGGCCTGGTGATCCAGATGGCGCGGGCCCTCGCCGCCGCCCACCACGCCGAGGTGGTGCACCGCGACCTCAAGCCCGACAACGTCTTCCTCGTCGAGAACGGCGGGCAGACCCGGGTGGTGCTGACGGACTTCGGCGTGGCGCGGCCCAATTCGGCGGAGGAGGACTCCTTCACCGCCACCGACGTCATCGTCGGCACCCCGACCTACATGGCGCCCGAGCAGCTCGAGCTCGAGGAGGCGCTGCCGGCGAGCGACATCTACACCCTCGGCCTGGTCGTCTACCAGATGATCACCGGCCGGTTTCCCTTCGAGGCCGACACGGCCATCCAGGTGGTGTTCATGCGGGTGCAGCAGGACCCGGTGCCGCCGCGGCACCACATGCCGGAGCTCGACGAGTCCTGGGAAGACCTGATCATGCGCTGCCTCGAGCGCGATCCCAAGGAGCGCATTGCCGACGCCGAGGAGATCGTCGCCCTCCTCGAAGGCCGCAACGGCGACTCCCCCGCGGGCGCCAAGGCCCCGCGCAAGACGTGGTGGCCGTTCTAAGAACCCTCACCCCCCGGCCCCCTCTCCCAGGGGGAGAGGGGGAGAAGGTCCCCCTGCCTGGCTCCCCTCTCCCCCTGGGAGAGGGGCCGGGGGTGAGGGTCACTCGTGACGCAAGGCGTCGACCGGCTCGATCCGCGCGGCGCGGCGCGCCGGCACGTAAGACGCCACGAGCGCCACGGCGCTGACGAGGGCGGCGGCTGCGGCCAGGGTCGGGGGATCCCACGGCTCGACCTGGAAGAGCGCCCACCCCAGCAGCAGCGTCAGGGGCACCGCCAGCAGCAGGCCGATCGCCAGCCCGAGCGCCAGCGGCGGGAAGCTCTCCCCCACGATCTGCCGCAGGACGCCGGCGCGCCCGGCGCCGAGAGCCATGCGCAGGCCGATCTCGGCGGTCCGCCGGCTCACCGACAACGCGTGGACGCCGTAGATCCCCACCGCCGCGAAAAGGATGGACACGGCCCCGAGCGCGGCGACCAGGCGGCCGAAGAAGCGGGAGAGGAAACGCTCCTCTTCGAGCACGGCGGACATCGTCTTCACCTCGTAAAGGGGCAGGCCGCCGTCGAGGGCCCGCGCTTCGCGCCGGAACAGCTCCGCCAGCGCCTCCCCGCCGGGCGCCTCCGCGCCGGGCGTCTCCGCGCCGGGCGCCTCCGCGCCGGGCGCCTCCGCATCGCCGCGCGTCGAAGCGGCCACCAGCATCGTGAAGTCGCCCGTCTGCGCCAGCGGCACGTAGACGCCCGCCTGGCCGGGGTCGTTGAGCGTGCCGGGCCAGAAGTCGGCGACCACGCCGACGACCGTGCGCCAGGGCGCCGCGGCGTCCCCGTCCTCCAACCGCAGGCGCCGGCCCACCGCCTCCTCGCCCGGCCAGGCCGCCGCGGCCAGGCTGCGGTTGACCACCGCCACCGGCCGCGCCTCCGGCCGGTCGGCGGCCGTCAGCGTGCGGCCCTGGAGCACCGGGATGGGGAAGAGCTCGAAGAGCTCCGGCGTTGTCGCCACGCGGTGCGCCCGCGGCAGCTCCGCCACCGTCGACGCGGCCGCCGCTTCGACCGCGTAGGGCACCAGGTTGTCGTAGCCGGCGGCGGGCAGACGGGTAGCGGCGGCCGCCGCGGCCACGCCCGGCGCCGCCGCCAGACGGTCCACGAGCTCGGTCACGAACGCGCCCCGGGCGGCGCTGTCCGGGTAATCGGAGGCCGGCAGGGTCAGGCGCGCCGTCATCAGGCGGCCGGCGTCGACGCCCAGGTCGAGGCGACCGAGCCGCGCCAGCGAGCGCACGAAAAGCCCGCTCACGGACAGGAGCAGGAAGGCCATGGCGACCTCGGCCACCACCAGGGCGCGCAGGAAACCGCCCCGCCGCCGGCCCGCCGCCGAGCGCGCGGCGCCGACGAGCGCCGCCGGGTCCGTCCGCGACGCGTGCCAGGCCGGGTAGAGGCCGGCCGCGGCGGCCGCCAGGCCGGTGGCGGCTGCCGCCGCGCCAAGGGCCCTGGCGTCGAGGGTGACGGCCATCCAGAAAGGCATGGGGATCCACGCCATAGAGGCCGCGATGACGTCGACGCCGAGCCGCGCCAGCGCCACGCCGGCCGCGGCGCCGGCGAGCGCCAGCAGCGCGCTCTCGGTGAGGACGTAGGCCATCAGCTCGCCGCGGCCGGCGCCGAGGGCGGCGCGGGTCGCCAGGTCCGGGGCCCGCCGGGCAGCCCGCGCGGTCAGCAGCCCCGCGACGTTGGCGCACGCGATGAGCAGCGCCGTCGCCATCAGCCCCAGCAGCGCCCACAGGGCCTGGCGCAGAGGGCGGTTCATGAACTTCTGCGTGTACGGCCGCACCACCACGTCGCGGCCGCGCTGGGTCTCGGGACGCTCGGCGGCGAGCGCGGCGGCGAGTGCCGACATCTCGGCCGCGGCCGCCGCCGGGCTGACGCCGTCGCGCAGCCGCCCGAAGACCATCAGGGCGTCGCCGCGCCCGGGCGCGAGGCGCAGCGGCAGCCAGATCTCCTCGCGCAGGGGAAAGCGAAAGCCGGGCGGCATCACCCCGATGACGCGGGCGCTCTCGCCGTCGACCCGCACGCTGCGGCCGAGTACCTGGGGATCGCCGTCGAACCGCCGCCGCCACAGGTCGTGGCCGATCACCGCCACCGCGGCGGCGCCGGGCGCGTCCTCCGCCGCGGAAAAGCCCCGGCCCAGCGCCGGCGGCACCGGCTGGCCGGCGAAGAACTCCCACGTCGTGAAGCAGCCCAGGCGGCGCTCCGGGAATCCGGCGTCGTCGCTGAGGTTGACCGAGCGCGGCGCGACGGCCACCAGGCTCTCGAACGCGCGCTGCCGGCGCCGCCACTCGAGGAATTCGTGCGGCGTCACCGGCAGGCCGCGCGGCGAGCGGTCCGGCTGGATCGCCTCCAGAAGCCGGTAGCGCTCCCCGCCGTCGAAGGGAAGGGAGCGCAACAGGATGCCGTGGACGAGACTGAAACCCGCGGTGGTCAGAGCGATGCCGCAGGCCAGGGCGAGGACGGCGAAAGCGCTGGTCAGTGGGCTCCTCGCCAACGATCGGAAGGCCTGCCGGACGAAGTGGGGCAGGAGCCGCAGCATCTGATGACCACGGATCCGCAGCTCACCACGCCGTCAGGGGATGACGAGGACCTGCGACGGGTGGATCAGGTCGGCGGCGAGCCCGTTGGCCTGCTTGATGGCGCGCACGGTGATGCCGTATAGCTCGGCGATGCGCGACAGGGTCTCGCCGCGGCGTACCACGTGCGTCCGCTGCTCGGCCGCCGGCACCCGGAGCCGCTGGCCCACGTGGATGCGGTCGGCGTCGGTGAGCCGGTTGGCGGCGAGCAGACCGTCGAGGGAGACGCCGTACTGGCGGGCGATCGACGACAGCGTCTCGCCCTTGCGCACCGCGTGCTCGGCCGGGCGCGGGCCGGCGGCGATCGCGGTCGCCGTCGTCGTGGTTCGCGCCGGGGCGCGACGTCCGGGCGGGATCAGCAGCGCCTGCCCCGGATGGATCATGTGCGGGCTGCGCAGCTTGTTGACGCGCTGCAGCGCCTCGACCGTGGTGCCGAACTTGGTGGCGATCTTGCCGAGGGTGTCGCCCGTGGCCACGCGGTAGTGGAGACCCGACTGACGGGGCGGCCGGTGGTCCTCGGCGAGGGCCGCGTACGCCGTGCGGAACTCGGCGGCGGCGCCCTTGGGCACCCGCAGCGGATAGCCGGGCGGGAAGAAGAGGTCGTCCGTCCACACCTCGCGCGCCAGGGCGGGATTCATCTCCCGCAACGCGTCGAGCGGCGCCGACGTCCCCCTCGCCAGCTCCCGCACCGCCACGTAGGTCTCCGGCACGAAGAGGTCGAACTCCACCGCCGGCAGCGGCTCGACGTCCGGGAAGTAGTGCTCGCGGTTGGCGTAGATGGTGGCGGCGGCGACGAACTCGGCGTAGAAGTTGCGCGACGCGAAGCCGAACGTGCGCGAGCTGTAGCGCTCGGCGATCTCGCCGAGATCGCGCGTCCTCAACAGCCGCACCGCACGCTTCATGCCGTTGGCGCCGTGATTGTAGGCGGTCAGGGCCAGGGGCCAGACCTCGAGCTCGGCGTGCAGGTCGGCCAGGTGATCGGCGGCGCCCTCCGAGGCCCGCCAGGGGTCATAGCGCTCGTCGACCTCGACGCCCATCTTCAGATAGCCCTTCGCGGTGCCGCGCATGAACTGCCAGATCCCCACCGCGGCGGCCGACGAGTGCGCCCGGACCTGGAAGAGCGACTCTACGAACGGCAGCCGCGCCAGCTCCGGCGGCAGGCCGCGCTCGCGGAAGACCTCCTCGATCCAGGCGAGGTAAAGGCCCGAGCGCTCGAGGCCCTCGGCGAAGCGGTCCTTGAGGCAGGTCTGGGTGCGCATCCGGCCCTTCGCCGCCGCGTACTTCGAGAGTTTCCCCGGCACCGCGTCGAAGAGCCGCGCCACCCGCTCCTGGTCCTCCGGCCAGGCCGTCGAGACCTTGCCCGCCGCCAGGTCGTCGAGAATGCCGCCGTACTTGTCCACCACCTGGCGGACCTCGTGGCGCCGCCTCTGGCGCCGCCGCACCTCCGAGAGCTCGGCGGCGTCGTAGGCGGTGAAGTCGAGCACCGCGTAGATCACGCCGAGGTGACGGTCGTCGTGCAGCATCACGTGGTGGCTGTCGTACACGGTGTAGACCTTGGTCCACAGCTCGACGTTGGGCACCAGCTCCTCGGGCACCGGAAAGAGCTCCGCGTCCAGCGTCTGCAGCTCGGCCCAGGTCGTGGGCGTCACCAGCGCGGCCGTCAGGAGGAGCGCCGCCAACGAGCGACGGCGAGAGGAAGACAAGCGCATCAAGGTCTCGTAGCCCATGACTACCTCCAGGGCATGACAGCGGCCTCCGGCGCGCACAGCCTATCAGAACATACGCCGCAGGGAAGACGCCAGCTCCATCGACCTGTGAGATGATTGGAAGATCTGTCCATCGAACGACACGGAGGAAGGTCCAATGAGCGATATCGCGAGCCGCGGCTACAGCCGCCCGCAGGTGCTGGCGTCCACCGACTGGGTCGCCGAGCACCTCGACGATCCCGGCGTGCGCGTCGTCGAGTCGAACGAAGATCCCCTCGTCTACCCCTCCGGGCACGTCCCCGGGGCGGTCGAGGTCGACTGGACCCGCGACCTGAACGACCCCCTGCGCCGCGACTACCTGGATCGCGACGGCTTCGAGCGTCTGGCGCGCCGCATCGGCATCACCCCGGAGACCACCGTGGTCTTCTACGGCGACAAGAACAACTGGTGGGCGGCTTATGCCTACTGGGTCTTCCACCTCTTCGGCCACGCCCGGGCCCGCCTGATGGACGGCGGCCGCCTCAAGTGGCAGCAGGAGGGCCGCGAGCTCTCCCGCGAGGTCCCCTCGTATCCGGCGACCGACTACCGGGCGCCGGAGCGCGACGACGCGAAGATCCGCGCCTTTCGCGACCAGGTGCTGGCGCACGTCGGCGCCGGGCTGCCGTTGGTCGACGTGCGCAGCCCCGGCGAGTACAGCGGCGAGCTGCTGCACATGCCCGACTACCCCAACGAAGGCGCGTTGCGCGGCGGCCACATCCCCGGCGCCCAGTCGATCCCCTGGGCGCGCGCCGTCAACCCCGACGACGGCACCTTCAAGACCGCCGCCGAGCTGCGCGCGATCTACGAGGGCGAGAAAGGCCTCGGCAAGGACGACGACGTGATCGTCTACTGCCGTATCGGCGAGCGCTCGAGCCACACCTGGTTCGTGCTCACGCGGCTCCTCGGCTACGAGAACGTGCGCAACTACGACGGCTCCTGGACCGAATGGGGCAACCTCGTGGGCGTGCCGATCGAGAGGTGAGGGAGACGAGCGCATGCCCGACTACCCGCCGAAGCTCGCCGAGCTCGTGGACCTGCTCTCGCTGGCGGGCGGCCGCAGCGAGCGCATTCAACTGCTGATCGACACGGCGGAGCGTTTCCCCGACGTGCCGGAGCGCGTCGCCCGGCGGCCGTTCGCCGAGGACCACAAAGTGCCGGCGTGCGAGTCCGAAGCCTACGTCTGGGCCGAGCCGCTGCCCGACGGCACCCTGAAATACCACTTCGCGGTCGAGAACCCCCAGGGCATCTCGGCCAAGGCGCTGGCCGTGATCCTCGACGAGACCCTCTCCGGCCAGCCCCCGGAGGAGGTCGCCAGGGTGCCGGGCGACCTCATCTACGACGTCTTCGGGCGCGAGCTGTCGATGGGCAAGTCGATGGGGCTGATGGGGATGGTGGCGATGGTCGCGCGCTCGGCGAAGGCGGCGCGAACGACCTGAGGCTGCCACGCGACGGGCGACGGAAGAGCTACCAGCTACGACGGTCCGGCCGCCGGTCTTCCCGCGGCCGGGCCTCGTTCACGTTGAGGTTCCTGCCGCCCATCTCGTACTGATCCAGCGCCCTGATCGCCTCGTCGGCGCCGTCGGACATCTCGACGAATCCGAAGCCGCGCGGCCGCCCGCTGTCCCGGTCGGTGACCAGGCTGACGGACTCGACGGTGCCGAACTCGGCGAACAGCCCTCGAATCTCGTCCTCCGTGGCGCTGAAGGGCAGGTTGCCCACGTAGATCTTCTTCGACATGGTTCCGTTCCTCCTCGCCCATCCTCTCGATGGGGCCATTGGTGTTGCCGGCCTTCCTCGCCGGTAGCAGCTCGGGCTGGGACGCTATCCAGGGACCGTCGGATACTCGACTTGCTCGGGAAGGACAGGAATGCGGAGTCGATGTCGCTTCTGAGGGAGGGAGTAACTGGCGATTCGTGGGGGTTCAGCCGGGCGTGAGGGGAATCCTAGCACGTTCCGCACCTGCGCGCAAGCCCGCGCCGCGCGCCGCACGCGGCCCGGATTGTACTAAGATCAGGCCCGACAGGACGCCATGAGCTCGAACCCCCACCCCATCTCCCGTCGCCGCACCTTCGCCATCATCTCCCACCCGGACGCCGGCAAGACGACGCTTACCGAGAAGCTCCTGCTCTTCGGCGGCGCCATCCAGCTCGCCGGCGAGGTCAAGGCGCGGGGCGAGCGCCGCCGTGCCCGTTCCGACTGGATGAAGGTCGAGCAGGAGCGCGGCATCTCGGTGACCGCCTCGGTGATGACCTTCGACTACCGCGACTGCGTCTTCAACCTGCTCGACACGCCGGGCCACGAGGACTTCAGCGAGGACACCTACCGCACCTTGACCGCCGTCGACTCGGCGGTCATGGTGCTCGACGCCGCCAAGGGCATCGAGGCGCAGACGCGCAAGCTCTTCGAGGTCTGCCGCCTGCGCGACGTGCCGATCCTCACCTTCGTCAACAAGCTCGACCGCGAGAGCCGCGACTCCTTCGACCTGCTCGACGAGATCGGAGAGACCCTGCAGCTCGAGGTGACGCCGGCGAGCTGGCCGATCGGCATGGGCCAGGGCTTCCGCGGCTGCTACGACCTGCTCCACGACCAGCTCTTGCTGATCGACCGCGGCCGCCGTGACCGCCTGCCCGAAGGCGAGCTCTGCCGCGGCCTCGACGACCCCAAGCTCACCGAACGGCTGGGCGAGAGTGCGGTGACGAAGCTGCGCGAGGAGGCGGAGATGGCGCGCGAGCTGTGCCCGGAGCTGTCGCTCGCGAGCTACCGCGAGGGCAACATGACGGCGGTCCACTTCGGCTCGGCGCTCCTGAGCTTCGGCGTCCGCGAGCTGATGGACGCCATCGTCGAGATGGCGCCGTCGCCTCGGCCGCAGCCGGCGGCGAGCCGTCCCATCGACCCCATGGAGGAGGCGGTGACGGGCTTCGTGTTCAAGATCCAGGCCAACATGGACCCGCGTCACCGCGACCGCCTGGCCTTCGTGCGCCTGGCCTCGGGGCGCTTCCGCCGCGGCATGAAGCTCTACCATCCGCGCAGCGGCCGCACCGTGGCGGTCAGCAACGCCGTGCTCTTCCTGGCGCGCGAGCGCGAACGGGCCGAGGAAGCCTGGGCCGGCGACGTCATCGGCATCCCCAACCACGGCAACCTGCGCATCGGCGACGCCCTGACCGAGGGCGAGGACCTGCGCTTCACCGGCATCCCGAGCTTCGCCCCCGAGCTGATGAAGAAAGTGCGCCCGGAGGACCCGATGCGCGCCAAGCACCTCGAGCGCGCCCTGCGCCAGCTCGCCGAAGAGGGCGTGGCCCAGATCCTGCGCGCCGACGCGGCCGGCCGGGACTGGATCGTGGGGGTGGCCGGGGCGCTGCAGTTCGACGTCCTCGCCGACCGCATCCGCACCGAGTACGACGTGCCGGTGGAATTCGAGCCCACGGCGGTGAAGACGGCGCGCTGGGTGGAGTCGGACGAGCCGCAGACGCTGAAGAAGTTCACCACCGCCAACGCCTCGAACATGGCCGCGGACCACCACGGCATGCCGGTCTTCCTGGCGCGCAGCGACTGGCACGTGACCTGCGCCGTCGAGGACTGGCCGGGCGTGCGCTTCCTGCGCACGCGCGAGCAGGTCCAGTAGGTCAGGCTCCGCCTGACGATCCGCGCGGCATTTCCTCCACGACGGCGGATCCGATCGAAGGATTCGACGCCCGGCGGATACCTACTTCTTCGGACGGTCCGCCATGCCCGAAGACGAGCATCACCACCGCGATCAGGCCCTCGTCCGCCGGCTCATGGACGGCGACGAGGCGGCCTTCGAGCAGCTCTCCGAGCAGTGCCTCGGCGGGCTCTGGCGTTTCGCGCTGACCCGCGTCGGCCACGACGAGCAGCTCGCCCGCGAGATGTTCCAGAGCACGCTGGCGACCGCCTTCGAGACGCTCGCGGCCTATCGCGGCGAGTCGACGCTCCTGAGCTGGCTGTGCGGCATCTGCCGCTTCAAGGTCGGCAGCCACTACCGGACGAGGCGGCGGCGGCCGCGCGAGGTCGATCTCGACGCCGGCGACGGTCTCGAAGCCGTCCTCGGGACGCTGACCAGCTCCGGCGGCGATCCGGAGGAACGATTGCGGCGCCGGGAGATGACGACCCTGGTCCACCTGGCGCTCGATCAACTGCCGGAGCGCTACGGCCGCGCCCTGGAGTGGAAGTACCTCGAAGGGCTGCCGGTCGGGGAGATCGCCGGCCGGCTGCAGGTCGGCCTCAAGGCCGCCGAATCGATCCTGAGCCGCGCGCGGCCGGCCTTCCGCGCGGCTTTCCAGAAGCTTCACCGGGACGTCGAGGGCGGCTACCGCGGCCTTCGTCTGGTCACCGAGAGAAGGAGCGGGTGATGAAAGAGGTCACCGACGACTTGAGATCCGACGACGAAACGGTAGGCCGCGTGATCCACGCGACCGGTCCCCGGCCGCCCCTGCCCGACGACCTCAGGGAGGCGGCGCGCGAGACCTGGCGGGCCAAGCTGGAGGCCCGCGCCGGGACGCCGCGCCCATACCGCCGCTGGTCGCCCTGGGCGCTGGCAGCGGCCCTGCTGCTGGTGGCCGGCGTCTCCGCCTTCCTCGGCCACCGCTTCGGCCCGGCCAGGGTCGGCGCGCCGCCGGTGATCGCCACGGTGGAGGGTCTGTTCGGCCCTCCGGGCGGGACGCTCAAGACGGGCGACGCCCTGAGCGCGGGCGCGGCGGTGGAGACCGGCCCCGGCGAGCGCGTGGCACTGCGGCTGGCCGGCGGCGAGGCGGTGCGCCTCGACGTGGCGACGCGGCTCGAGCTCGAGAGCGCGGCGGTGCTGGCGCTGCGCCGCGGCGCCGTCTACCTGGACTCGGGGGGCGGCTCGCAGGGCCTGGCGGTGAAGACGCGCTTCGGGGTCGCCCGCGACGTCGGCACCCAATTCGAGGTGCGGCTCCTGGACGGCGCCTGGAGCGTGCAGGTCCGCGAGGGCGAGGTGCGTCTCGAGCTCGGGGACGAGACCGTGGCGGCGCCCGCCGGCACCACGGTGACGGCGCGCTCCGACGGCACCCTGGAGCGCGCCGCCGTGAGCGCCCACGGCGCGCCCTGGGATTGGGTGCTGCGCGCGTCGCCTCCCTTCGAGCTCGAGGGCCGCTCGGTGCGCGAGTTCCTCGCCTGGGTCACGCGCGAGACCGGCTGGCGGCTGCGCTTCGCCGACCCGGAGCTCGAGCGCGAGACGCGAGAGATCATCGCCCACGGCTCGATCGCCGGCCTCACGGCGGCCGAGGCCCCCGAGGTGGTGCTGCCGAGCTCCGGCCTCGACTACCGCACGACCGGCGGTACGCTCGTGATCGCCCGGGCCGGCGGCTCCGGGAACTGATCGCCCGCCCCGAAAAAGTCCGAAGGACTACTCCCCCTCCGGTCGGCCTCGAGAACCCCAGCTTCGCATTCCTCCGGGTCGCCAAGGTCGTCGACGTGAAGGTCGACGCCCGGGGCACGTTGACGGCGGCGGACACGATGGCGGTCGCCCTCGCCCTGACCATCGGCGTGGCGTCTGCCCTGGCGCTCTCGGTGGTCGTGCTGCCCGAGCTGCTGCGGCTCGCCCGCCGGCGTCTGCTCGCTCAGAAGCGCCAGGTCAGGCCGACGTTGGGCAACAGCCGGCCCCAGGACTTCGCGTCCCTCCCGACGTCCACCGTGCCGTCGACGCGCGCCTCGAGCTCGACGTCGTAGCCGCGGACGTTGGAGTCGCTCGCCAGGTTCTGGACCTCCACGAAGAGCTCCAGCTCGCCGCGGCGCAGGTGAAAGCCGCGGCTCGCCCGCAGGTCGAGCCGCCGGTGGTCCGGAAGCCGTTCGCCGTAGAGCGGGCCGAGCATCGGCACGACCTCGCCGCCGCCTTCGAGCTGGGCGGTCAGGGCGGTGGTCGGCCAGCCGCTGTGGTAGTGCCACCCGATGCTGACCAGCCAGCGCCACGGCGCGCGCCAGGTCAGCTCGAGGCCCAGGGCGTGAGGCTGGTCGACGCTGCGCGGCACGTCATGGCCGGCGATGCGGTCCTCGATCCGGGAAAAGCTGTAGCTCACGAACCAGTCGACGTTCTTGCCGGCGGCGCCCAGGAGCACCTCGACGCCGCGGGCGCGGCTGCTCTCCGGAGCCACGCGCACGCGGTCGGGCTCGAGCTCGGGCACGATGCTGAGTGGCTCGTAGAGGTTCTCGAAGCGGACCCGCGGATCGCGGACCAGGCGCTCGTAGAGCTCGGCGCGCAGGGTCAGGCGGCGGCCGAAGACGTGGTCGAAGCCGAGGATCCGGTGCTCGGCGCGCTCGGGGCGCCCGAACTCGGTCACGCCGTCCTCCACCTGCAGCTCGTAGAGACGCGGGCTCTGGTAGAAGTAGCCCCAGGCGAGGCGCAGGCGGCTGCGCTCGCCCGGCGCCCAGGCCACGTTGAGCCGCGGGCTCACCCGCTCGTCGTCGTCGACGATCGAGTTGGCGTCGAAGCGCGCGCCGGGCTCCACCGTCCAGCGGCCCGCGGCCAGGCGGCCGGCGGCGTAGAGGCCGTATTGCTCGCCGCGGAATCGCTCGTGGAACCCGAAGCTCCCCGCCGGACCCTGATGGCGTACGGCCGCCAGCGCCTCGCCGAGGTCCCAGGCGGCGCCGTAGTCGTAGTGCGCGTCGAGGGCGCGGGCGTCGAAGCCCCACTTCAGAGCCCCGCCGCCGAGGCTGCGGCTCCAGCTCTGAGCAAGGCCGGCGGCGTCGAGAGAGCGCGCGTCGGCGAGCTCGAAGCCCCCGCCGGCAGCCGCCTCGCGGCCGTGGCGGTCGCGCTCGAAGCGGCTGAAAGAGGCCCGCGAGGCCACGAAGAGGCGCGGCGTCAGCACGGTCTCGTGGGTCTGCCACGCGTAGGTGCCGTCGTAGAGGGTGTCGAAGCGCCGATCGTCGTCGAGCTCGGCGAAGTCGAGGGTGTCGCGCGAGAGGAGCGCGTTGAGGCGCAGGTCGTGCCCGGCACCGAGCTGCCGGTCGACCTTGCCGAAGGCGTCCCAGAACCTGGGGTTCTCCTCCTCGCCGGCGAGCTCGAAGGGCAGCTCGAGCGAGCCGCCGCGCAGCGACGCCAGCCAGCGTCCGCGCTCCTCGTGGAAGGTGCCCGAGCCGGCGGCCTGGGCGTTCAGCAGCGTCAGGCCGAGCTCGCCGCGGCGGCGCCAGCTCGGCTCCAGCGAGGTCAGGTCGAGGATGCCGCTCATCCGGCCGCCGTGCTCCGCGGCAAAGCCCCCCGATTGCAGCCTCACCTCGCCGAGCGTCGCCGGCGACACGACGCTCAAGGCCTGGTTGAAGTCCCGGAGGTGGAAGGGCTCGAGGATCTCGAGACCGTCGAGCCGCACCATCACCTCGTCGGCGCGCCCGCCGCGCAGGTTGAAGCGCGCCGAGCCGTCGTCGCCGGCGGTGCCGGGCAGGAGCGTCAGGCCGCGGAGCACGTCGTCGCCGAGACGGGGCAAGGACAGGGCCTCGTCGCGCCCGAGCTCGATCGCCGACACCTCCTCGCCGAGGATCCAGGGCGGGTGAGAGGTGACGTCGATCCTCTCGGTGACGACCATCTCCACGGCCTCGGGCGGCCGCTGGGCGGTCGCTTCGTGCGCCGCGGGCCGCGGCGCGCGAACGACCACGATTCGGCCGCCCACGCTCTCGCGCGCCGCGAGGCCGTGGGGCGCGAGGAGCTCGTCGAGGACGCGCCGGGGATCGGCGGCGGCGGGCTCGCGCCCGACCCGCATCTGCGGGCGCACGAGCTGGTCGGTGAAGATCACCGGCAGGCCAGCCTCCTGCAGCCTCAGCAGGGCTTGCTCGAGCGTAAGGCCGACCCACGGCGCCGCCGCCATCAGCCACAAGGCGCTGAGCAGGATGGCGGCGGGCCGTCGCTGAAACGTCCTCGACCTCATGGCACGGCTCCATCTTGCCATACTCCGGAACGCTGCGAAAGGGCGGACGAACAGGGGCGCTCGTCGCCGATCGAGAAGAGCAGGCCGCCGACTCGGGCCGGACGACGGCTCGACGCCGATCCCCAGCCGTCAGCGACTGAAGCCTCCGGGCACCCCGTCGACCCAGGGCACCCCGTCGACCCAGGGCACGCCGTCGACCAGGCTTTCCTCGTGCAAGTCGACGTCGTCGGTCCAGCGGACGGCGTCGACCCAGGGCCAGCCGTCGCCTTGGAGCCAGGCGTCGACCCAGGGCCAGCCGTCGGTCCACGGCCCGCCGGCCGGCTCGTAGAGACCGTCCCAGGCGTAGCCCACGCCGGGGACGTAGAAACGGCCTTCGGCGTCGACACGCGCCGGGCCGGCGTAGTGCTCGCCGTCCGCCAGGTCCTTGCCGACGTCGAGCCCTGCGTTGGCGCAGCCGCTGAGGGTCGAGAGGACGGCGGCTTGGGCGTCCACCGCGCCGGCGCCCTGCTGGAAGACGGCGTAGGCGAGCTGGCCGGCGACCGGATCGACGGCCGGGCGCGCCGCGGCCATCAGGCGGCACTTGACGTCGTCCGGCGTCAGCTCCGGCCGCACCTGGAGCATCAGCGCCGCGACGCCGCTGACCGCGGCGGCGGCCTGCGAGGTGCCGCTCATCCGGAAATGCCAGCGGCCCGCCCGGTACTCCGGATAGTCCTTGTAGAGCGCGGCGGCCGGGCTCATCGTGGAGACCACGAGGTCGCCGGGGGCGACCAGCTCCGGCTTGACGAATCCTTCGACGGTCGGGCCGCTGGCCGAGTAGGACAGAAGATAGTCGTCGTCGGGGTCGTCGGGGGTGGACGCGTCCGCCAGAGCGCCGACGGTGATCACGTAGGGCACGTTGCCCGGCACGCCGATCGTCATCGGATCGGGACCGGTGTTGCCGGCCGACGTCACCACCACGATGCCCGCCTGCCAGGCCGCCATCACCGCCTGGTTCAAGGGGTCGTCCCAGTAGTACGACCGCGGCGCCGCGCTGAACGACAGGTTGAGCACGCCGATGCCGTGCTCGACGCGGTGCCGCACCACCCAATCGATGCCACGGATGACGTCGGCGTAGGTGCCGCGGCCCCGCTCGTCGAGGGCGCGCACCACCACCAGGCCGGCGTCCGGGGCGACGCCGGCGTAGTCGCCGGAGGCGGTCACGGCACTGCTGAGGGCGACGCCGGCGACGTGGGTGCCGTGGCCGTGGTCGTCCATGGGACACCCCGGCTCGCGTTGCCGGACGCGGCAGAGGACGTCGGCGATCGCGTCGTAGTACGCGTGTACCCGCCAGCCGTCATTCCGGTCTCCCCACAGGCCCGGCAGGAAGAACGACGCCGACGTGTCGACCACGGCGATCGCGACGCCGGCGCCGGTGACGCCGTGCGCCCACAGCGCCGGCGCCCCGACCTGCCGCGGCACGGCGGTGTTGGGCGCCAGGATGCCGAGCGCCACGGCGTCGGACGCCGCGCCGCCGGCGCCGGCCACCGTCCGGTCGTAGTAGAAGCGGCAGCCGGCGCAGCGGCGCTCCAGCGATTGCCGCTGCGCCGGCGTCAGGCGGGCCGCCACCGCGCCGATGATCCCGAGCTCGTGGGTGACCTCGCCGCCGCCGGCGCGGACGTGGTCGGCGAGCGCCGCCGCGTCGCGGCCCTGGACGATGACGCTCGCCCTCGCCGCTGCCCCCGCGCCCTCCCGCGCCGCCCCCGCCAGCAGCAGGCAACCCGACGCCAGAACCCCGAGCAACGTTTTCCAGACCGTCGATGCGCTTCGCGTCAACTTCTCCATGGCACGCTCCTTCTCCTCGCTTCCGTGACCCTGGCGGGTCACGTCTTCGGGCACACCTCGCCTGGTCGATCGCCGGCCGATCGTCTCGCCAGGGTCGAGATTTGTAGGGCTTTCCTCAGCCGGGGCCCGGGGGAGACGGCCGCCGCTGCGGCCGGAGAGGAGCACTCCCCCGGGTCTACCGACCAGTTGGTAGAATAGTGGAAGTCGGGGGCGACGTCAAGTCGCCCGAAGTAAATTGATCTATTCCGATAAAGCTATCCGCGGCGCCGCGTCACGCCGCCCGGAGGAAGGCGTAGTAGACGACGAGCACCGGCGCCAGCACCCACATCAAGGCCCCGACCTCGCGCGCCTTGCCGGTCAGCACCTTGATCGCCACCCAGGAGACGACGCCGATCGCCAGCCCGTTGGCGATCGAGTAGGTGAAGGGCATCACGGTCAGCGTCAGGAAGGCGGGCACCGCCTCGTCGAGACGCCGCCAGTCGACGCCGCCGACGCCGCGCATCATCATCGCCCCGACCACCACCAGCGCCGGCGCCGTGGCCGCCGCCGGAACCGCGGTGAAGACCGGCGTGAAGAAGAGCGCCAGCAGGAAGAGCGCAGCCGTGGCCACCGCGGTGAGACCCGTGCGTCCCCCCTCCTCGACCCCGGTGGCCGACTCCACGTAGGTCGTCACCGTGCTGGTGCCGAGCAGCGCCCCCACGGTGGTGCCCACGGCGTCGGCGACGAAGGCGCGCTCCGAGCCCGGGAAGCGCCCCTCCTCGTCCACGAAACCGGCGAGCTGGCCCACGCCGAGGAGCGTGCCGGCGGTGTCGAGGAGGTCCACGAAGAGGAAGGCGAGGACGACCGTCACCATCGTGCCCGAGAGCAGCTCGCCGAAGTCGAAGGCGGCGAGGGTCTCGCGCGGCAATTGCGGCAGGCTCAGCAGCGACTCGGGCGCCGGCGCCAGGCCCGTCACCCAGGCCACCGCCGCGACGCCGAGGATGGTCACCAGCAGGCCGCCGCGCACCTCGAGGGCGAGCAGCGCCGCCGCCGCCAGGAGGCCGGCCAGCGCCAGGGCCGGCAACGGCTCGCGAACCTCGCCCAGCCGCACCAGGGTGGCCGGGTCGGCGACCACCAGCCCGGCGTTCTCGAAGCCGATCAGGGCGAGGAAGAGGCCGATCCCGGCCGTGGTGCCGAGCTTGATCACGCGCGGGATGGCGTCGAGCAGCGCCGAGCGCAGGCCGGTCAGGGAGAGCGCCAGGAAGAGCAGCCCCTCGACGAAGACCGCCGCCAGGGCCACCTGCCAGGAGACGCCCAGGCCGACGACCACGCCGAAGGCGAAGAAGGCGTTGAGGCCCATGCCCGGCGCCAGGGCGAAGGGGAAGTTGGCGTAGAGCCCCATCACCAG
>DASWIG010000104.1:0-35167 GCA_036397835.1 Thermoanaerobaculia bacterium
CGCGAGGAGAAGCGTCCGGCGAAAAGGGTTTGAAGGACCGCGCACCACCTCGGCGATGATACTGGTTCTGCGTGTCGGATGACCTTCTGGGCCGTACGCGGCGTTTCGCCGTCCTCTCTTACTTCCTCAGGCCGGGGGTGATCCAGTGGCCGCTGACGTCGACGACGCCGGCGTCCTCGGAGCTCGCGTTGGAAGCCCAAGGAAAAACCAAGACAGCAAGAACCCAAGTCCGTGCCTTCATCGTCAATGGACCCGCGACGAGACTACCAGCAACCAGGCGATGCATTCGCGGCGATTCTGTCATGTCCCGTTGACAGGCCCATCCCGCCGAGTTAGTTTGACGTCGATTTCGACAGAAACGTCTGCGCGAAAGGTGTTACCTCCCGGGTCGCTCCGGCGAGGCCAGCGAAGGAGACCGAAGATGTGGAATCGCTTTGCTGTCGTCGCCGTCCTGGCTCTCGCAACGGCCTCCACCGGCGCCGAGGAGGCCGGTACCGCCAAGACCCGTGCTCTTTCCGCCTACTTCGGCGCCGTCATCCTCCCCGGCACGCCCAGGGGTTGGTGTCCGTCAGGCGAGTTCGGGGGCTTCGGCGGCATGCCGTTCGTGCTCACCCGGCAGGTCGATGCCGGGGAGGGATTCGGTGGGGCGGCGTACGCCCTCGACCCCAACTCCTTCCGGGTCACGGTCGGAGCGCAGGGAAGGGTCGTGACTCCGGTGTGCGCGACCCTCAATCCCGCGGTCGACAAAACCGAGCTCAACACCGTCCTGCTGGCCGGGGATTTCGGTATCGGCGGCGACGACATGCCCACGAGGATCCAGGTCGTCGGCGACGTCCGCACGGTCGACGGCGAATCCCTGCGCGGGCTCGAGGTCGACTCGATCTACCCGCCGGACGCGGGCTCCAACCTGCTCCGCGCCACGGTCTACGACCCGGCCGACGGCACCATCGACACCTCGGGGGCGGCGGGTAACGCCTACTGCCCCGAAAGGACGACCACCAAGGTCGTCAAGCTCACCTTCTCCGGCGGGGTGCGGGGCCCGAACGGCGGCGCGCTCGCCGACGACGTCGACGCGATGGCGGCGATCCTCGTCCTCGGGCTCGACAGCGACGGCAACCGGACGGTGCTCAATCCGTCCGCCCTGCGCGACGACGACAACGACAACTTCCTCGACGCCTGCTTCGGCGACGAGGTCGACGGCCTTACGCTGATCCGCGTGTCGGTCAACAGCCACGTTTTCTACTCGCCCATGAACGCTCCCAACCGTGCGGCGGCGATCGAGATCGGCAGCCCCTGAAAGGAATCCCATGAAGAGCGTGCATTCCGCACTGGTATGGCTGGTCTTTCTCCCCTGCCTGGTCCAGGCCGAGGAGACGCCGCTGGCCTTCGAGCGCACCGAGGAGGACCGCCCACGCTGTGCCCACTACAGCGCCACCCGGCAGCCGTTCTTCGGCCAGCTCCACCTCCACACCCAGTACTCGGCCGACGCGGCGACGCTCCAGACCCGGCTGACGCCCCGCGACACCTACCGCTTTGCCCAGGGAGAAGAGGTGGGACTGGCGCCGTTCTTCGACACCCGCAACGCCCTGAAGGACGGCTTGCGCTACCAGCAGCAGCACCCCGAGGACGGCGTCAATCCCTTCCAGCTCGGCTTCGTCGGCAGCCTCGACAACCACAACGGCACGCCCAGCAGTGCCGCAGCGACGACGTGCCCAAGGCGGTGCAGCAGCGCGCCTGGACGTCGCCGATCTGGTACGTGCCATGAGGACGGCACAGCCGCGCCATGAGCAGACACCTGCTGGCGTTCTCTGCCGTGGCCCTGGTCGCAGCGGCGTTGGCCGCGGCCGAGGATCCGGCAAGGCTGTTGCCGGGACGATCGATCGAGCAGGCTCTCGAAGCGGGTGAAGGTCATGCCTACAGGGCCGGGCTCGCCGCCGGCCGGCCCTGGCTCGTGGTCGTGGAGCAGCGGGGGATCGACGTGGCGGTGACGGCGTCGGCGCCCGACGGCCGACGACTCGCCGCGGTCGACAACCCTTTCGACCGCCAGGGCGAGGAACGGCTGCTCCTCGAGCCGGAGGAAGCCGGCGACTATCGGATCGAGATCACGGCGCGCGAGCCGGGCGCGCCGCCGGGGCGCTACGCGCTCCGCGTCGAGGCTCTGCCGCCGGTCCACGCGTGGCTCGAGGCCGAGCGCGCCACCGCGCGCGCCGGCGAGTTGTATTTCGAAGGCTCGACCGAGGCCCGCCGGCAGGCGATTGCCGAGCACGAGCGGGCCCTGCCC
Source organism: Thermoanaerobaculia bacterium (assembly GCA_036397835.1). GTDB lineage: Bacteria > Acidobacteriota > Thermoanaerobaculia > Multivoradales > J023 > DASWIG01. The sequence goes on from DASWIG010000104.1 coordinate 2,282, forward strand.
TACTGGCGGTCGCTCGGGGACAGGCGCCTCGAGGCGCGGGCCCTTTACGCGATGGGCGTCCTCGCGCGCCTGATCGACGAGACCCGCCAGGCCCGCGATCTCGCCCGCCAGGCCCTGCCGCTCTGGCAGGCCCTCGAAGAGCCGCTGTGGGAGGCCGCCACCCTGAACGAGCTGGGCCTCGACCACCAGCTCCTGGGAGACACCGTGGAGGCACGGCAGCTCTTCGACCGCGCCCTCGCCGTCTCCCGCCGGATCGGCGATCTCTTCGGCGAGGCCGTCGCGCTCGCCAACGGATGTCTGATGGACTTGATGGAGGGGGAGCTGCGCGCGGGCGCGGCCTGTTACGAGCAGGCGATTCCCCGGCTCCGCGCGCTGCGGGCGGCAAATCTCGAAAATGCCGCGCGCCACAGCGCCGGCCGCGCCTACGACGTCCTGGGCGAGCCCGAGCGGGCGCTCGCGCACTACCGGGAGGGGCTCGCTCTGATGCGGTCCGCCGGCGACCGCAAAGGGGAAGCGCGCACCCTCAACAACCTCGCCGCGCTCTCCCGGATCACCGGCGAGGTGCGGGAGGCGCTGGTGCACTACGGCCGGGCGCTCGAGATTTTCGAGGAGCTGGAAGACCGGCGCTGGCAGGCGAGGGTGCTCGGTAATCTCGGCCAGGTCTATCTCGACCTGGGGGAAACGCAACGCGCCCTCGCTGCGCTGCGACAGGCGTTGAGCCTGTGGCGCGAGGTGGCTGACCCGCGCGGCGAGGCCGCGGCTCTCGCCACTCTCGGCGAGGCCTACAGCCGCCTGGGAAAGGACGCCGACGCCCTCGCCTTCCACCGCGACGCCCTCGCCCTGCGGCGGGCGATCGGCGATCGCCAGGGAGAAGGGATCGCTCTTGCCCTGCTCGCGCGGGCTCAGACCGCGACGGGCGCGCACGTGGCGGCCCTCGCTTCGGTCGGCCAGGCCATCGAGCTACTGCGGGAAGTCGGCGACCGCTTCTACGAGGCCGCCGCCCTGCGCGACCAGGGCGAGCTCTACACCCGGTCGGGCGAGCCCGGCAAGGCCGTGCCGGCCTTGAAGCGGGCGCTGGACCTCGATCGCGCGAGCGGCAATCAGGCCGGCGAGGCGCTGACTCTCACCGTCCTGGCCCACGCAGAACGCCGAGCGGGTGACGCCGGGTCGGCCCGCGAGCACGTCCTGGCGGCGCTCGATCTCTTCGAAACGCTGCGCACCCGCATCAGCAGCCCGGATCTGCGCGCCGCCGCGGCGGGCAAGCTCCATCAGGCCTACGAGCTCGCGATCGACCTCTTGATGGACGCCCAACACGCCGCGCCCGCCGCGGGTCACGATCGCGCCGCCCTCGCAGTCTGCGAGCGCCAGCGTGCCCGCTCCTTGCTCGAGCTGCTCGCAGAGGCCGGCACCGATCTCGACGCCGGCGTCGAGCCCGCCCTCGTCGAGCGCCGGAAGTCGCTCGAGACCCGCCTCGGCGCCAAGGCCGAGCGCCTCCACGGCGGCAGCCCGCCCGCGGCGGCGGAGCGGCAAGCCCTGGAGTCGGAGCTCGCCGACCTCCACCGCCAGCTCGACTTCGTGGAAGCGGAGATCCGCCTCGCGAGCCCTTCCTACGCCGAGCTGACCTGGCCCCGTCCCGCCGACGTCCACGAGATCCAGGAGCTCCTGGGCGACGACACGGTGCTGTTGAGCTACGCCCTGGGGGAGGCGCGGAGCTTTCTGTGGGCGGTGACGGCAGGGGACGTCCGAAGCTTCGAGCTGCCCGGCCGCCACGAGATCGAGGACGCCGTGCGGCAGGCGTACGGCAGCTTGAGCACTTACGATCCTTCAGCCCGCCGTGCCGGCGCCGAGGCCGCGGCGGCTTTGAGCCGCCTGCTGCTCGGGCCGGTGGCGGAGCAGCTCGGCTCGCGCCGCCTCGCCGTGGTGGCCGACGGCGCCTTGAGCTACCTGCCGTTCGCGGCGCTGCCGCTGCCGGGCACCGGGCCGGTGCTCGTGCTCGAGCGGCACGAAGTGGTCCAACTGCCCTCCGCCTCGGTGCTGACGGCCCTCCGGCGCACGCTGGCCGGACGTCCGCCCGCTCCCGAGGCGATCGCGGTGCTGGCCGACCCGGTCTTCGGTCCCCACGACCCAAGGGTGCTCGGGGCGGCGTCCGGGACGGCTCCGGCACCGGTCTTCGAGCGGCTGCCCGCGACCCGCCAAGAGGCTGAGCTGATCGCGGCGCTGGCGCCGCCGGACGGGAGCTTCACCGCCCTCGGCTTCGCCGCCGATCGGGAGCGGGTTCTGGGCACCGGGCTCGGCTCCTACCGCGTCGTCCACTTCGCCACCCACGCGGTGATCGACGCCCAGACCCCGGCGCTTTCGGGGCTGGTGCTCTCCCGAGTCGACGAGCAGGGCCGGCCCCGCAACGGCTTCCTGGGCCTCCACGATCTCTACAACCTAAAGCTCGGTGCCGACCTGGTGGTGCTTTCCGGCTGCCGCACGGCCCTCGGCCGGGAGATCCGCGGCGAAGGCCTGATCGGGCTCACCCGGGCCTTTTTCTACGCCGGGGCGCCACGGGTGGTGGCGAGCCTGTGGCGGGTGGAGGACCGGGCGACGGCAGCGCTCATGAGCCGCTTCTACCGCGCCCTGTGGCACGAGGGCCTGCGGCCCGCCGCGGCGCTGCGAGCGGCGCAGCAGGAGCTACGGCAGGAACGGCGATGGCGGGACCCGTCGTTCTGGGCCGGGTTCGTCCTGGTAGGCGAGTGGAAGTGACCGCCGAGCTGCGACATCCGGCGCCCTCGCACCACTTTGATCGAGAAGAAACCACCTGTCCGATCGTGTCGGAGTCGACCGTCTGAAAGGAGAATGGAAATGGACATCCTCGATTTCATCGGCACCTACACCATCCGCGCGGGATGCGGCGCCGGCCCGCGTATCGAGAGCGGCCAGAAGCTCTTCATCGGAACCGGCACTCATCACGACCCGCCGCCGGCCGCCGACCAGATCGGTGTCTCGGTCTACTCCAGCGACGGGCTGCTGCCCGTTTTCCCCGAGGATCCCGAGAACGATCCCGCCCTCTTCCGCTACGTGAGCGAGCGCCTGATCTGGGAGCGGGAAAGCACGACCAGCCAGGAACGGCTCTACGTCGAGATCTCCCTGAGCCGCCAGCCCACCACCGGAGGTCTCTACAAGGCGCCTTATTCGCTGGTTCTCGCGGGCGACCCGGAGCAGGTCGGGTCCTGGGGGGCGGACAACCAGCCCTGAGGCACCCTCACCCCAACCCCTCTCCCAGGGGGAGAGGGGCTCGAATCTCGACATCGTACTCCCCTCTCCCCCTGGGAGAGGGGCCGGGGGTGAGGGTTCGCCGGCTCGCAATGCTGCTAGGCTTCGTACGTGCACGACGAGCACTCCGTGCCGGCCGCCGACCCCGACTCGCCGGCGGCCCTGGCGACGCGCATCGCCGCCGGCGAGGCCCGCGCCGAAGCGCGCTTGGTGGAGCTCTACGGCCGGGTGGTGGCGATCATCCTGGATCGCCACACGGGCGGCCGCCCCGAGGCCGAGGACCTCTATCAGGAGACCTTCCAGACCGCCCTCGAGAAGCTGCGCCGCAGCGAGCTGCGGGAGCCCGCGAAGCTGCCGGGATTCCTGGCCCGGATCGCTCGCAACCTCGCGATCGAGCACTACCGCAAGCGCGCCCGGCGCCGCACCGAGGGTGACAGCGGAGTGCTCCGGGTCGCGGTCGCTCGAGGGCCGGGCCAGCTCGACGTGCTGCTCGACAGCGAATGGGCGGCGCTGGTGCGCCGGCTGATCGAGGAGCTCGACGCCTCGCGCGACCGCGAGATCCTGTTCCGCCTCTACGTCGCGGAGGAGGAGAAGGAGAAGATCGCGGCGGACCTCGGTCTGTCGAGCCTGCAGTTCAACCGCGTCGTCCACCGGGCGCGCCAGCGCTTCAAGACGCTCTACGAGGAGAGGCTCGTCGCCGGCACCACAGGGGGTGCGATGATCGCCCTGCTCGTCACACTATGCTATTGAGGGGGGATCAGCAGCGGCCATGGACCACGCCTACGTCGAAGAGCACGGCCTGATCGAGCGCTACCACCAGGGCGCCTTGCCGCCGGAGGAGGAGGCGCGCTTCGAGGAGCACTTCGCCGGATGCGCGCAATGCCTCGAGCTACTGGTGCTCGACCGCGGCTTGCGGCGGGGCCTCAGAGCGGTGGCCGCCGAGGAAGGGGCACGGGCAGCACGGCTCGGGCTCCTCGCCTGGATCGCCCGGCGCAGCCGGGGCGTGCAAGCCGGCCTGCTGGTAGCGGCGCTGTTCGTCGCGGCGGCCCTGCCTTCGGCCTTCTTCCTCACCCGCACGCCGCCCGGCGGCTTGGCGAGCCCCCGCGGCGACACGCCGCTCTTCCTCCTGCACGGCTTCCGCGGCGACCCCGTCGAGCCCGCCGCGACGATCGATCTCGCGCGGGTCGCGGGCTTCCTGGTGCTGGCGGTCGAGGTCGACGACGACCCGCGCTTCGCCGGCTACCGGGTCACCGTCACCGGCACCGACGGCGCCACCCTCTTCCGCCAGGCGGACCTGCGGCCCAACGCCTTCGAGTCGCTGATGATCACCTGCCCGGCGGGCTTCTTCGCCCCCGGCGACTACCGCCTGCGGGTCGAGGGCGTTGACGACGCCGGCGCCGGCGTCGAGGTCGGCGGCTACCCCTTCCGAGTCGTCGACGAGCGCTGAGGCAGCCCCTCCCTGGCTGAAGCTCATCGGCCGGTCCGTCTCCAGCCACGTCTTCTCGGGCGGGTGATGCGATAGCCGGCGTGCTCGTCCCACTACTACGCCAGACGAGTGCGCTTTGAAAGACCGCTCAAAGGAGATGAAGGCGATGACTTCAAAATCGGGCAGTCACGACCGTCGCTCTCAATGCTCCAACCGTTGGACAAGCACAAAGGAAACGCCATGAAACACTTGCCAACCATCCTGTCGAGTCTGTTCGTGCTCTGCGCGGGTCTGGCACGCGCAGAGGAACCGAAGCCGCCGTTCGAGACCACCGAGGAGCGCCCGCGCTGCGCCCACTACACCGCCACCCGGCAGCCGTTCTTCGGCGAGCTCCACGTGCACACCCAGTACTCGGCCGATGCGGCGAGCCTCGACACCCGCAACACGCCGCGGGACGCCTACCGCTACGCGCGGGGCGAAAAAGTCGGCCTGCCGCCCTTCATCGACACGCGCCAGGTCGCGGCGAGCGACACCGAGCCGCCGGTCGGGGGCGTCTCCGCCCACCCCTACTGCCTGCCTCCGGAGCGCTGCGAGTTCACCGCCACGCGGACGATCCAACTGCCGGCGGGGCGGGCGCTCGACTTCGCGGCGGTCACCGATCATTCCGAATTCCTGGGGGAGACCAACATCTGCTTCTTCGAGGGGCTTCCCTGCCGGGGAGACGACGATTCGAGCTGCGAACCGGGCCAGGTCTGCAGGCTGGGCACCTGCGTGCCCGAGGGGTATGACAGCCCGTCCTGCGTGGTGGCGCGCGAAGACGTCTCCCGGCTGCGTACCGGTCTTGCAGCGGTGATCTTCGGCGCCGGCGTGGCGTCTGAGATGCCGCAGCGGCTCCCTTTCTGCAAGGACCCGGTGGCGGGCGATGACGGGACCTGCGTGTTCCAGGCCAAGAACGTCTGGCAGCAGACCATCGCGGCGGCGGAAGCGGCCAGCGATCGCACCGATCAATGCCGGTTCACCGCGTTCATCGGCTACGAGTACACGTCGACGCCGGTGATGAACCAATGCGTGAAGAGCTTCGCGCCCTGCTTCGACGACAAAGACTGCGGCGACGGCGACACCTGCGCCCCCCGCGGCCAGTGTTCGCGGCCGGCCGGCAAGCTCTGTTTCACCAACGCGAACGGCAACTCCGATGGCTGCGACCCGGGCGCCGAATGCGTCGCCGACCCGGGTCTCAACAACCTCCACCGCAACATCATCTTTCGCAACGGCAACGTCCCGGATGTTCCGATCAGCTATATCGACGTCCCCACCGGCTGCGGGGCGGGCCGGGACTGCCGGACTTATCAGGGCGCGGCGGCCTATCCTGACTTCCCCCGAGGCACCTTCTCGTCGCAGCAAGCGACCGCCGAGGCCCCTCCCGCCATCGCGCTGGGCTCCCCGACGGTCATGCTCAAGACCTTGCAGCAGCAGTGCAACTCCGCGGATCCGGCACGGCCGTGCGACTTCATCTCCATCCCCCACAACTCCAACTTGAGCGGCGGCGCGATGTTCCTGATGCCGGAAAGCCCCGAGGACGCCCGCGTCCGCGGCGAGCGCGAGCGGCTGGTGGAGATCCTGCAGATCAAGGGGGGCTCGGAATGCCGCTTCTCGGCTTCCCACCCGCAAGCGTGGCAGCCGGGCGCCTTCGCTCCCGACGAGCTGTGCGACTTCGAGAACATGAGCTTCGCCAAGCTCAACGGTGCGTATTTGATCGATCCCGAGCCCCGGGCCATACCGTCCTCGAGCTACGTCCGCAACGCCTTGAAAGACGGTCTGCGCTACCGGCAGCAGCACCCGGAGGAAGGCGTCAATCCCTTTCAGCTCGGCTTCGTCGGCGGCCTCGACAACCACAACGGCACGCCCGGAGCGAGCGACGAGCAGCAATACGCCAAGAGCGGCGCCCACGGCGACCTCAGCTTCGCCGCGCCCGGCCAGATGCTCAACGAAACCTTCTTTCTCGGTCTCCAGACCAACGGCGGCAGCTTGACCGCCGCGTGGGCCGAGGAGAACTCGCGCGACTCTCTTTTCGCCGCCATGAAGCGGCGCGAGACCTACGCCACCAGCGGCACGCGTCCCATCGTGCGTTTTTTCGGCGGCTTCGACCTTAAGGCGGACATGTGCCGGCGCGGAGACTTCGCCGCGCAGGGCTACGAGCACGGCGTGCCGATGGGAGCGACGCTCCCCGAAGATTCAGGCAAGAGCGCACCGAGCTTCGCCATTTCCGCGCTGATGGATCCGGGCTGGGCGGAGAACCCGGGCGCAACGCTCCAGCGGGCGCAGGTGATCAAGGGCTGGGTCGACGCCGGAGGCGAGGTCCACGAGCGGGTCTACGACGTCGCCGGCGACGGCGGCCGCGCGGTGCCGGTCGATCTCGCCACCTGCACCCCTGGCGGCCCAGGCGACGGCGGGCTGGCGGAGCTCTGCACGGTGTGGACGGATCCGGACTTCGACCCGCGCCAGCACGCTTTCTACTACGCCCGGATCGTCGAGAACCTGAGCTGCCGCTGGAACCAGCGCTACTGCCTCGAGCGCCAAGTCGACTGCCGCCGGCCGCCCACCACCGACGCCAACGTCGGCTACAACGCCTACGAATACGAGCAGTGCTGCAGCGACGACGTTCCCAAGGCCGTCCAGCAGCGCGCCTGGACGTCGCCGATCTGGTACGTGCCATGACGGCGGTACCGCGGAGCGCGCCCGCGCGCTGGCTGCGCCGGGTGATGCGATAGCCGGCGTGCCCGTCCCACTACTACGTCAGACGAGTGGGCTTCAAGAGACTGCTGAAAGGAGATGACGCCGATGACTTCAAGAAAGGGTGACTTCCGAATTGCGCGCGACCTGACACATACCGTTAGGAGACCTGAGATGCGGAATCGGTTTCTCGCCGCCGCCGTCCTGGCTTTGACGACGATCTCCACCGGCGCCGAGGAGGAGGCCAGGACCGCCAAGGCCCAGGCTCTCTCCGCCTACTTCGGCGCCGTCGTCCTTCCCGGCGGCGCCAGGGGCTTTTGCCCGGCCGGCGTCTCGTTCGCGGGATTCGGTGGCATGCCCTTCGTGCTCACCCGCCAGGTCGATTACGGCAACGGTTTCGGCGGTGCGACCTACGCCCTCGATCCCGGCGCTTTCCGGGTCGAGGTGGGAGCCCGGGGCCGAGTCGTGACCCCGGTGTGCGCGACCCTCAATCCCGCGGTCGACAAGACCGAGCTCAACACCATCCTCTTGGCCGGGGATTTCGGCGTCGGCGACGCGGACATGCCGACGAAGATCCAGGTCGTCGGTGAGGTCCGCACGGTGGACGGCGAGTCCTTGCGCGGGCTCGAGATCGATTCGATCTACCCGCCGGACACCGGCTCCAACCTGCTCCGCGCCGCGGTCTACGACCCGGCCGACGGCACCATCGACATCTCGGGGCCTGCGAGCAACGCCTACTGCCCAAAGCAGCAGACCTCGAAGGTCGTCAAGCTCACCTTCTCCGGCGGCGTGCGGGGCGCGAACGGCGGGACGCTCGTCGACAACGCCGCGGCGATGGCGGCGATCCTCGTCCTCGGCGTCGACAGCGAGGGCACACGGACGGTGCTCAATCCCTTCGCCCTGCGCGACGACGACAACGACAACTTCCTCGACGCCTGTTTCGGCGACGAGGTCGACGGCCTCACGCTGATCCGCGTGTCGGTCAATAGCCACGTTTTCTTTTCGCCCATGAACGCCCCCAACGAGGCGGCGGCAGTCGACGTCGGCAGCCCCTGAACGCGACCGCGCCCCAGAAAGGAGCTCTCGTGAAAAGCCTGCACTCCGCACTGGCACTCCTGCTGCTCGCACCCGGCCTGACCCGGGGCCAGGAGCCGACGACGCCGTTCGCGCGCACCGAGGACCGCCCGCGCTGCGCCCACTACAGCGCTACCCGGCAGCCCTTCTTCGGCCAGCTCCACCTCCACACCCAGTACTCGGCCGACGCGGCGACGCTCCAGACCCGCCTGACGCCGCGCGACGCCTACCGCTTCGCCCAGGGAGAAGAGGTGGGCCTGGCGCCGTTCTTCGACACCCGCCAGGTGAAGACGGACGACAGCGAGCCGGCGGTCGGCGGGGTCTCGGCCCACCCCTACTGCCTGCCCCCGGAGAGCTGCCAGTTTACCGCCACGCGGACGATCCGGCTGCCGGAGGGCCGTGCCCTCGACTTCGCGGCGGTCACAGACCACTCCGAGTACCTCGGGGAGACCAACATCTGCTTCTTCGAGAGCAACGTCGTGTGCCGAATCGACCGCGAGTGCGCCGCCGGCCAGGTTTGCAGCCGCGGCACGTGCGTGCCCAATGGCTACGACAGCGACATCTGCAGCCAGGCGCGGGAAGACCTCACCCGGCTCGTCGCCGGCACCGGCGCCGCTCTCTTCGTTCTCGGCTGGCAGGCCGAAAAGCCGAAGCGGTTCAAGCTCTGCGACGACGCGGGCGCCGAGGGCGACGACACTTGCACCTTCCAGGCCAAGAACGTCTGGCAGCAAATCATCGCCGCGGCGCAGGAGGCCAACGACACCAGCGACCAGTGCCGCTTCACCGCCTTCATCGGCTACGAGTACACGTCGATGCCGGCGATGAAGCAGTGCATGAAGAGCTTCGGGCCCTGCTTCGCCGACGCCGACTGCGGCGACGGCGACACCTGCGCCGCTCCCGGACAGTGCAGCGAGCCCGCGGGCAAGGTGTGCTTCGCCGACAGCGACTGCGGCCGGGGCGCGACCTGTGTCGCCAACGGCGGCGGCTACAACCTGCACCGCAACGTCATCTTCCGCAACGCCAACGTGCCGGAGCTGCCGGTCACCTACTTCGACGCCATCACCGGCTGCGGCGCGGGAGGCAAGTGCAAGCGCTACACCGGCCCCAACGGCGACTACCCGCGGGGCGCCTTCTCGACCGCCGCCGGCGTCGCCCTGGGCTCCCCCACGGTGATGCTCAAGGCGGTGCAAGAAGTCTGCAACCCGGACCAGGAAAAGCCCTGCGAATTCCTTTCCATCCCCCACAACTCGAACCTGAGCGGCGGCGCCATGTTCCTGATGCCGGAGAGCCCGGAGGACGCCCGGGTGCGCAACGAGCACGAGCGGCTGGTGGAGATCTTCCAGATCAAGGGCGGCTCCGAGTGCCGTTACTCGCGCCAACATCCGGACGCCTGGCAGCCGGGCGCGGCGGCGCCGGACGAGCTCTGCGACTTCGAGAACATGAGCTTCGCCGCCCTCACCGGCGCCTTTCTGATCGACCCCGACGCACGCTCCGTGCCGGCCTCGAGCTACGTGCGCAACGCCCTGAAGGACGGCCTGCGCTACCGCCAGCAGCACCCCGAGGAAGGCGTCAACCCCTTCCAGCTCGGCTTCGTCGGCAGTCTCGACAACCACAACGGCACACCCACCGCCACCGAGGTCGACTATTCCAAGTTCGGGGCCCACGGCACCAACAGCTTCGCCGCCGGCGGCCAGATGCTGAACGAGACCTTCTTCCTCGGGCTCGAGACCAACGGCGGCGGCGTGGCGGTGGCGTGGGCGGAGGAGAACTCGCGCGATTCCATCTTCGCCGCCATGCAGCGCCGCGAGACCTACGCCACCAGCGGCACCCGCCCGGTGGTGCGCTTCTTCGGCGGCTTCGACCTGCCTCCCGGCATGTGCGAGACGGGCGGCGACTTCGCCGCCCAGGGCTACGACCACGGCGTGCCGATGGGCGGCACCCTCGGCGCCGCCGGCGGCAAGGCGCCGCGCTTCGCCGTCCACGCGCTGATGGATCCGGGCTGGGAGGGGCATCCGGGTGCGACGCTCCAACGCGCCCAGATCGTCAAGGGCTGGGTCGACGCGCACGGCGAGGTCCACGAGCAGGTCTACGACGTGGCCGGAGGTCCCGACGAGACCGTGCCCGTCGACCTCGCGACCTGCAAGCCGGAAGCGGCGAAAGACCGCGGCCTGACGCATCTGTGCACGGTGTGGACCGATCCGCGCTTCGACCCGGGCCAGCACGTCTTCTATTACGCCCGCATCCTCGAGAACCCGAGCTGCCGCTGGAACCAGTACTACTGCCTCGACCGTGGCGTCGACTGTGCCAAGCCGCCCCAGACCGGCAAGGACCTCGTCGGCTACAACGCCAACGAGTACCAGCAGTGTTGCAGCGGCGACGTTCCCAAGGCGGTCCAGCAGCGCGCCTGGACGTCGCCGATCTGGTACGCGCCATGAGGGCCACGGCGCGGAAGGCGCTCGTGCGCTGGTTGCGCGAGCCCACGGTCCACTTCCTGTTCCTGGGCGGGCTGCTCTTCGTCGTCCGCGGCGTCCTCCTGGCCCCGGGCGGTGAGTCCGCGGCCCGGGCGAAGCGTGCTCCCGTCAACCTCTCTTCGGCGCAGGTCCGCGAGCTGGCGGCGGGCTTCGGCGAGCAGTGGGGCTCGCCCCCCAGCCACGCTCAGCTCGCGGCGCTGGTCGAAGAGGCCGTCGACGAGGCGCTCCTCGAGCGCGAGGCCCGGCGCCTGGCCCTCGATCTTGGCGACCGCACCATCCGCCAGCGCCTGATCCAGAAGATGCGCGCCGTCGCCGCCGACCCGGCCCTGGGGGAGGAGGAGCTCTACCGCGCGGCCCTCGAGCTCGGGCTCGACGACGACGTGGTGGTGAAGCGCCATCTGCGCCAGAAGATGCGCCTTCTTCTCGAACAGGAGGCGCACGCCGCCCCGTTCAGCGACGACGAGCTCGCGTCCGCCCTCGAGCGTCACCGCGACCGCTTCGTCCAACCCGCCACCGTGAGCTTCTCCCACGTCTTCGTGAGCGCCGGCGCCCACGGCGAGAGCCTCGGCGACCGGGCGGCGGCACTGGCGGCCGAGGTGCGCTCGCTTCCGCGCCCGCCGGCGGAAGCCGCGGAGCTTTCCGACCCCTTCCCGCTCGCCCCGCGGCTCGACGGGCGCTCGCAAGCCGTGATCGCCCGGCACTTCGGCGCCGACTTCGCCGCCGCGGTGATGGCGCTCGAGCCCGGCGAGTGGTCGGAGCCGATCGCGTCGCCCTTCGGGCTCCACCTGGTCTGGGTGCACGAGCACAGCGGCGAGCGCCTGCCGCCGCTCGCCACCGTCCGCGGGCAGATCGCCCACATCATCGCCCAAGAGCGGCGGCTCGCGCGGGTGCGCCAGGGGCTCGACCGCCTGCGCCAGCTTTACGAGATCCGCATCGAGTGGCCGGAGGAGGCCACCGCCGATGCGACGGTGGCGGAGGCGGGCCGATGAGACGGGACGTCCTTGCAGCGGCTCTCTTCTGCGTCGCCCTCGCAGGGCCCGCGGCCGCCCATCCCCTCGACCCGGCTCTGCTCGAGCTCCGGGAGACTCCGGATTCCGTGGTCGAGGTGCTGTGGCGCCTGCCCTCGGCCCAGCCCCGCGACGCCCCTCTGGAGCCCGTGCTGCCGGAGCGCTGCCGCCCGCTCGCCCCGGGGTCGGTGAGCCGCGACGAGCAGCGCGTCAGCGTGCGCTGGCGCATGGACTGCGGCTCGCAGAGCCTGGTGGGCGAGCGCCTCGGCGTCCAAGGCCTGGGCGAGCGCCAGACCGACGCCCTGGTACGCCTCCAGCTTGCGGACGGCCGCCTGGTCCAGGCCATTCTGCGGGGCGACGAGCCGTTCCTCACCGTGCCTCCCCGCACCGGCCCGGCCCGGGTCTTCCGCGACTATCTCGTCCTCGGCACCGAGCACATCCTGACCGGTCTCGATCACCTGCTCTTCGTCCTCGGCCTGGTGCTCCTCGTGCGCGGACGCGGCCCCCTGCTGTGGACCCTCACCGCCTTTACCGCTGGCCACAGCATCACCCTGTCGCTGGCCGTCCTCGGCTTCGTGCGGGTGCCGGTGGCGGCGGTCGAGGTGCTGATCGCCTTGAGCATCTTCGCCGTCGCCGTCGAGCTGACCCGGCGGGGCTCCGCCGCAGCGCAGTGGCGCTCGCCCTGGGCCATGGCGTTTCTCTTCGGACTGCTCCACGGGCTTGGCTTCGCCGGCGCCCTGGCCGAGGTGGGACTGCCCGCGGGCGAGATCCCGCTGGCGCTCGTCGCCTTCAACTGCGGCATCGAGCTTGGGCAGATCGCGTTCGTCGCCGTGCTGCTCCTGGCGCGGGCCGCCTTCGCGTCACTGCCAGTGGTCTGGCCGCGGGCCGTGGCCCGGATCCCGGCCTACGTGATCGGTTCCCTGGCCGCTTTCTGGGTCTTCGAGCGGCTGTCGGTCGTCTTGTGATCGGCCGGCCTCAATGGACCTTCGAAAGCTGGTCCCGCGCCTCGCAGATCACCTCGCGCACCTCCTTGCGGTCAGGCGCCTCCGGCTCGCCGGCGAGGTAGCGCTCGAGCTCGCCGATGCCCTCGTCGAGCAGGCCGGATTGCAGCAGCGCTTGGCCCATCGCTTGGACTCTCTGGTTCCTGAATCGGCACGGCAATGCTACCCCTCGCGAAGAGCAGCGAGATTGCCGCGCTTCTCTACGAATTGCGAGTAGAGCTGGTCGTTGTTGAAGGGTCAGAGGAAGCTTGGGCGTATCGGGACGAGAGTGGACTCGTGCGCCGACAGTCCGGGCGTTCAAGCGGCAAGCATCTCCAAGAACTGCCGAGGTCCCACAATAGGAATGTCCCGAAAGGGATGAAGCACCAACAGGTCTTCATCGCCGGTCACGACGACGTCGGCCCTGCCAGCGACAGCCACATGTAGAAACTTGTCGTCCTTGGGGTCGCGACAAACCGGGAACGTGTCCTCTGGATCAACGGCCTCACCGCGCACGATCAACAGATCTGAGAGCGCTTCGATGTCGTCAGCCGTCAATCCGTATTTGTGGACCATACGCGGACGCGTAAGGACTTCGAGCAGCTCTTCGAGCGTCGTTTCGGAATAAAGGAAGACGTAGCGGCCATCGCGGAGGAGATCCAGGACCGGACCGACCGTGCCCTCGGGCTTCAGTCTGGCGCGGACGAGGATGTTGGTGTCGATGACGGCACGCATCAGCCGGCGAGCTCACGGCGGTCCGCGGCGACGTCGGCAGCGACCTCTTCATCGCTGAAGCGAGCAGTGCGCTCGCGGATCCGCGCCCGTGTCTCGTCGAAGCGCTGCAGGATACGGCGTTCGGACAACTTCTGGAGACGCAGGAAGTCCTCGTAGGGGACGAGGGCCGCGGTGGGTTGCCGCCCGCGAGTCAGGACGAAGGAGGTATGGCTCTCGGCCACTTCCTCGAGCACGGCATGGCAGGAGCTTTCAAGATCGTTGAAATCGATGGTCTTCTGCATGGGACGTCCTCCTGGGCTCCTTCCTACGCGGATTCTACCTCAACTCGTGGGGCGTGGGGCTCGACGGCGAACACCCACCCCCGACCGAACCGGGCGAATCGGCAGGCGGAGCCTGCCCTACCCGGACTCCGAGGGGGCGGGCGCAGCACTTCCGCGGAATTCTCACTACCGGACTTCGTCCTTGATGACCATGACCGCAGGTCCTGTGCTCGTCAAGGGCGGATTAGTCCCTGACGATCGTAGGGCCTGTGCTCGTCAAGGACGAACCCGTCCTTGACGACCGCAGGCCTTGCGCTCGTCACCCGGCGTCATCCGGTGTTCTGGAGACCCTGGGCGATGCCGCCGACGGTGGCGAAGAGGGCCGCGAGGAGCGCGTCGTCGGCGCGGCTGGCGGCGCGCCAGCGGCGCAGCAGGTCAACCTGGAGAAGGCTCATCGGGTCGACGTAGGGGTTGCGCAGGCGGATCGAGCGCTGCAGCACCGGGTCCTCGTCGAGGAGACCCGCGCTGCCCTTGACCGCGAGCACCTGTTCGACGGTGCGCTCGTACTCGGCGCGCACGCGGTCGAAGATCGCGGCGCCGCCGTCGCCGGCGAGCGCGGCGTAGCGCGAGGCGATCTCCAGGTCGACCTTGGCGAGCACGTTCTCCGCGTCGTCGAGCAGCGCCCGTAGGAACGGCCACTCGCGCGCCATCGCCGACAACGTCTCGCCGCCGTGACGCCTGGCGGCCGCTTCCAGGCCGGTGCCCAGGCCGTACCAGCCCGGCAGCACGTGGCGGCTCTGGGTCCAGGCGAAGACCCAGGGGATGGCGCGCAGGCTCCCGATGCCGGCGTTGGCACGCCGCGACGCCGGACGCGAGCCGATGCGAAGGCGCTCGATGACGTCGATCGGGGTGGCGCCGCGGAAGTAGTCGTGAAAGCCCGGCGTGTCATAGACCAGTGCGCGGTAGGCGTCGCGGCTGGCGCGGGCGAGCTCGTCCATGGCGGCGTGCCAGGCGTCCTCCTCGGGGCGCGCCGGCGGCGGCGTGGCCACGGCGAGGGCCACGGCGCTCGCCGTCTGCTCCAGGGTGCGCAGCGCGATGCCGCGCAGGCCGAACTTGGCGTTGATCATCTCGCCCTGCTCGGTCACCCGCAGGACGCCGCGGGCGAGCGCGCCGGGCGGCATCGCCGCCACGGCGCGGGCGATCTTGCCGCCGCCGCGGCTCACCGTGCCGCCGCGGCCGTGGAAGATCTCCAGGCCCACGCCGGTGGACGCGAGCGCCGCGACGAGCCGGCGCTGGCCGCCGTGGAGGGCCCAACGTGAGGCCGCCAGGCCGCCGTCCTTGTTGCTGTCGGAATAGCCGATCATCACCACCTGGCGCTCGCCGCGCCGGCGCACGTGGTCGCGGTAGCCCGCCTCGTCGCTCAAGAGCTCCGTCATCACCCGGCCCGCCGCCTCGAGGTCGGGCACGGTCTCGAAGAGGGGGGCGACGTCGAGGGGGACGTGGCCGTCGTCGCCGGCGAGGCCGGCCCAGCGCGCCAGGGCCAGCACCGAGAGGACGTCGTCCACCCCCTGCGCCATGCTGACGATGTAGGGGCCGACGGCGCGGCGGCCGTAGCGCTCGATGCTCTCGCCGATGGCGCGGAAAACGTCGAGGGTCGCCTCGGCCTCCTCGTCGCCGTCGCCCGCGGGCGCGACACCGCTGACCAGCGCGCGGCGCAGGCGCTCGGCGCGCTCGGCCGCCGGCCGCTCCTGCCAGCCCTCCTCGCCGAGCAGACGCCCGACGACGCGGCGGTGGACGGCGGCGTCCTGGCGCACGTCGAGGGTGGCGAGGTGGAAGCCGAAGGTCTCGACGCGGCGCAGCATCCGGCGCACGCCGAAGAGCCCCGCGTGCTCGCCCCGGTTGTCGGCGAGGCTCGCGGCGGCGAGGCGAAGGTCGGCGGCCAGGTCGCCGGCGCCGTAGGTCTCCTCGCCCGCCAGGGTGAGCTCGAGGTGCCGGTGGACCAGGGCCAGCAGCACGCGGTAGGGCATCTCGCGGTGGCGGGGGTGCATCGAGGCCGACACCTCGGCGCGCAGCGGATCGGCGGCGAGGCGCTCCTCGAGCGCGGCGCTGAAGCCGGCGCGTCCGCGGCTCTGGCTGAGCTCGCCGTAGAGCTCGGTGAGCTCGCCGAGGTAGCGCCGGAGGATCAGCTCACGGTGACGCTCCAGGGTGGCGCGCAGGGTGGCGGCGGTGACGTTGGGATTGCCGTCCATGTCGCCGCCCACCCAGGAGGCGAAGGACAGGACCGCCGGCATCGGCGCGGCCGCGGCGTCCGGGCCGTAGACCGTGGCGAAGGCGTCGTCCAGGGCCTCGTAGAAGGGCGGCACCACGCGGTAGAGGACTTCGGTGAGGAAGAAGAGCACGTGCTCGCGCTCGTCGTCCACGGTGAGTCTCTGCGACGGGTGCTCCTCGGTCTGCCAGCCGGCGGTGACCTCGGCGCGGATGCGCCCGAGCAGGGCCTGCGCCTCGGGCGGCGTCAGCGACGGGTCCATGCGGTCCACAAGCTGACGCGCGATGCGCTGCTGTTTGCGCAGCACCGTGCGCCGGGTGGCCTCGGTGGGATGGGCCGTGAACACCGGCTCGAGACGCAGGCGGCCGAGGACGGCGCGCGCAGCGCCTGCGTCGAGGCCGGCGTCGCGCAGGCGGCCGACGGTGTCGAGGAGGCTGCCGGGCTGCGTCGTGCCGGAGCGCAGGTAGTCGCGGCGGCGCCGCAGGCGGTGGACGCGTTCGGCCAGGTTGACGACCTGGAAGTAGGTCGCGAAGGCGCGCACCAGGGCCTCGGCGTCGTCCGGCGCGCGTCCGGCGAGCGCGGCCTCGAGCGTCGCCGCGGCGTCGGCGTGGCCTTCGCGGCGGCGGATGGCGGCCACGCGCGCGGTCTCGACGTCGCGGAAGAGGGCGTCGCCGCCCTGCTCGCGCAGGATCTCGCCCACCAGGGCTCCGAGCGTACGCACGTCGTCGCGTAGGGGCGCGTCGGTCGGGGCGAAGCGAAGCTCGCGGTCGTCGTCGACGCTCATCGTCGAAAAGGTGGACGCGCCAGACTACAGACGCTCCCAATCCGCGCGGTCCCCGAGCACCGCCCGGCGGTACCAGCGCCAGAAGAGCTCGATGCCCTCGCGAACCGAGACCTTGGGGTCGTAGCCGAGCAGCCGCGCCGCCTTGCCGACGTCGGCGTAGGTGTAGGGCACGTCGGCGTCCGGCATCGGCGCCGGCACCAGGTTGGCGCTCTTGCCGGTGACCGCCTCGATGCCCTCGACGAAGTCCTTGAGGAGCACCGGCTCGCCGCGGCCCAGGTTGACGACCTCGAAGCCCAGGGGGCGCTCGGCCGCCGCCACCACGCCGGCCACGACGTCGTCGACGTAGGTCCAGTCGCGGTGCATCCGGCCGCCGTTGTAGAGCGGGACCTGGCGGCCCGAGCGGATCGACTCGAGCACCTTGTAGGCCATCATGTCCGGGCGCCCGCGCGGACCGTAG
This sequence comes from Thermoanaerobaculia bacterium, assembly GCA_036397835.1. Lineage (GTDB taxonomy): Bacteria > Acidobacteriota > Thermoanaerobaculia > Multivoradales > J023 > DASWIG01. The sequence continues at coordinate 19,730 of DASWIG010000104.1, forward strand.
ACGGTGAAGAAGCGCAGCGCCGTGACGGGGAGGCCGTAGAGGTGGTGGTAGGTGTAGGCCAGCAGCTCGGCGGCGCGCTTGCTCGCCGAGTAGGGCGAGATCGGGCGGTCGCAGGGGTCGGTCTCGACGAACGGGACGCGCTCGGTGCGGCCGTAGACCGAGGAGGTCGAGGCGAGGACGAGCTGCGGCAGCGAGACGTCGCGGGCCGCGTCGAGCAGCGGCAGGGTGCCGCCCACGTTGACGTCGAAGTAGAGGGCGGGCTGCTCGATCGAGGCGCGCACGCCGGCCATCGCCGCGAGATGGACGACCGCGGCGAGCTCCTCGCCCTCGAGCAGCGAGCGCACCAGGCCGCGGTCGCGCACGTCCCCCTCGACGAAGCGGAAGTCGCCGGGACGCGGCGCGCCGGCGAGCACCTCCTCGAGGTTGCCGCGCTTGCGCTCGGGGTCGTAGTAGTCGTTGAGGTTGTCGAGCCCGATTACCCGGTGGCCGGCGCGGAGCAGGGCCTCGGCGGTATGGCTGCCGATGAACCCGGCGGCGCCGGTGACGAGGAAGGTCTTGGGCACGCCGGGATCTTATCGCGACGGCACCCAGGCGTCACGGCGCGGCGCCGAGGTAGCCTTCCTTTTCGAGGTGCAGGAGCACCTCCTGGGCCGCCTCTTCGGGGCTCAGCCGCGCCGTGTCGATCGTCAGGTGGGCGTCGGCCGGCTCCTCGTAGGGATCGGAGATGCCGGTGAACTCCTTGAGGACGCCGGCGCGCGCCTTGGCGTAGAGGCCCTTGCGGTCGCGCTGCTCGCAGACGCCCAAAGGCGTGGCCACGTGGATGAGGATGAAACCCCCGCCGGGCTCGATCATCGCGCGCACCTCGCGGCGCACCGAGTCGTAGGGGGCGATGGGCGCGCAGATGGCGATGCCGCCGTTCTTGGTGATCTCCGAGGCCACGAAGCCGATGCGCCGGATGTTGATGTCGCGGTCGCGCTTGGAGAAGCCGAGCTCGGAGGAGAGGTGCTTGCGCACGACGTCGCCGTCGAGCAGCGTCACCGGGCGGCCGCCGGCTTCCAGGAGCTTGACCAGGAGCACGTTGGCGATGGTCGACTTGCCGGCGCCCGAGAGCCCGGTGAAGAACACCGTGAAGCCCTGCCGGGAGCGCGGCGGATGGGTGCGGCGCAGCTCCTGGGCGACCTGCGGGTAGGTGAACCAGTCGGGGATCTCGGTGCCCTTGGCGAGGCGCTCGCGCAGCTCGGTGCCCGAGATGTTGAGGACGCGGGCGCCGGCCGGCACCTCCTCGTCGGTCATGTGCTCGTCCTTGTCCTCGACGTAGACCATCAACTTGAACGGCACCATGGCGATGCCGAGGTCGGCCTCGTGCTCGCGGAGCATGTCCTGGGCGTCGTAGGGGCCGTAGATGGGCTTGCCGTCGGAGCCGGCGCCGGGGCCGGCGTGGTCGCGGCCGACGATGAAGTGGGTGCAGCCGTAGTTCCTGCGGATGATGGCGTGGAGCAGGGCCTCGCGCGGTCCCGCCATGCGCATGGCCAGCGGCAGCAGCGAGAGCATGGCGGTGTGGGCGGGGTAGTGCTGCATGATCGCCTCGTAGCAGCGCACCCGGGTGTAGTGGTCCACGTCGCCGGGCTTGGTCATGCCCACCACCGGATGGACGAGCAGGTTGGCCTCGAGCTGCCTGGCGGCGCGCAGGGTCATCTCGAAGTGGGCGCGGTGCATGGGGTTGCGGGTCTGGAAGGCCACCACCCGGCGCCAACCGAGCCGGGCGAAGCGCCGGCGGAGCTGCTCGGGCGTGTGGCGCAGGCGAACGTAGTCGTAGTGGGCCGGCAACTGCAGCCCCTCGACCCGGCCGCCCACCGCGAGGTTGTTGGTGCGCGCGTAGAGGTGGTCGACGCCGGGGTGGGCGCGGTCGCGGGTGCCGAAGACGGCCGCGGCCTGGGTGTCGCGGTCGAGGGCCCAGACGTCCTCCACGTGGAGGACGGCGAGCATCACGCCCTCGGCGTCGCGCAGGGCGAGGGTGCCGGCCTGCTCGGCCGCCGCCGCCACCTCCTCGGTGACGTCGAGGGTGATCGGGATCGGCCACAGGGTGCCGTCGGCCAGGCGCATCGACGTGCACACCGGGTCGTAGTCGTTGTGGGTCATGAAGCCCCGGAGCGGGGAAAAGCCGCCGTTGACGATCAGCTCCAGGTCGCAGATCTGCCGCGGCGTGAGGTCCCAGGAAGGCCAGTCGCGCGACGAGCGGCGCAGCTCGTCGCGCCGTTCGTCGTCGACCAACAGATTCACCAGCTCGCCGCCATGCGGCTCGGTAAGGTGGTCCACGATATCTCTCCTCTGTCTTGAATGGGCTTGGTATCGGGGGAGGCGTACAGCGAGGAGGGGCGATACTACACGAAGGCGGCGGCGGGCGCCAGGGTTCGAAAGTCGGACAGGTCGGACTTGTCGGACGGGTCGGACTTGTCGGACTCGGCGGACGGGTACAATGCGGCGCTTGAAGATCCTCTTCGTCGCCACCAAGCCTCCCTGGCCACCCGTCGACGGCGGGCGCCTGCTGGTGCGCGACACCGTGGCGGAGCTCGCCCGGCAAGGGCACCGCGTCACCCTGGTGGCGCCGGCGGGAGGGGCGAGCGCCGCCGCCGACGCGCCGCCGGGCGTCGACGCCCTCCTGGTGCCGGCGCGTCCCCGATCGCTCCTGACCTCGCTCGTCCTCGCGCAGCTCCGCGGCGGCGCCGCGACGCTGGTGCGCCACTCCTCGGCGCCGGTGCGCGCCGAGGTGGCGCGGCTGCTCGACGCCGGCGGCTGGGACGTCGTCCACGCCGAGCAGCTCCAGGCCCTGGCCCAGGCGGCGCCCGCGTTCGAACGGGGGGTGCCGGTCGTCTTCCGGGCGCAGAACGTGGAGAGCGACCTGTGGGCGGCCACGGCGGCGGCCCTCGGCACGGCGCGCGGCCTCCTCGCCCGGCGCGAGGCGCGGCGCCTGGCCCGCGCCGAGGGCGCGGCGGTGGCGCGCGCCGGCGCCACCGTGGCCCTGACCGCCGAGGACGCCGGGCGACTCGCCGAGCTCGCCGGCGGAGGCGCGCGTCCGCGCGTCGCGCGGGTGCCGCTGGCCGCCTCGCTGCCGGCGGCGGACGCTCCCCTGCCCGGCGATCCGGCCCTGGTGATGCTGGGCAGCGAGGGCTGGCTGCCCAACCGCGACGCCGCCGACTGGTTCGTGGACGGGGTGTGGCCGGCGGTGCGCGCCGCCCTGCCCGGGGCGCGCCTCCACGTCTTCGGTCCACTGCGGCGCGGCGGGGCGGGGCTGGAGCTCCATCCGCCGCCGGACGAGAGCCGCGACGCCTTCGCGCCGGGCGCGGTCCTCGTGGTGCCCCTGCGGATCGCCTCGGGCGTGCGCATGAAGATCCTCGAAGCCTGGGCGCGCGGCGTGCCGGTGGTGGCCACGCCCGCCGCCGCGGGCGGGCTCGACGCCGAGGACGGCCGCGAGCTGCTGGTGGCCCGCGACGCCGAAGGATTCGCCGACGCCTGCCGCCGCCTTCGCCGGGAGCCGGGGCTGGCGTCTTCCCTGATCGACGCGGGTCGCCGGCGGCTCGCCGAGCGCCACGACCCGGCGCGGGTGACGGCGCAGCTCGTCGAGGTCTACCGGGAGGCGGGCGCGCGGTGAGACGCTGGCGTCAGGTCGCAGGCCGCTGGCTGCGGCGCGTGAAGCCGCGGCCGCCGCCGCTCGACTACGAGACGCCGGGGGACGTCGGCGCCGAGGCGTCGCCGGGAGCCGTGGACGTCGTCGTGCCCGTCCACGGCGCCCACGACGTGACCGCCGAGTGCCTCGCCGCGCTGGCCCTCCACACCGACCTCCGGCGCCACCGCCTGCGCGTGGTCGTCGACGGCGATCCGGCCTTCACCGACGCCGACGCCCGGCGCCCGTTCGCCGCCGCGGACGGCGTCGAGGTCCTGCGCCACGAGCGTCCGCTCGGCTACGCCGCGAGCTGCAACCGCGCCCTGGCCCTGTCGCGGCGCGACGCCGTGCTTCTCAACAGCGACACCCGGGTCACCGCGGGCTGGCTCGACAAGCTCCAGGCCGCGGCCTACAGCCACCCGGCGGTGGCCACGGCGACGCCGTGGTCGAACAACGCCACCGTCTGCTCGCTGCCGCGTCCGCTGGAGGCCAACGAGCTACCGCCGGGCCACGACGACGCGAGCTTCGCGCGGCTGGTGGAGGCGGCCGCGGAGCGCCGCTACCCGCGTCTGCCCACCGGCGTCGGGATGTGCCTCTACGTGAAGCGCCGGGCCCTCGAGCGGGTGGGGGCGTTCGACGAGACGGCGTTCGGCGAGGGCTACGGCGAGGAGACGGACTTCTGCTTCCGCGCCCTCAAGGCGGGCTGCGTCCACGTGCTCGACGACGCCACCTTCGTCTTCCACCACGGCCAGCGCAGCTTCGGCGCCCGTCGCGACGCGCGGGTGCGCGCCGCCGAGCGCCGGATGGCCCGCCGGCACCCCGAGTACGTGGCGACGATCGCGGAGTTCCTGCGCCGCGACCCGCTCGCCGAGCCGCGCCGCCGGATCCTGCGGGCGCTCGAAGGACGGCGGACGTCCCGGCCCGCCGCGGGCCCGGCCCGCGTGCTCCACGTCGTCCACGGCTGGCCGCCCTGGGACATGGCGGGAACCGAGCTCTACGCCTGGTGGCTGGCGCGCCGGCAGAGCCGCCGGCGCGAGATCGCCGTCTACGCCCGCGTCGCCGATCCCGGCCGGTCCCTGGGCGAGGCCACGGAGATCGACGACGAGGGTGTGCGCGTGCGCCTCGTGGTCAACAACTTCCGGGCGCGCGACCCGCTCGTGCGCAACGCCTTGCGCAGCCGCGTGCTGGAGGCGGACTTCGACCGCTTCGCCGACGCCGTGCGTCCCGATCTCATCCACGTCCACCACCTCGCGGGCCATGCCCTGTCGCTGATGGGGCGGGCCGCGGCGCGCGGCGTGCCCGTGGTCTACCAGGTCCAGGACTGGTGGGCCTACTGCGCCCGCTCCAACCTCTTGCTGCCCGACCGCGGCCTGTGCACGGGGCCGGCGCCGGGCAAGTGCGCCGTCTGCCTGCCGCTCACCCGGCGTCCCCCCGCGGCGCTCTGGAACCGTCTTCTCTACCGCTGGCGCGGCGCCCTGGCGGCGCGCGCCCTGGCGCGGGCCGACGCCTACGTGATGGGCTCGCGTTTCATCGAGAGGTGCTACCGCGAGCAGGGCCTGCTCGGGCCGGACGACCAGGTGTGGGTGCTGCCCTACGGCGTGCCGGTGCCGCCGCCGGAGGTGCGCGAGGGGCGGCTGGCCTCGCCGCCGTCGCTCCCCCTGCGCTTCGGCTTCATCGGCTCGCTGCTGCCGCACAAGGGCGCCCACGTGGCAGTCGACGCTTTCCGCGGAATGGACCCGCGGCGGGCGATGCTCGACGTCTGGGGCGATCCCGCGATCTCGCCCGCCTACGCCCGCGAGCTCTCGGCCGCCGCCGGCGAGGCGGTGCGCTTCCACGGACGGTTCGCCGAGAGCGAGAAGGGCGCGATCTTCGCCCGGCTCGACGTGCTGCTGGTGCCCTCGCTGGGGCTCGAGAGCTTCGGTCTCGCGGCGCGCGAGGCGATCGCCCACGGCGTGCCGGTGATCGCCAGCCGGCGCGGCGCCCTCGAAGAGCTCTTCGCGGAGGACGGCCGAGGCGGCGCCTTCGTCGAGCCCGGCGACGCCGCCGGCCTGCGCCGCCTCGTCGACGCCCTCGCCGACCGCCCCGAGACCGTCGTCGACTGGATCCGCGACGCGCCGCGGGTCGTCGACACGGAGGAGCACGCGGCGGCGATCGAGGACGTCTACCGTCAGCTCGGCAGGGCGGCGGCGACCTGACCGTCGTCGTCCCGCGGCGGCGCGAAGGCCAGCGGGCGGAAGTCCGGCACCGCCTGGCGCAGGATCCGGACGATCGCCGCGGCGTCCTCGCCGGCGGCGGCCCGGGCGAGCTCGCTCACCAGCTTCTCGACGTTCGCGGGCGGCGGCGGGCTGGCCACCACGCTCACCTTGCGGTCGATGCGCCGCAGCACGGTCTCGTCGTCGGCCAGGAGCTCCTCCTCGAGCTTCTCGCCGAGCCCGAGGCCGGTGATCTCGATCTTCACGTCGACCTCGGGCACGTGGCCCGCCATGGTGATCATGTGCCGCGCCAGGTCGAGGATGCGGATCGGCTCGCCCATCTCCAGCACGCAGAGCTGTCCGAAGTCGCCGTAGGCGGCCTTGAGCACCAGCCCCACGGCTTCCGAGATCGTCATGAAGAAACGCCGCACCTCGGGATGCGACACGGTCACCGGCCCGCCGCCGGCGATCTGCTCGCGGAACACCGGCACCACCGACCCTGCCGAGTCGAGCACGTTGCCGAACCGCACCACCGAGAACCGGGTGGCGGAGCGGGCGTCCATGTGGCGCACGAGCATCTCGCCGAGCCGCTTGGTGGCCCCCATCACGCTCGACGGACGCACCGCCTTGTCGGTCGACATGTAGACGAAGCGGTGCGCCGCGAATTCGTGGGCCGCCTGCGCCAGGATCCGCGTGCCGTGCACGTTGGTCTTCACCGCCTCGCCCGGGCAGCTCTCCATCAGCGGCACGTGCTTGCGGGCGGCGGCGTGGAAAACGTCGGCCGGCCGGTGCCGCGCGAACAGGGACTGGACGCGCGACAGGTCGCGGACGTCGGCGACCTCGGCCACGACCTCGCGGTCGGGGAACTGGCGCTCGAAGCGGCGCCGCAGCATGTAGAGGCCGTTCTCGTCGGTGTCGAGCATCACCAGCCGCCGGCAGCCCATCTCGAGCAGTTGCAGGCAGACCTCGCGGCCGATCGAGCCGGCGGCGCCCGCCACCAGTTGGCGGCGCTCCGCGAAGCTCGAGGCCGACGGGTCGTGCACGAAGGTGACCTCGTCGCGTTCCAGCAGGTCGCTCGGCGCCAGGTCCTGGAGCATGCTCGCGGTCGCCGCCAGGTGGCGGTACGACCCCGGCAGGATCTTGAACCGGAGCTTGCAGCCGGAGCACAGGGAGAGGATCTCCCGCAGCCGCCTCGCCGGCAGGTCGGGGATGGCGATCAATACCAGCTCGACGCCGAAGCGCGTGGCCAGGTTGGGGATGTCGGTCACCCCCCCGAGCACCGAGCGCCCGCCCACCACGGCCCCCCACAGCTTCGGGTCGTCGTCCACGAAGCCGAGGACGTGGCAGTCGTGATCGGTGGTGCGCTGGAGGTCGCGCAGCAGCATCTCGCCCCCGGCGCCGGCGCCCACGATCAGCGTCCGCACCGCCTGGGCCCGCCGGGAGCGCAGCAAGTCGGCTCGGTACATCCAGATCAGGCGCGGCGTGAAGCGCACCGTTGCCATGGCGATCGTCGACAGCAGGAGCTCCATGACCACGACCGCGCGCGACAGTCCCCGCTGGTCGAGGAGCACCAGGCCGAGGGCCCAGAGCCCGGTCCCGAAAAGGCCGGCCATGCCGATGCGGGCGCCGTCGGTCAGGCCCGAGAAGCGGTAAGACCAGCGGTCGAGACGGAAGAAGGCGTTGGCGGCGACGCGCGCGGCGAGGAGCACCGGGAGCGCGTTGAGGAGGAGGCTCCACTCGTACCCCGGCACGTTGCCTTCGAAGCGCAGGAACGCCGCGCTCGCGAGGCTCGCCGACGCCAGCACGGCGTCAAGGCCCAGGATGACGAATGAGCGCGCGCGAGAGCGCAAGCGCGGAACGCGGAAGCTTTCGGCCACGGTGCGTGTGTCTCCGGGCGTCCCGCTCCGTCCCGTGCAGCAGAACCTCGGTCGACCTCCTTCAAGCGGCCCGGGTGATCTCGTCCCGGGGCCATTGAAGCATCCATCTTACCATATCCGTGCCCGGCAAGCCAGTGTCCGGCGGCGCCGTCCGCGGAGCTTCCCTGCTGAGAGCGCAGGCGTCCCGGCGCCGACGCCTGCCGCTGGCGGCCGGAAGGCGCCCTCTGCCGGCGGGAAACGGGGTGGGCGAGATCCATCGCGACGTCAGCGCCCGAGCTCGGCTCATCCCAGGCCCGCTCTTCGCAGACGCCTTGAAGCGACTGAGAAGGTCACCTCATCCGGTGAAAAGCGCTCGGGGTCCCAGTCCATTCCAATCCAATCTCGGAACTGCGCGTGATCCTCATGCCCTGGATCCAACATCGCCTCCAGAAAATGCTGATATCCGAAGGGTCCACCTACGTCCTCAGGTGGGCAGCGGCGCTCGCCCGCGGTGCATCGCGGATAGCGCCCGCCTGGCTCAGCGGGCCGACGCGACTCCAAGGTGACGGTGTGAATCCAATCATCGCCGAAATCGTAATGGTATCGACACTGATTGGACGTGGCGACGAACCACTCACGGAGCGGCGTCTCCCAGCTCGGCAGGACCTTCTCCTCCCCCGGATAGTCATCATTCGGGATGCCGATCCGTGCGTCGTCGTCGCCGGCTGGAAACTGGAACTCGTGGAGGTGTCTGTCCTCCCATGGCATCGCATCCTGAATAGCGCAGTGGAGGTTCCAGAACGTCCATTCCCGACGGAGCTCCAGTCGGCGCCAGATTGCCGGGAAGATCTCTTCAAGCCGAACATGAAAAACAAGGATCTCTTTCATTGCTTTGGCTCACTCTCGTCGTCGTTTTTCGGCTGCCGAACAGGGCCGCGGCAGGTCAGACTTCTACCTCTGCGGCCGCTGCCGCGGATCAGGGCTGGATCATACACGAACCGCGCGCCGCGGGCTTGGCCGGTGCGGTGCAGAGCGGCGAGGAGTGCGGCCCGCTGCGACGCGGACGACGCCTGCCGCCGGCGCGGCCGGACGGCCTCCTCTACCGGCGATGGCGGGAACGCGCGGTGCGACGCCGTACCCGCGCCGGGCGATCGTGTCGGCCGGCCGATCCCGGCGTCGTCGCCGCGTCTGGGAGTCCCGGAAGCCCGCCGAGGACGTCCCCGCGCTTTTCCGGCGTACGAATCGCCGCGGCCGGCGGCCCATTGGGGGCCGACGGACAACGAAAAGGAGACCTTGAGATGTCAAAGACCTCAACCGCAAGAGGAAACCGTCCCTTCAGGAAAGCACCAACGACGACGCCAGCGCGTCCGCGACGGCCCATCCGCGGACCGTGGGCCGCAGGCTCGCCCCGTCCAGCTCCACGAGCCCGTCGTCCTGCCAGCGGGCGAGCCGTTCGTGGTTCGCCGCGGCGAGGTCGACGCCATAGCTTGTCTCGAAGCGCTCGAGGTCGACGCCCTCCGCCGTCCTCAGGCCGAGCATCAGCGCCTCGAGCGCCCGCTGCTCCCGCGTCAGGGTCTCCTCGCCGGCCCGCGCCAGCTCGCCGGCGCAGATCCGCCTCTCGTAGCGCGGCAGCGAGCGCTCGTTCCAGAAACGGCGCTCGCCGTCGAAGGAGTGCGCCGAGACGCCGAGGCCGAGGTACGGCACCTGCTGCCAGTACTTGGCGTTGTGGCGCGAGCGGTGGCGCTCGCCGCGGGCGAAATTCGAGACCTCGTAGGCGGGATAGCCGGCGGCGGCGAGCACGTCGTGCGTCGCTGCGAAGAAGTCCGCCTGGACGTCCTCGGGCATCTCCGTGAGCTCGCCGCGCGAACGCCGCTTGCCGAACGTCGTGCGCTCGTGGACCTCGAGCTCGTAGCAGGAGAGGTGGTCGGGGCCGAGCACCACGGCTTGCTCGAGCGTCCGCCGCCAGGCGTCGTGCTGCTGGCCCGGCAGGCCGTAAATGAGATCGACCGAGACCGTCTCGAAGCCGGCGGCGACGGCTTGCCGCACCGCCCGGCGCGCCTCGTCCGGGTCGTGGCGGCGGCCGAGGAACGCCAGCTCGCCGGCGTCGAACGACTGGACGCCGAGCGACAGCGTGGCGACGCCAAGGTCCTTCCACGCCGCCAGACGCGCGGCGTCGACGTCCTCGGGATTGGCTTCGAGGTAGAGACGCGTCCCCGCGTCGAAGCGAAAGCTCGTTCTCAGCTTCACGAGCAGGCGTTCGAGCTCTCGGGGCTCGAGGAGCGAGGGCGTGCCGCCGCCGAAGTAGATCGTGTCGAAGACGTGGGGGGAAGGCGCCGTCAAGTCGATTTCCGCGAGCAGCGTCTTGACGTAGGCGCGGCGCTTCTCGGGGCGTCCGCGGACGACGGCGAAGTCGCAATACGGGCAGATCTCGGAGCAGAAGGGGACGTGGACGTAGAGGCCGGCGGGCTCCTGCACGGATCGCTCCCGTCAGCTACATCCCCCGGCGGAGATGATCCATGAAATTCCGCAAGCTCTGCGGCCATCTCTCGTTGACGGCCATCTGGCCAATGAGCTTCTCCGCCATGTCCTCAGCTTTCCGGGTCAGACCCCTGGGAGGATTCCCGAAGAGCTTGGTCTTCAAGATGTGGCGGTGGGACTTCTCCCAGGCCCTCCCGTTCTCGTTCTCGATCCCCCAGGCGAGCCATGCCTCCGTCGACTGGCAGGGGGACATCAACACTACACACAAGGCGTCGACGCGCCCGCCCTGCGGCAACGATTCCAAGACCTTGTCCGCGGCGTCCCGGACTTCTTGCCAGCGCTTGCTCTCAGAGACGTCCTCGAACGTCGCCGAAATGGAGTCGTCGAGGTCGAAATGGATCACCAGCAGATCGAAATGGCCGAAGTGTGCCGCCCGCACCCAGATCTCGACCTCTCTTGCCACGACCGCGAACCCTCGCGCGGGAAGCCGCTTCGCCAGCACGCTCGCATCCGGTAACGCGTGCCGGATGAGCCGTGCGGCCACGGGCTCGTCGCTCGCTCCCTCCGTTACCAAAAGGATACGCATCACCCGGTCGTCATGGTCAGCTCTTCGAGAAGCCCCGTCTCCCACACCTCTCCGATCGGCGTCGCCAGCTCGGTAGTGCCCAGTCTCTCTTGGAGCAGCTCGTCCAGGGGCCGTACCAAAGTGCCACCGTCGGGGAATCGGATCACCGATCGGATCTCGCCGATGCGGCTTTGGAGCTTGTTGATGAACGAGGGACTGTGCGTCGTTACGATGATCTGAATGGGTTCCTGTCCGTCCAGCCCGTCGTATGCAGCTTCCGACAGTAGCTCCAAGACCTCGAAATGCCGGCTATGGTGAAAGCCGCGATCGATTTCTTCGACCGCGATCGCTGAACCTGGTTTCCTGTCGGAATAGAGCAAGCAGAGCAGCCCAACGAGCTGTCGGTCTCCCCATGAGAGATGGATAGCAGGGAAGGCCTTGTCCTGGCCTGGATCACGAAGCCCCCAGTACACCTTGGCACCGCTTGACCAGATGTCTACCGCCTGGGTCTCCGGACGGATTCTCCTGAGCCGCACCGTGAGTCGTTCGAAGACGTCGGGGGACTTGTCTTGGAGATTCGCCAGAAAACCGGCGACTCCGTAGCCGTCGCGGCCTACGTAGGTGTGCTCCGGGTCCACACCTTGTTCGATGGCCTCGGGGTTCAGCTCGTAGCTGATGATCGAGCCGAGCACTTCGGCTATTTCGCGGATCTCCTCTTCGTTGGCACTCCCCGAGTCGGGCTTCAGGATCGTGCCTCCGGAGGAGGGACGCTTCGACAAGTCAGCGAGGACTCGTCCGTCCTTGCTGACCAGGCGTTCCTCCAGTACCTCGGCCTTGGAAGCGCGTTCGTCGAGAGCGAGCGAATAGATGTACTCGTTTCCGTTCGCCAGCTCTATGACCACTCGGAAGCTCACGCCTGTTACGGCACCGCTCCCGCGCGTGCGAAGCCAACCCAATGACCAGGGCGGGGGACCAAACGCTCGGTCCACGCCTCCGCGGGCAAAATTTCCGACGATCTGGAAAGATTCGAGTAGGGCGGTCTTTCCGGCGCCGTTCTTTCCGACGAGGATCGTCAGCGGCTCGAAACGGATCGTCGTGTCGACGAGCGTCTTGAAGCCGTGAACGGTGAGCTCTTTGATCATGACGTGCTCCGGTACGTGCTCACTTCCCCGCGTCCGAGCGCAGCACCGCGATGAACGCCGACTGCGGGATCTCCACCGCGCCGACCATCTTCATCTTCTTCTTGCCCTCGCGCTGCTTCTCGAGCAGCTTGCGCTTGCGGGTGATGTCGCCGCCGTAGCACTTGGCCGTCACGTCCTTGCGGTAGGCGTTGATCGTGGTGCGGGCGATGACCTTGCCGCCGATGACGCCCTGGATGGCGATCTTGAACTGCTGGCGCGGGATCGTCTCGGCCAGACGCTCGCAGTAGTGCAACGCCCGCTGCCGCGACCGCTCGGCGTGGGTGAGCTGCGAGAGGGCGTCCACCGACTCGCCGTTGACCAGGATGTCGACCTTGACCACGTCGGTCTCACGGTAGTCACGGATCTCGTAGTCGAACGAGCCGTAGCCCTGGGTCATCGACTTCAGGCGGTCGTAGAAGTCGAAGAGCACCTCGGAGAGCGGCATCTCGGCCGTCAGCTCGATGCGCGACTGGGTCAGGTAGTGAAGCTTGACGTCCTCGGCGCGGCGGTCGCGGCACAGCTCCATGATCGGCCCCACGTAGCGCTCCGGCATCCAGATCGTGGCCTTGATGTAAGGCTCCCAGGTCGACTCGATCTCCGACGGGTCGGGGAAGAAGACCGGGTTGTCCACGCTCTTCTCCTCGCCGTCCTTCATCTTCACCCGGTACTTCACCGTCGGCGCCGAGAGCAGCAGCGCCAGGTCGTACTCGCGCTCGAGGCGCTGCTGCACCACCTCGAGGTGCAGCAGCCCCAGGAAGCCGCAGCGGAAACCGAAGCCGAGGGCGGCCGAGGAGTCCTTCTCGTAGATCAGGGCCGCGTCGTTCAAGGCCAGCTTCTCGAGCGCCACCGTCAGGTCCTGGTACTCGTCGGAGGCGATCGGATAGAGCGAGGCGAAGACCACCGGCTTGGCCGGACGGTAGCCGGGCAGCGGCGTGTCGGTGCGGCGCCGGGCGTCGGTCAGGGTGTCGCCGATGGTGATGTCGCGCACCGACTTGACGCCGGCGATCACGTAGCCCACCTCGCCCGCCTCGAGGTCCTTGGCCGCCACCCGCTCGAGCTTCAGGTAGCCCACCTCCTCGACCTCGTAGGTCTTCCTGGTGTGCATGAGGTAGACCTGCTGGCCTCTGGTGGCCGTGCCCTCCTTCACCCGCACCAGCATCACGACGCCGCGGTAGACGTCGTACTGGGCATCGAAGATGAGCGCCTGCAGCGGCGCCTCGGTGTCGCCCTCGGGCTGCGGCACGCGGGCGACGATGGCCTCGAGCACGTCGACGACGCCCTGGCCGGTCTTGGCCGAGCACAGCACCGCCTCGAAGGGGTCGAGGCCGAGGTCCGAGTCGATCTCCTCGCGCGCCCGGTCGACGTCCGCCGAGGGCAAGTCGATCTTGTTGATGACCGGGATGATCTCGAGGTCGTACTCGAGGGCCAGGTAGAGGTTGGCCACCGTCTGCGCTTCGACGCCCTGGGAGGCGTCCACCAGCAGCAGGGCCCCCTCGCACGACATCAGCGAGCGCCGCACCTCGTGGGAGAAGTCCACGTGGCCGGGGGTGTCGATCAGGTTGAGCTCGTATTCCACGCCGTCCTTGGCGGTGTACGGGAGCGTGATGGTGTTGGATTTGATGGTGATGCCGCGCTCGCGCTCCAGGTCCATGGAGTCGAGGATCTGGTCGCGGAAGTCCCGTTCGTCGACCCCGCCGCAGAGCTGGATCAGGCGGTCGGCGAGCGTCGACTTGCCGTGGTCGATATGGGCGATGATGCAGAAGTTGCGAATTTTCTTCAAAGGTGTCCTCGTGCCAGGTGACGACCCGCCGGAGGACGGCGGGCGCCATCGTCCTCCGGGACAGGAGATCCTATATCACCGGACGTCCGCCGCCAGGCGGAAGCCGTAGTCGTTGTAGCGCAGCGACGGCGCGATCGCCGAGCGCGCGGCGCAGCGGCTCACCTTGACCGCGTGACGCCAGGCGCCGCCCCGCGAGGCGCGGCGCTTGCCGCTCGCCGGTCCCCGCGGGTTGCGCTCGGGCGAGACGCGGTAGTAGTCCGCGTCGTACCAGTCGGCGCACCACTCGTGGACGTTCTCGCCCAGGCCCAGGAAGCCCCACGGGTGGAGCGAGGGGTAGGCGTCGACGGGCTCGGGGCCGCCCAGCCAGCGCTTACCGTAGTCGGGCAGCGACTCGGGAGGGCCGTCGCCCCAGGGGTAGAGCGCGTCGCGTCCGGCGCGGGCCGCGCGCTCCCACTCGGCCTCGGTGGGCAGACGTAGGGGCTCGCCGAGCCGCTCGCCGGCCCAGACGCAGTAGGCCACGGCGTCGTCCCACGAGGGTCCCACCGCCGGCATCCGCGGATCGGCGAAGGCGCTCTCGTGCCAGAACGGGGGCGGCGGGCGGCGGCCGGCGTCGAGGAAGGCCTGGTAGTCGGCGCGGGTGACCTGGGCGCGGGCGAGGCGGAAGGCGTCGACCCAGACCCGGTGGCGCGGGTTCTCGTTGGCGCGCGGGCCGCCGCCCATCTCGAACCAGCCGCCGGGGACGTCGATGAGCTCGAGCGGGCTCATCGAGGCTCCCTCCGCGCGCCGGCGACGAGCACGAACGGCGCCCAGTAGCGAGGATGGTCGAGGACGGCCGGCGCATCGCCGCCGTCGCCGGCCGCCGCCGTGGCCGCTCCGGCCAGCATCTCGCGCTGGGTGGCCGCCAGCGCGGCGGCCGGAGGCGAGGACCGGAGATGGCCGTAGAATGCGGTCATGAACGCCGCGGCGGCGGCGTCGCTGACCGGCAGCAGCGTGGCGAGCACGCTCCCGGCGCCGGCGTGGAGGAAGGCCTCCACGAAGCCCACGCGGTCGACCTCGAGCTGCCGTCGGCCGCCCGCCGGGGGGCTGAGGCCGGTGCGGCAAGCGCTGAGCGAGACGAGGTCGGCGGCGAGGTCGAGGTCGAGGATCTCGCGCACCGTGAGCTGGCCGTCGTCGGCGCTGCCCGGCTCGAGGTGCAGCCGCGAGTGGAGGGGGAGGAGGGGCTCGCTGACGCCGTGGGCGGCCACGTGCAGGCGCCGGGCGCCGGGAGCCAGGGCCTTGAACGCGGTCTCAGTGGCGTCGCGTCCGACTCTCGCCTCGCCGCCGAAAACCGCCGCTACCGCCGCCGCCTCGCGCTCGGCGAAGGCGAGCGGCGGCAACCGGCGGCCGCGCGGCCGGCGCAGCCCGAAGGCGACGATGGCACGCGACGAGGACGCCCGAGCCGGTCTCGGCCGCGTCCACAGGGTCGCCGACGGCGCCCGCGCGACGGCGTAACGCTCGACGAGCGCGGCGCCGTCGCCGCCGCTCAGCAAGGCGGCGAAGGGCAGCTCGTGCAGACAGCCCATCGGCACCAGGACCAGGGTCCCGACGCCGCCCAGGGCTCCGCTCTCCTCGAGCGGCGCGATCAGCAGGCGGTCCAGCTCCGCCGCCAGCGGCCGCCAGTCCTCTCCGGAGGCGCCGAAGACGAGCGCGCGGAAGAGCTTGACCTTGGGCTCGAGCCGCGAGGTC
>DASWIG010000105.1:0-15939 GCA_036397835.1 Thermoanaerobaculia bacterium
TTACCGCGCCGCCTTCTTGGCGGCCCGGATCGCCCGGCTGACGCGGGCTTCGACCTCGGCGGCGATCGACTCCGACCAACCCGATCGCCGATAGATCATCACCCCTTCGTGATCGACGACGACGTAGGTGGGGAAGCTCGCGACCTGAAAGGTCTCATTCGTGACCTGGCGGTCCTGGTCGAAGAATTGCGGCCAGGTCATCTCGTTCTCGGACACGAAGGTGCGCAGCAGGCCCTCGTCGCTGTCGCTGGCGATGCTGAGAATCACGAAGGGATCCATCTCGGACCGCCGGTTGAGACGGCGCAGGTGCGGTATCGACGCCACGCAGGGCTTGCACCAGGTGCCCCAGAAATCCAGCAGCACGACCTTGCCCGCGAGCTGCGCCGACGTGAGGCGGCGGCCGTCCAGGGTGACGAGCTCGAAGTCAGGTACGAGGTCGACGCGGGCGCGCAAGGGATTGTCGATGAGCTCCCGAGCCCGGTCGCCGAAGCGCCCTTCCGGTTCCAACTCGAGATACTCCCGCAGAACGGCCACGCCCTCCTCGTCCCGCTCCTGTTTCAGGAGGACGAGGCCCAGCAGGAAACGCGTGCCCTGGATGGTGGCGTCGCTGGCCTCGAAGACCTTGCGCAGCGCCTCTTCGGCCTTCCGGAGCCCTTCCGGGCCGGCGGTGCCCCGGGCGTAGAGCGCGATGCCGATCTGACTGTAGGCCGCGGCTTCTTCGATCGGGGTCGCCGCCAGGGCCAAGGCTTCGCGGGCGCCGGCCTCGGCGTCCTTGAAGTCGCCGAGGTTGTTGAACGACCTCGCCAGGCCGATGGCGCACCGGTACGACGGCTGCGCTGCCGCCTTGCGGGCTTTCTTGAAGGCCTTGACGGCGTCTTGAGCGTTGCCCTCGTCGAACAGGGCCTCCGCTTTTTCGAGCACCGCGACGGCCGGATCGGCCTGCTCCGCTTCGGCGCGCGGCACGGGCAGGACGAGAAGGAAGAGCAAGGCAAGGGCGGTTCTTTTCCACATGATCGTCGCCTCCCTTATCAGAACGCGACGTTCGGCGGCGAACCGGACCGGAGATTTCGATACGTCTCGAGAATCCGTGCGCGGACTTCCCGCGCCAGTCGCCGCCGGTCCCCCCGCTCCATCCCCGCCGTCGGCACCGGAGGCCCGAAGGCGACGCGGACCGTGCCCGGACGCACCCTGAAGGTGCCCGGCGGCAGGATGCGGCCCGGCCCTTCGAGCGCCACCGGGACGACCGGGACGCCGGCGTCGATGGCCGGCAGGAAGGTGGCGGGCCTGAAGGGGGCGACGCGGCCGTCGCGGCTGCGGGTGCCTTCCGGGAACATGGCGATGCTCATGCCGGCGGCGAGCCGGCGGCGGCACTCGCCGAGGTTGTCGAGCGAGCGCCGGCGCTCGCCCCGCGGGATGAAGATCATCCCCATCGCCGCCACGTAGGCGCCGAGGAAGGGCACCCGGCGCAGCTCCTCCTTGAGGATGAAGAGCAGCGGCACCGGCAGCACGTAGAAGAGCACCAGGACGTCGACGATCGACTGGTGGTTGGCGGCGAAGAAGTGGGGCGTCGAGAAGTCGACGTGCTCCAGGCCCTGGACCTCGACCCGCATGCCGCCGACGCGCAGCATCCCCGGCGCCCAGCAACGGCGCGCCATGGCCAGCGGCACGCGGACGCCGCGGGTCACCACCCGCATCACCAGGGCGGCGGCGATCCAGCAGGCGGTCCACACGCAGGTGCAGACCGCCTGGACGAAGTTCAGGGCGGCCCAGAGGACGCCGCGCACGGCGGCGAAGCCGGGAGCGGTGGGCTCAGACCAATCGGAGGCCGCGGCCGCTTCGGCGGACGGAGGCTTGGATCCGTGCACCGGCCTAGCTTAACGCGAAGTCGGAAGAGTCGACCCGAACCCGGCAGACTTTGTCTGCCGGAAATCCCCCCAACCCCCCTTTCTCAAAGGGGGGCAAAGAGCCGAGCCTTCAGGTCCCCCCCTTTGAGAAAGGGGGGTCAGGGGGGATTTGGCCGGCGAAGTCGGCCTTCTCAGGAAGGAAGGCCGGACGCAGCCCCCGCTCGGCGATCGCGTCGAGCAGCCGCGGCAGCGCCTCGAGCACCACCGGACGGCCGTCGGCGCCGCGGGCCGCGGAGCCGTCGTGGAGCAGCAGCACGTCGCCGGCGGCCAGGCCCTTGACGAGCCGGCCGGCGACCCGCCGGGGATCCGCGTCGACGGTGTCGTAGCCGCGCCGCGTCCACGAGACCAGACGCAGGCCGCGCCGCACCAGCACCAGGTCGAGCCAGGGATTGCGGAAGCCCGCCGGGGCGCGGACGTAGGACGGCCGCCGGCCGGTGATGCGCTCGACACAGTCCTGGGCGGCGTCGAGGTCGCGTCCCTGGGTGCCGGGGCCGTGGAAGGCGAAGGAGTAGGCGTGGCGGTAGGTGTGGTTTTCCACCCGGTGGCCGCGGCGCGCGATCTCCGCGACCAGGCCGGGATGCGCGTCGGCGCGGCGGCCGATCGCGAAGAACGTGGCGGTGGCGCCGCTCTCGCCGAGGAGGTCGAGCACCCGCGGCGTCACCTCGGGGTCCGGCCCGTCGTCGAAGGTCACGGCGACCCGGCCCTGCGACGCCAGCGGCTCCGGCAGGCGCGACAGGTTGGGGCCGAGCAGACGGCTGCGCGGCGCCATGCCGGCGGCGCACAGGCCGAGGTGGTTGAGCACCAGCGTGGCGACCGTCCACGGCCATGCCGCCGGCGACACGGCCAGGGCGGTCACCGCCGCGGCGTGCAGCCCCGCCGACAGGCCCAGCAGCGGCGGCGGCCGCCACCGCGGCCGGGGTCCCTCAGACTCCGGATGGGATCGGCCGGCCATGCGTTTCGATCGCCAGGAGCGCGCCGCGGTCGAGCTTGCCGCGGGCCGTGCGCGGGATCTCCGCGAGCAGGACGATGGAGCGCGGCACTTTGTGCTCCGCCAGGTGGCGGCGGCACCATGCGTGGACCGTCTCGTAGCTCAGGCGTCCCGGCCGGCAGGCGACGAAGGAGCGCACGATCATCCCGTCCTGGCCGGGGAGCGTCACGCCCAGCGTCACGACCTCGTCGACGCCTTCGAGCCGGGCGAGGACGGCGTCGATCTCGCGCGGGTTGACCTTCTTGCCACGGACGTTGATCAGGTCGTCGAGGCGCCCTTCGAGCACCAGCTCTCCCCCGAGCCAGCGCCCCACGTCCGAGGTGCGGAAGCGGCCGCCGTCGAGCCGCGGGTCCGGCGTCGGGAAATAGCCGGCCGCCACCGCGGCGGAGGCGACGACCACGGTCCCGCGCTCGCCGCCGTCCGTCTCCGGCTCGAGGGCCACGTCGACGCCGGCCACGGAACGGCCGAGGGTGCCGTGCTCGCCGGCCGAGCCGTCGCGGTCGAAGGTGATGCCGCCGCACTCGCTGGCGCCGTAGAAGACGTGGACGGGCCGCTCGTAGAGCTCCCGGAAGCGCGCCGCGGCGCAGGGTTTGAGGGGCGCGCCGGCGCTCACCACGAGCCGCAGCGACGCCGGCGGGCGCGGCGGCGCCGCCATGCGCACGAGCCCCTGGAGGTAGGCCGGCACCGTGGGCAGGAAGGTCGCCTCCTGCTCGCGGGCGAGGCGCATGGGGTCGAGCGGGTCGCGGGTCTCCGGCACGATCAACACCGTGCGGCGCATGAGCGCCGGCAGGGCGACGCTCGACAGGCCGTAGGAGTGCGACAGGGGGATGGCCGCCAGGATGCGCTCGTCCTCGGCCAGCCCCATGGTGGCGGCCAGGGCGGCGTCGTCGGCCACCAGGGCGGCGCTCGGCGTCAGGATGCCGCGCGGCTCGCCGGTCGAGCCCGAGGTGAGCTTGACGACGGCGATCTCGGGCGGCAGCACGGCGGCGACGCCGGCGGCCACGGGAGCGACGCAGAAGTCGTCTTCCTCGTGCGGCCAGGCGCGGCGGCAAGTGAGAGTGGCGGCGGCTCCGAGGGCTTCGGCCGCCCGCTCGCCGGCGGCAGGGGGCGTGCGCGCGTCGAAGAGCAGGGCGGCGCAGGCGGCGCGGCGCAGGGCCACCAGCGCGGCCAGGAATCCGGGCCCGTTGGACGCCAGCAGACCCACGACGGAACCCGCCGCCAGGGCCGCCCTCTCGAGCTGACGGCCGGCGGCCCTCGCCATGCGCTCGACGTCGTCGACGCTCGCCTGGTGGCGGCGCGCCACCACTATCAGGTCGGCGCCGCGCCGCCGCCGCTCGTCGAAAGCCAAGAGGATGGGATCGGTGGGCATGCTCCAGGTCGGGCGCCACGGATGCACTTCAGACGCCTGATGGAGTATACTACCCCGCGTTTCAGCACCGGCCCCGGGGCCGTCAGGAGGTGTTTTCAGATGTCGAGCGCTTCGTCCACCCGCCAGCGGCTCAAGGAGATCCTCGTCGAGAGCCTGAACCTGGAGGGGACGACCCCCGAGATGATCGAGGACGACATGTTGCTTTGGGGCGACGGGCTCGGGCTCGATTCGGTCGACGCTCTGGAGCTGATGGTGGCTCTCGAGCGGGAATACGGATTCCGCATCGACAGTGACGAGCTGGCGCCGGATGCCTTCGCCACCGTGGCCAGGCTGGAAGAGTTCGTCGAGACCCAGCGGGCAGCCCAGGCCGGAGGATGACGAGCCCCTCGGTGGACCGCCCCTCGACGGACGGTGGCGCGGGCGCTCCGGCGAGCGCCGCCGGCGCGGTGGCCGTGGCGATCCCGGCCTACCAGGCCGCCGCTTCCGTGGGCGACGTGGCGCGCCGCGCCCTGGGCGTGCTGCCCCACGTGCTGGTGGTCGACGACGGCTCCGCCGACGACACCGCCGGGGCCGCGCGCCGGGCGGGGGCCGAGGTCCTCTCGCTGCCGGTCAACCGCGGCAAGGGCAACGCGCTGCGCACCGCCTTCGGCGAGCTCTTCGGCCGCGGCTTCGACGTGGTCGTCACCGTCGACGCCGACGGCCAGCACTTGCCGGAGGAGATCCCGGTGCTGCTCGCCGCCGCCGCCGGCGCCGACCTGGTGCTCGGCACCCGCGAACGGCTCTTCGCCGAGATGGGCCGGGTGCGCCGGCTGAGCAACCGGCTGTCCTCGCGCGCCATCTCGCTCCTCGCCGGTCAGCCGCTCGGCGACGTGCAGACGGGTTTCCGCCTCTACCGCCGGCGTCTGATCGACGCCGTCGGCTTTCCGGAGCCGCGCTTCGAGGCCGAGAGCGCCGTGGTGGTGCGGGCCGCGCGGCGCGGCTTCCGCGTGGCCGCGGTGCCGGTGCGGCTGGGCTTCGCCGACGGCCGCACCACGAGCCATTACCGCCCGGTGGTCGACAGCCTGCGCATCGCCGCCGCCGTCGCCCGGGCGCGGTTCGAGGGCAGGGCGTGAGAACGCCGACGGTCACCAGCGCGAGCACGCCGACGGTTCTGGTCACCGGCGGCAGCCGCGGCATCGGCCGCGCGGTGGTCGAGGTGCTCGTAGAAGAAGGCCTCCGGGTGGCGTTCACCTGGCGCTCGGACGAGGCGGCGGCGCGGGCGGTCGAAGCGGCGGCGGACGGCCGCGCCACGGCCTTTCAGCTCGACCTCGGCGACCGCAAGCGGCCGGCGGCGCTCGTCGCCGAGATCGAGGAGCGGCTGGGGCCGGTCGAGGGTCTGGTGAACAACGCCGCCGTCCAGCGCAGCGCCCTCCTCGCCCTGACCTCCGACGCCGCGTGGGACGAGGTGCTGGACGTCAACCTGGGCGGCGCCTTCCGCTGCTGCCGGGCGGTGCTCAAGGGCATGGTCTCGCGGCGCCGCGGCGCCATCGTCAACGTCGCGTCCCTGAGCGCCCTGCGCGGCGTCGCGGGCCAGGCGTCGTACGCCGCGTCCAAGGCGGGGCTGTTGGCGCTGACCCGTTGCCTGGCCCGCGAGATGGGCAAGCGGGGCGTGCGGGTCAACGCCGTCGTCCCCGGCTTCGTCGCCACCGACATGACCGCGTCCTTGCCGCCGGCCGCGGTGGCGGGGCTGCGCGCCGGCGAGAGCCTCGCCGCCGGCGTCGACGCCGCCGCGGTCGCCCGCGCCGTGGCCTTCCTGCTCTCCGACCGCGCCGCCTCGATCACCGGTCAGTCCCTCGTCGTCGACGCGGGCGTCTCGGCCTGAGCCAGCACTGGGAGCTTCGTGTCGGGGATCCTCAGCATCGCACGCCGGCCCGCGTTGGTGGCGACCCTGGCCGTGCTCGCCTGCGCCCTGGCGTTCGTCCCGGCCCGCCGGATCCGCGTCGCCTCCGACCTGGCGACCCTGCTGCCCGACGGCTCGCCGGCCGCCGCCGACTACCGGGTCTTCCTCGAGCGCTTCGGCGGTCTCGAGAAGGTCTTCGTCCTGGTGTTGCCGGACGGCGCGGGCGGCGCCGACGAGGCCGACCTGGCGCGGGCCGCCGGCCGGTTGGAGGAGATCCTCGCCGCCAGCCCCGAGGTGGCGAGCGCGCGCGCCGGGATCCGCGCCGGCGACGAGGAGTTCTTGGCGCGCTACGTGGCGCCCCGGGCGCCGCTGCTGCTGGACGGCGACTGGCGCGGCGCCGTGGCCCGCCGCCTCGAGCCGGACGCCGTCCGGGCCCGCGTGGCGAGGCTCAAGGCCGCGCTCTCGACGCCGGCCGCAGCGGCGCACTCCGTGCTCGCGAGAAGCGATCCTCTTGGTTTCAGCGAAGAGCTGACCGCGCTGTCGGGCCACGCGGCCCTGCCCGTACACCTCCTGAGCTCGACCTTCCTGGCGCCCGGCGGCGACGCCGCGCTGGTGATCCTGACCCCGGCGCGCTCGGAAATGGACCCTGCGGGCGGGCGGGCGCTCCTCCGCGAGCTCGACGCCGCCTACGCGGCGGTGCAGGGGGAGGTCGGCGCGCCGCTCGTCTTCCGGGCGGTGGGCGGCCCGCTCTACGCGGCCCAGGACGAGAAGGCGATCCGTGAGGATCTCGAGTGGACCCTGGCCGGCTCGCTGGGCGGCACCACGGCGATCCTGGTGGCGGCCTTCGAGGGCGTCCTGATGCCGGTGATCGCGCTCGTCCCCTTGCTGGTCGCCCTGTGGTGGACCGCCGCCTGGACGGGGCTCTTCCATCCCGAGATCGCCGCCGTCTCGGTCGGCTTCGGTGCGGTGCTGGTGGGCCTGGGCATCGATTACGGCATCCACGCCGGCGCCCGTTTTCGCCAGGCGCTGGCGTCCGCCGCCGACGCCTGGGCCGCGCTCGACGCCACCGTGCGCCACAGCGGGCCCGGCATCCTCACCTCGGCGCTGACCACCGCCGCCGGCTTCGCGGTGCTCGGCCTGGCTCATTTCCGGCCGCTGCGGGAGCTCGGCCAGCTCGTGGCCGTCGGCATCCTGACGATCCTGGCGGCCGTGGCGCTGCTCGGGAGCCCGGCGCTGGTGGCCGCGGCGCCGCGCCTGCGCCGGCCCGGCGCGGTCTGGCGCGCGTTGGGGCGTGGCGTCGACGCGCTCACGGGGCTCGCGGCGCGGCGCGCGCGGCTCGTGCTGGCGGCGGCGGCCGGCCTGACCGCGGTGGCGCTCTGGGGCCTGGGAGCCCTCTCGATCGAGGCGGACCCGCGCGTCTTGAGGCCGGTGGACCACCCGGCCCGGGAGGCCGAGACGCTGCTGGCCGAGCGTTTCGACCTCGGCGTCGAGACCGCCACCGTGGTGGTGCGCGGGCGCGACCTGCCGGTGACCCTGGCGCGGGCCGGCGAAGCCGCCCGGTTGCTGCGCTCCGCGCTCGGCGCCGGCGCGGCGGTCACCAGCCCGGCCGACTATCTGGCGCTCGGCGCGCCGGTGGAGGCGCGCCTGCGCGAGCTCGCCGGCCTGCCCCTGGGCCGCGCCGCCGACGACCTGGAGCGCGAGCTGCGGACCGCCAACCTCAACCCCGCGGCCTTCGCCCGCGGGCTCGACGCCCTGCGCGCCCTGGGACGGGGCGAGGACCCCGGCGCCCCGCCGCCGGAGGCCTGGCCCGACTGGCTGGCCGAAGCGCTCGCCACCGACCAGGACGGGACCTGGGCGGCGCTCAGCCTGCGCCTGCCGGCGAGCAGTTGGCCCGACGGACCGCCGGCGGCGCTGGTGGCGCAGGTCAAGGCGGCGGTTGCGGGCAGCGCCTTCGCTTCGGCGGTGGCGATCGGCACCGAGCTGCGCGTCCTGGCGCTGCGCGACCTGGAGACCCTCGGCCTGCTGGCGCTGGCGGCGGTGGCGGCGGTGGTGGTGATTTCGTTACGCTTCCGGTGGGGGCTCAGCCTGCAGGCTGGTCTACCGGTCGTCCTCGGCGCTTTGTGGACCTTGGGTATCTGGGCGGCTTTGGGACAATCTCTGGACCTCTTCTCGCTGGCGATAATGCCGGTCATGCTAGGCATCGGGATCGACGACGGCCTGCACGTGGCGCACGGCGTGCGCCGCGAGCCGGGCGCGGGCGTCGCCGGCGCCGTGCGCGGCGCCGGCCGTGCCATGGTGCTCACCACGCTGACCACCTGCGCCGGCTTCGGCAGCCTCGGCCTGTCGCAGATCCCCGGGCTGCGCCGCGGCGGCCTGCTGATCGCCGCCGGGGTGGCGGCCTGTCTGCTCGCCACGCTCCTGGTGCTGCCCGCCCTCGAAGCCGCCACGAGGAGGAAGAGGTGAGCGTGCCCGCCCGCCTGCGGCCGCACGCCCCCGAGCTGGGGCCGATGCGCCGGCGGCTCGGCTCGCTCCACGTCACCGGGGTCTTCTGGTACCGCTTCCACCGCTGGGGCGTGTCGATCCTGCCGAATTGGGGCGTGTGGGTCTTCATCACGCTCTTCACGACGTTCTTCTTCGTGGCCCTGCGCCGCATCCGCAAGGCGATCGCCGCCAACCTGGCGGCGGTGCTCGGACCCTGCGGCTGGTGGCGCCGGCAGGCGCGGATCTACCGCACCATGTGGAGCTTCGCCTGGTGCCTCTCCGAGCGCTACGAGCGGCTGGCGACCGAGCGCCGCGTCGAGGACGTGGGGATCGAGGGCGGGGAGCTGTGGGAGCGGGCCAAGGAGCGCCCCGAGGGATTGATCCTGGTCACCGCCCACGTCGGCCATTGGGAGGTGGGCTCGATGCTGGTGCAGACGCGGCACGTACACGTGGTGCGCGAGGAGGAGATGGACCCCGAGGCCCAGGCGTTCGTGCTCGAGCTCTACGAGCAGCAGAAGGACTCGGGCTTTACCATGCACTTCGTCCGCGACGACCCGACGCTCGGCGCGCGGCTGCTGACGGCGCTGCGCCGCGGCGAGCTGGTGGCCGTCCAGGGCGACCGCCCGCGCAGCAGCGCTCGCTCGGTCGCGGCGGAGATCTTCGGCCGGCGGCTCACGGTACCGGCGGGGCCCGCGGCCCTGGCGCGCGCCGCCGGCGTCGTCATGCTCCCGGTCTTCGTCTTCCGCCGCGGCCGACGCCGTTCCCAGGTGGCGTTCCGGCCGCCGATCCGGGTGACCGGGGCCGGCGACGAGGGGCTCGCCGAGGCCATGCGCCGGGTCGTCGCCGAGGTCGAATGGGCCATCCGCCAGGAGCCCTACCAGTGGTTCTGCTTCCGGGAGCTGTGGCCCGGAGGAGGATCGACTACGGGACCCGAATGATGTTTGAAGCTGAAGCGATCACGGAAATCTCGAGCGGCCCGCGCGTGGTCCGGGTCGACGCCTTCGCCGTCCCGGCCTGGGTCGGCCACCTCCTCGGCGACCGGGCCGTGACTGCGGATACGGTCGTCCGCGAGGGGCTCCGCGTCCAGGTCGCCGCGGCCGAGCGGCTCGCCTTCGTCCAGGTCGTCCTGCCGGGCGCCCTCGACCTCGAGACGCGGGAATTCGAGCGGCGCGTCGCCGAGGTCTACGCGGTCCTTCGCGACCGGTTGGAGCGGCGCCGCGCCGGCCATCCGCTCCGCTTCTGGAACTTCATCCCGGACATCCACGGCCCGGCGCACGACGGCATGGACCGCTACGAGGTCTTCAACGCCGGGCGCCATGCGGCCTTCGCCGACTGGTATCGGACCACGTGCCTCGGCCCGCGGATGATCGCCGCCTCGGGGGTGGGCCACCGCGCCCCGGACTTCGTGGTGCAGGCGCTGGCCGGCGAGCGTCCGGGCCGCGGCCTCGAGAACCCGCGGCAGCGGGCGGCCTACCGTTACTCGAAGCGTTACGGCCCGCTGCCGCCGTGCTTCGCGCGCGCCACCGTGGTCGACGACCCGGCGGGCGCCGTCCCAGGCCGGAAGCTCCTGATCGTGGCCGGCACGGCAAGCGTGGTGGGGGAGGACTCGGTCCACCAGGGCGACCTCGAAAAGCAGCTCGAGGAGACTTGCGTCAACCTGGATTGCCTGATCGCGGCGGCGGAGCCCGGCTGCGCCGAGCCGCTGTCCCGTTTCCGGGAGCTGAGGGCCTACGTGGTGGACGACGCGAGCCAGGCGCCGTTGGTCGACCTGATCGCCGCCCGCTTCCCGAACCTGGAGCGTCTGGAGCTGATGAGCGCCGACCTGTGCCGCGCCGACCTCCTGGCGGAGGTCGAAGGCGTCGTCGACCTGGGAGCGGCGTAGCTCCCGCCGCTCTTGCCTCGTTTCGCCGACCAGAAAACAGTGACCATGTCGGAAGCGGCGTTCGTCACGACAGGCCTCGACGCGCACCGTGCCTTCGCGCGTCAGGTAGACGTGGGCGTCGAGGTGGCCGAAGGCGCGGCGAGTGGAGGGATCGGCGTCCGGGTCGTCGACCGCCATCACCTGGAAGTGCTCGGCGAAGCCCTCGTTGAAGGCCGTGCTCCGGTCGGTCCTCACCCCCAGCGCGCCAAGCCTGGCCGGCGAGCCGCCGTCCCTCGAGGAAGGCTTCGACGTCGCTGAAGCTCAGCGAGCCGGCGATCAGCAAACGGCTGACCCGGGTCACTACGAGCGTCGCCACTTGCGAATAGGCGACGACGAAGACGCGCAGAGGCTCGGCGTCGTCGAGCATCGCTGCGAGGGTCTTGCCGATCCGGGGCGAGGGCTCCTCGAGGGCCGCCAGGAGACGCGCCGGCGCCCGCTCGACGACCCGCCGCGCCCGCGCCCGCACCTCCTCGTCGACCGCGGGCACCGGCAGCAGGTCGTGCATCTCGCCCGCATCGGCCAGCAGCCGCATCTGATCGACGCCGCCGGCAATCGCCCGGCGCAGACGCCGGGTGTCGCTGAAGGCGAGACGGACCGCCGTCTCGGCCACGGAAAAGCCGCCGCGGATCGCCGCGGCGCCGGAGTCCGACGCCACCGCCACCAGGGACTCCCGCTGCGCGCCGGCGTCGCCCCTGGCGTTGCGGACGACGGCGTCCAGGGCGGCTCGCCCGGGACGCGTCGAAGCGGCTGAATTGAACGCTTCGACGCCCATGGCCGCGGCGACCGCGGCCAGGCCCGAGAGCGGAGCCGCGGCCGTGTCCGCGGCGAGCTCGACCCACTCCGAGCGCCCATCGCCGAGCCGATTGGCGAGCCGATTGGCAAGCCCGTCGACGCTCGCCGAGGCGCGCAGCGACGCCTGCTCCTCGGCGGCCGCGGCCTCGCGCTCGACCGCCTCCGCCATCTTGCGGACGAGCCCGGCGCCCGGCACGCCTCCGGCCGCGGTGGCGAGGGCGCCGGCCGCGGCGGCGCCGGTCCGGACGCCGAGGCTCGCAGCCTGGGCCGCGAAATTCGCCGACGCCACGATAGACCCGGCGGCGTAGCGTCCGAACGCGACGAGGAACGGCGTGCTCATGGACTCTCCCATCAGGCGCCGAGGGCCACCAGCCCGTTGTTCGCCGGGCGGCCGTGACTGCCGGCGAACGGCGCGGTGTGGGTGGCCAGGTAGCTGTCCCAGAGCTGACCGCGGTCGTACATGTAGCGGATCTGCGCGTACTGGAACATCCAGGGCTTGACGAAGTCGAAGGCCGCCGGCTTCCTGCTGACGGCGCCGAAGACCTTGTAGGCCATCTTCGCCTCCGCGGGTCCCAGAGCGATCAGCTTCTTCATGATCTCGCGGCCGTCCCGGTCCACGGACCGCCGCGGGCCGCCGGCCGCCTCGCCGCCGCGGTGCTTGGGATCGCGCCGCTCCCCCACCCTACCGATGAACTCGAGGAGCCGGCCGGCGAAGGCGTCGGGGCTGTAGAGCTTGTTGGCCAGCCAGCGGATGCCCGCCAGGAGCTCGTCCTGGGTCATCAGCTTGGGCCGGATGTTGGTGCTCCACGGCAGGGCCGCGACCTCGGAGCCGTCGGCCAGCAGCCGTCCCTCCTTCGCGATGCGGTCGTGCAGGCGCGTCGCCGCCGGCGCCACCAGGGCCCCCAGGGTCACCACCGGCAGCGCCGCCGCGGTGGCGAACTCGTACTGGCGCCGGAAGATGTCGGGGCCGTCGTGGTCGAAGCCGACGATCATGCCGGCGATGACCGCGATGCCGTGGTCGTAGAGCTTGCGGATCTGGTCGACGAGGTTGACGCCCATGTTCTGGCGCTTGGCGCTCTCGCGCAGGCTCTCCTCGTTGGGCGTCTCGATGCCGATGAAGGCGAGGATGAGCCCGGCCTCGGCGCACAGGCGCAGCAGCTCGTCGTCCTTGGCCGAGTCGATCGAGAGCTGGGTCGAGAAGGTGACCTTGCCGTCGACCTGGCGGTCGTTCCACTCCCGCAGCGCCACCAGCAGCTCCTTGGCGCGACGGCGAACCACGGTGAAGTTGTCGTCGGCGAGGAAGACGGAGCGGTAGCCGAGCCGGTAGAGGTCGTCGAGCTCGCGCAGCACGTTGGCCACCGGCTTGTGACGCTGGTTGCGGCCGAGGTATTCGATCACGTCGCAGAACTCGCACTCGAAGGGGCAGCCGCGGGAGGTCTGGACGGAGCCGAGCAGGGCCCGGTCGTTGGGGTAGAGGTCCCACCGCGCCGGCGGCGAGACATCGAGGGCGGGGCGGGTGCCCACGTACT
Source organism: Thermoanaerobaculia bacterium (assembly GCA_036397835.1). GTDB lineage: Bacteria > Acidobacteriota > Thermoanaerobaculia > Multivoradales > J023 > DASWIG01. Next base: position 12,864 of record DASWIG010000105.1, read on the forward strand.
CGTCCTTCCAGCCGGAGCCGGCGAGGTCGGAGAACAGGCTCGGCGCGATCTCCTCGATCTCGCCGCGCACCAGCACGTCGCAGTGGCCGGCCACCACGTCCGGGCACAGCGACGCGAAAGGGCCGCCGATGATCACGGTCTTGCGCCGCCGGCGGAACTCGCGCGCCACTTCTCTCATCCGGGTCCATTGCGAGACCTTGCCGGTGATGGCCACGAAGTCGGCGTCGACGTCGAAGTCGATGGGCGTGACGTTCTCGTCGCACAGACGCACGTGGAAGCTGTCGGGCACCATCGCGGCGACGGTGGCGATGGCGAGGTCGGCGAAGGCGGTGGCGGGCGCGAGGCCCCAGCCCTGGACCATCTCGGCCCCGAAGTAGGTGGGGAAGTCCGCCGTCGTGTTGACGAGGTAGATCGATTTTCCCATGGTCGAAGCTCCCCCCAGGCTCGGTCCTGGGGGTCATGGTCGCTGTCAGGGTCCCTGCGGAGACGTTAGCACATGAGACGGCGCGCCACGCCAGCTAGCCGACCGTGACGCTCCACGCCGACGTATTGCCCGACTCGAAGCCGTCCGCGAAGATGCCGTCGGCGGTGCCTTCGAAGGCTCCCGCATCGGGAGGCGGCGTGCGGGCGTCGCCCGGTCTCCAGGCGGGACATGTCGTTTCTCGGGGGGGGGACAGAGTGTCCGAAGCTCGAAATACCGCACCTTTCTCGGAACCGCCGACCCTTCTGCTCCGGAAAGCGTGCCCGCGCGAGCTCCCGATCGAGAATTGGTTTTCTCGTTATCGTGGAAAACGCTCCTTCGGCAATCCAGCCGGAGGGTGACCGACGAGGAAGGAGACGGCCATGAAAGTCAGGACCACCGTGAAGGCCGGTCAGGGTTGCCTCTTTCGTGTCTACAACATCCAGAACGACCTGGGCCGACGAAGGACGCGGAGCACGCACTTGACTAAACAAGTTCCCCCGACTACAGATCTAAACCGTAGGGGAGGAGCGCCGGTCTCGGTTGATGGGAGGAACGCATGCGGCAACGGAACCTGCTCAGCCTGGTCGGAGCCCTGGTCCTCGTGGTGCAAGCTGGCCCGGCCGTCTCCAAGATGTACCGTCCGCCGGCCAGCTTCGGCCAAGAAGCCACCGAGTTGCCCTTCGTGGATCAGCGGGTGATGCCCGCGGTCGACAACGCCGCGCTGCTCGCCGCGGCCAAGCGATCCGGCGACCACGTCGGTCTGCCCTACCGGTTCGCTCATGCCATTCAGGTCGACCTCGACGTCCGCAATTCGGGCACCTGGGAGCGGCTCGACGACGGCTCGTGGCTGTGGCGGCTCAGGATCTCGTCGCCGGGCGCCCTCCACCTCAACCTGGGCTTCTCGCGTTTCGACCTCCCCGAGGGAGCCGGCGTGTGGATCTACGACCCGGCCCGCGAGGACGTCGAGGGCCCCTACACGGCGCGGCATCGTTCGGCCTGGGGACGTCTCTGGACTCCGATCGTCCGCGGCGACGAGGTCGTCGTCGAGCTCCACGTCCCGGACGGGACGGCCGAGCCCTTGGACCTGCGCCTGAGCCGCGTCAACCACGGCTTCCGCGGCTTCGAGAAGTCCGGGGCGTGCAATAACGACGTGATCTGTCCGGAGGGCGATCCTTGGCGCAACCAGATTCGCTCCGTGGCCCGGGTCGCCATCGGCGGCGTCTCGCTGTGCTCCGGTCAGTTGATCAACAGCACCGCTCAGGACGGCGCGCCTTACTTCCTGAGCGCCTTCCACTGCGGCTTCTCGCCCCAGAACGACGACACCGTGGTGGTCTACTGGAAATACGAGGCTCCGGTGTGCGGCCAGCAGACCGGCGGCAGCCTGGGCTTCAACCAGACGGGATCGACCTTCCGCGCCTCCGAGGAGAGCAGCGACTTCGCCCTCGTGGAGCTCAGCCAGGACCCGGATCCGGAGTTCGACGTCTACTTCACGGGCTGGGACGTCAGCGGCGTGCCGCCCCTGGGATCCGTCGGCATCCACCACCCGAGCGGCGACGTGAAGTCGATCAGCTTCAACGACGATGTCCTGACCACGACCGCGTGGATCGAGCCCGACACCCACTGGATGGTCGACGACTGGGAGGACGGGACCACCGAGGGCGGCTCTTCGGGCTCCTGCCTGTGGGACCCGGCGAGCAAGCTGTGCGTGGGGATCCTGACCGCCGGCCTCGCCTCGTGCACGGTGATCGACTTCGACCTCTACGGCAAGCTCGCCGTCGCCTGGGAAGGCGGCGGGACGCCCGAAACGCGCCTGCGCGACTGGCTCGATCCCCTCGCCAGCGGCGCGCAGGCGCTGGCGGGCCGAGACCAGATGGTGGAGATCTTCGCCGACGGTTTCGAGAGCGGCAACCTGAGCGCGTGGTCGGCGAACGTCCCTTAGACCTGGGCTTGACCTGATATCGGACTCCTATATAGACTGCCCCTATGAGACCGATCTCCGTTCACGTGGCTGAAGACGACTACCGGACGTTCCAGGTGCTTGCGGCCCTCCGGGGACGGGCGGTCGCCGAGCTCATTCGGGAGGCCATGGCGGAGTACTTGAAGAGGGAGCGCCGATCGGGCCGGTCCGTGCTCGAGATACCCGCCCATGCCAGTGGCCGGCTGCTGAGAGATTGGACTCGCAGCGAGATCTTCGACGAGATGCTCGAAGGGTGAGTCAGGAAGAGGAATCCGGACCCCGGATACTGGCCATCGACACCGACGGTCGAAGTCCACGACCGTCTCTGCGAGCTCATGGAGAGATTCAGGCTGGGCCGTAAGCGGATCCTCGACACCGCCCTGGCCGCGACCGTCGAGATGGCCGGCGTCTCGCGTCTGGCGGCGCTGAACGCCCGGGATTTCGCGCTGTTCCCTTTCCTGGAGCTCGTCGACCCGACCGTCGAGGCCGGCGATGGGGAGCCGGAGCCCGAGGCGAGCGGCCCATGAAGATCCCCTACGGCGAAGCCGACTTCTACAGCCTGATCACGAAGGGCTACGTCTACGTCGACCGCACGGACCGCATCCGGCAGCTCGAGGAGATGGGCGAGGCGCTCCTCCTCCTGCGCCCGCGGCGCT